>JAVBXO010000094.1 GCA_030824535.1 Azonexus sp. | reverse complement strand
GCGTTGATGGCCCCGGCCGAGGTGCCGCAAATAATCGGGAAAGGGTTGCGCGAGCGCGGCCGGGATAGTCGGGCGATAGCCTGCAGGGCGCCGGTCTGGTAAGCGGCTCGGGCGCCGCCACCGGTCAGGACCAGGGCGGTTTTATGGGGTCTTGCGTGTTCAGTCGAGGCGGGCACGCGCCGCATCGGCCCAGCAGTTTGGCGTTTCGTACAGGCGCACCTGCTCGAGCTGCAGGTGATTGCCGTAGGTATCGCGGTAAACCGCGTCCAGGCACTCAAAAGCAATCCGCGCCAGATTCTCGGCGGTCGGCACACGGTCAAGAATCACCGTCTTGTGCTCGGGCAGGGCATTCAGGAAGTCGACGATGACCTTGTCGCCAGCGTAGGCGAGAAAGGCGTGATCCCAGATATCGACCAGATGGCTCTTGGCCAGATCCTTGACTTGCGAAAAGTCCATGACCATGCCGTTGGCGGCGTCACCTGCCTTGTCGATGATGTTGCCGGACAGGGTGATTTCGATGGCGTAGCGATGGCCGTGCAGGTGGCGGCACTGGCTCTTGTGGTCCGGGATGCGGTGCCCGGCATCGAACTCGAGTCGGCGGGTAATCAACATGGCAGTCTGCTTGGAAAATCGGTGGCGGATTATACAATGGGCCATGCTTACTACTGATGATCACCGCCGGGACAGTGCCGGCCTGATGTATGTCTATCCCGTCATTTCCCGGCGTGCCGGCGGCGTGTCGGTGGGCATCAATCTCAATCCCAACAATGCCTGTAACTGGGCCTGTGTTTATTGCCAGGTCGACAACCTGAGCCGGGGCGGGCCGCCACCGATTGATCTGCTGCGGCTGGAGCGTGAGTTGGCGGATTTCCTGGAGGCTGCCCTGTTTGGCGATTTCATGCAGCAACAGGTGCCGCCGGAGGCGCGGCGCTTGGTTGATATTGCCTTTTCAGGTAATGGCGAGCCCACCAGCGCGGCCGAGTTTGCCGAGGCAATGGCTTGCGTCGAGCGCGTGCTGGAGCGCTTTCAATTGAGGGGGAAACTGATCGTCCGGCTGATTAGCAATGGCAGTCTGATGCATCGGCCAGCGGTACAGGCTGGCCTGAAAAAGCTGGCTGAGCTTGGTGGCGAGGTCTGGTTCAAACTGGATCGGGCGACGGCAGCTGAAGTGCAGGAAATCAACGGGGTGCCCTTGTTGCCGGACAAGGCTGCGGTACATCTGGCCATCTGTGCCGGCTTGGTGACGACCTGGGTGCAGACTTGCTGGTTTGCTCTCGATGGGCAAGCGCCGTCGGACGAATCGCGTGCCGCGTACTGTCGCCTGCTCAAGCCTGTGGCTGCCCGATTGGCCGGGATCCACCTCTACGGTCTGGCTCGTCCGTCCTTGCAGGCTGCAGCGTCACGGCTGCAGCGTCTGGCTGCCAGCGAACTGGAGCAATTTGCCGGGCAAATCAATAAAGAAACGGGCATCAAGGTGATCGTCTCACCGTGATGCCCGTTTCTGCGGTCAACGGCCCGCAAGGGGCGAAAACCGGGAGGCCTGAAATCAGGCCGCTTTCTTGGCGTAGCTGCGTGCCGACTTCTTCAGGGACTTGAACAGTTCCGGCTCCTGCGAGCGGAGATATTCAACAATTTCCCAGTCTTCACGCTTGATCGACTTGATGTCGATTTGTTCGACGTGAACCAGGCGTAGTAGTTCGCGCACCGGCTTCGGCATGTTGCGGCCACTTTCGTAGCGGGAACCGCCGCTCTGGGTCACGCCGAGCGTGGACCAGAACTGTTGCTGGTTCAGGCCAAGTTTGCGGCGGATTTCGCGGGCGTCGATTTTTTCGATGGTCTTAACGTTTGCCATGATCGGATTCTCCATTCGTACAGATCGTTGTTGGGTTACCCAAGCGTCTTTTTAAACTATTACCTAGGTAATATATCGAAGTGTATAGATGACTATGACGATATGCAAGAATTAATCGCTCGGAATCGAAAAAATTTATGAGGACGCACTTTTTTGTTTTCAGCAATGGTCATCGACCGGGTTTTTTGCTAGAGGTTCCGTTCGTCTTTGCGAAACTTGCCTGATGTTCTAAGATCGGGCGATTAAACGGATTTTCAGGAGAAGCTTGATGAAGGTTAGAGAGATTTTGCGCGTCAAGGGTGCCACCCTTTACACTGCAACCCCGGAGCAGCGGCTGACTGTGGCCATCACCCTGATGGCTGAACTCGATGTTGGATCGCTGGTGGTGATGTCTGGCGGGAAGATGGTCGGCATGCTTTCCTTCCGCGAGGTCTTGCTGGCACTCAAGCAGACCGGGGCTTGTCCGGACGGGGTGTTGGTTGGCGAGGTTATGGTCCGTGACCCGGTCACGGCTTATCCGGAAATGGAGGCCAATGACCTGCGTCGTCTGATGATCGAAAAACATTCCCGCTATCTGCCGGTGATCGAAGACTCGATGCTGATGGGCGTCATTTCTTTCCTGGACGTGGCCAAGGCCGTTCTCGAAGAGCAGGGGTTCGAGAACAAGATGTTGAAGAACTACATCAAGAACTGGCCGGACGAGACGCCGGCCTGAGCGCGCTATCGTTTTTGCGGTGAACGGGCCGGGGCGGGGCTTTTTGCCAACGTGGTAAACTTGCCGCCCCCGCGAATTCGATTGGCCCTTCCATGTCCGGAAATACCTTTGGCACTCTGTTTACCGTAACTTCCTTTGGTGAGTCGCATGGCCCGGCCATTGGTTGTGTTGTCGATGGCTGCCCGCCGGGCCTCGCCTTGTGTGAGGCCGATATTCAAGCCGAGCTGGATCGGCGCAAGCCGGGGACGTCGCGGCATGTGACGCAGCGGCGTGAACCGGATAGCGTGGAAATTCTTTCCGGAGTTTTCGAAGGGAAGACTACGGGAACACCGATTGGTCTGCTGATTCGTAACCAGGATCAGCGCAGCAAGGACTACGGCAACATCGCCGAAACCTTCCGTCCGGGGCATGCCGACTATACCTACACCCAGAAATACGGTTTCCGCGATTACCGTGGTGGTGGTCGTTCGTCGGCGCGTGAAACAGCGGTGCGCGTTGCGGCCGGGGCGATTGCCCGCAAGTGGCTGCTTGAGCGTTTCGGCATCAGCATTCGCGGCTGGATGAGTGCGCTCGGGCCGATTGAAATTCCGTTTGTTGCGGCCGATGATATCGACGGCAATGCGTTTTTTGCGCCGAACGCCGCGATTGTTCCACGGCTGGAAAACTATATGGATGAACTGCGCAAGTCGCTCGATTCTGTTGGTGCGAAAATTACCGTGACCGCTGCTGGCGTGCCGCCGGGCTGGGGCGAGCCGGTGTATGACCGGCTTGATGCTGAAATTGCCTATGCCATGATGGGGATCAATGCCGTCAAGGGCGTTGAAATTGGCGCTGGTTTCGCTTCCGTTGCCCAAAAGGGCAGCGAACATGGCGACGAAATGACGCCAGAGGGCTTTGCCAGCAATCACGCCGGCGGGATTCTTGGCGGTATTTCGACTGGGCAGGAGATAGTCGTCAATATGGCGATCAAGCCAACCTCGTCGATTGCCCAGGCGCGCCATTCCATTGATGTCTACGGGCAGCCGATTGAGGTGGCAACCCAGGGGCGCCATGATCCCTGTGTCGGCATTCGCGCGACGCCAATTGCCGAGGCGATGCTGGCTTTGGTGCTGATGGATCATGCCTTGCGGCATCGTGCGCAGTGTGCTGATGTGCTCTGTCAGACCCCGCGCATTCCCGGAAAAATCGCGTAAAATTTAAAGTTTTGTGCCGCTTTGATGGCGGTAGCCGTATTAAGGGAGACTATCTATGCAAGTTGAACACCATGACCTTCATCACGAATTTCCGGAATTGGCTGACGCAATTCACGCCCTCAAGCTGGGTAACGCCCATTTCGCCAAGCTGTTTGACAGCTACCATCGCCTGACGGGCAAGGTGGAAGACCTCGAAGAGCATGACATGCCGATTGCTGATTTCACCATGGAAGACATGAAAAAGCAGCGCATCAAGCTCAAGGATGAGCTTTATAACATGCTTCTGGCATTCCGTGCCGGCCAACAGGCAGCCCAGTAATCTGCCTCCGCCCGAGCGGGTGTCCGGTAAAATGGACCGATGCACGCTTTGCCCTACTGGCGCCTCTCGGGGTATTACTTTTTCTACTTTGCCTTTATCGGGGCTTTTTCCCCGTATTTCGGGCTCTATCTTCAGTCGCTGAAATTTTCTGCCTGGGATATCGGCCTGTTGATGTCGCAGATGCAGTTGATGCGACTGTTCGGTCCCAACTTCTGGGGCTGGATTGCTGACCATTATGGTTGGCGCCTGAGCATCATTCGCCTAGCCGGTGCGGTGGGGTTGGCGGGCTTCCTGGCGTTTTTCTGGCTTGATCGCCTGCCGGGCATGTTACTGGCCATGGCAGTGCTGGCTTTCTTCTGGAGTGGTGCGCTGCCGCTCGTCGAAGCCCTGACTTTTGATCATTTGCGTGAAGATCGCGGTCGTTATTCGCGGATTCGCCTGTGGGGATCGATAGGCTTCATCGTCGCGGTCATGGCGACGGGGGCGCTGCTCGATTTTCTGCCGCCGATTGCAGTGCTGTGGGTTTGCTCGGCGATCCTCGGTGGCATCCTGCTGTGTGCGCTCTTTTTGCCCGAGGCACGGGCCCTTGCTCATGCGCCGCTGTTGCTGCCGGTTCTGGGAATTCTGCGTCAGCCGGCGGTGCTGGCTTTCATGGCGGCCTGTTTCGCCATGTCGGTGGCGCATGGTGCCTATTACGTTTTCTATTCGATTCATCTCGCTGATCATGGCTACAGTAAAACGGCGGTGGGTATTCTCTGGTCGCTGGGCGTCATGGCCGAAATCGGCGTATTCATGGTGATGCCCAAAGTGATGCAGCGGCATTCGCTGCGCGCGGTGATGCTGCTTTGTTTTGGTGCTGCCGTGCTGCGCTTCCTGATGATCGGCTGGGGCATGTCTTCATTGTTCATCGCTGTCATCGCCCAGTTGCTGCATGGACTGACCTTCGGCGCCTATCACGCGTCAGCCATCGTCGCGGTGAATCGCTGGTTTCCTGGCAAGGCTCAGGCGCGTGGGCAGGCCTTGTATTCCAGTTTGTCCTTCGGTGCCGGTGGTTTGCTGGGGGCATTGATCAGCGGTCGAACCTGGGATCAATGGGGGGCGGGCTGGAGTTTTTCTCTCGGCTCCCTGTTTGCATTTGCCGGCTTTCTGATGATTTATCGCTGGCTGGGCGAGGCTGCTGCGGTCGACGGCCCGGGGAGGCCAAAAAGCCCTGATCCTGTGCAATAATCTGGCGCTTTAATACCGAATTCAGGTTCCATGTCGAAGACTCTTTACGACAAGCTTTGGGAAAACCATGTTGTTCATCAGGAAGATGACGGCACGGCGCTTCTCTACATTGATCGCCATCTCGTGCATGAAGTCACCAGCCCGCAAGCGTTTGAGGGTTTGAAGCTGGCTGGCCGCAAGCCCTGGCGAGTTTCCTCCATTGTTTCGACGCCGGATCACAATACGCCGACGGATCATTGGGAAGAGGGGATCACCGATCCCATCTCGCGCCTTCAGGTCGAAACGCTGGATGCCAATATCCGCGAAGTCGGTGCCTTGGCCTATTTTCCGTTCAAAGACCCGCGCATGGGCATCCTGCACGTGGTCGGCCCGGAAAACGGTGCCACCCTGCCAGGGATGACCGTGGTTTGCGGTGACTCGCATACCTCGACGCATGGCGCATTCGCCTGTATGGCGCACGGTATTGGTACTTCCGAGGTCGAGCATGTGCTGGCTACGCAGTGTCTGGTGCAGAAGCGATCCAAGACCATGCTCGTTGCCGTCGAAGGCAAGCTGGGCAAGGGCGTGACCGCCAAGGATGTCGCGCTGGCGATTATCGGCACCATCGGTACGGCCGGCGGTACGGGCTACGCCATCGAATTCGGCGGCTCGGCGATTCGCAGCCTGTCGATGGAAGGGCGCATGACCCTATGCAATATGGCCATCGAAGGTGGCGCACGTCTGGGCTTTATTGCGGTCGACGACACCACGATCAATTATTTGAAAGGTCGTCCTTTCTCGCCGACCGGCGACACCTGGGACAAGGCCGTGGCCTACTGGCGTACCCTGCATTCCGATGCTGGCGCGCAGTATGACCGGGTGGTCCAGCTCAAGGCGGAAGCCATCAAGCCGCAGGTTACCTGGGGTACCTCGCCGGAAATGGTCGTTGCCATCGATGCCGTCGTGCCCGATCCGGCGAAGGAAAGCGATCCGGTCAAGCGCGAAGGCATGGAGCGGGCGCTGCAGTACATGGGCCTGTATCCCAATACGCCGATTGCGCAGATTCCCGTCGACAAGATTTTCATTGGCTCCTGCACCAATTCCCGCATTGAAGACTTGCGCGAAGCTGCGGCCGTGCTCAAGGGTCGTAGTGTGGCCGCGAACGTCAAGCTGGCCCTGGCGGTGCCGGGTTCCGGGCTGGTCAAGCGCCAGGCCGAAGCGGAAGGGCTCGACAAGATTTTCGTGGCGGCCGGTTTTGAGTGGCGTGAACCGGGATGCTCGATGTGTCTGGCGATGAACGCTGACCGTCTTGAGCCGGGTGAACGTTGTGCTTCGACCTCGAACCGCAATTTTGAAGGTCGCCAAGGGCCTGGCGGACGCACGCATCTGGTGAGTCCGGCGATGGCGGCAGCGGCGGCAATTGCTGGTCGCTTTGCCGATGTGCGTGACATTCTCTGATTCTGGAGGAACTCATGAAAAAGCTCGTTTTTGCGCTGTTGACCGTAGTTTCACTGACTTCCCTGAGCGCTTGTAATACGGTGCAGGGGATGGGTCGGGATATTGAAAAGGGTGGCGAAGCCATCCAGCGCGCAACCAGATAAGGTTTCAAATGGACAAGTTCGTACGTCTGGAGGGCCTGGTGGCCCCGCTCGACCGTAATAACGTCGACACCGATGCCATCATTCCCAAGCAGTTTCTCAAGTCGATCAAGCGTTCCGGTTTTGGTCCGAATGCCTTCGACGAATGGCGTTACATGGATGTTGGTCAACCGGGCCAGGACAGTGCCGGTCGCCCGAAAAATCCGAATTTCGTGCTCAATCAGCCGCGTTACCAAGGCGCTGAAGTCTTGTTAACCCGCGCCAACTTCGGTTGTGGCAGCTCACGTGAGCACGCGCCATGGGCGCTGCTTGATTTCGGTTTCAAGGCGATCATTGCCGCATCCTTTGCTGACATCTTTTTCAACAACTGCTTCAAGAACGGCATCCTGCCCATCGTGCTGCCGGCTGCCGAAATCGAGGCGCTGTTCCAGCAGGTTGAAGCGACGCCAGGTTACAAGCTGTTGATTGATCTGGCCGGGCAAACGGTCGTTCGTGCTGACGGTCATGGCATTCCGTTCCAGATCGACGCCTTCCGCAAGGAGTGCCTGCTCAACGGTTGGGACGATATTGGCCTGACCCTGCGGCATGCTGAAAAAATTCGTGAATTCGAGGCCAAGCGCCGCATCGAACAGCCCTGGCTGTTCGCATAACTATCAGGAGAGAGCATGAAAATTTGTGTCCTGCCGGGCGACGGCATTGGTCCCGAGATCATGGCGGAAGCCGTGCGTGTATTGCAAGCGCTTGATCTTGGCTTTGAACTTGAAGAAGGCCTGATTGGTGGCGGAGCCTATGACGTCCATGGCACGCCTTATCCGGAAGTGACCAAAAAGCTGACGGCCGAAGCTGATGCCATCCTGCTTGGCGCTGTCGGTGGTCCGAAGTGGGACACGCTGGCCCGCGAGTTGCGCCCCGAGCGTGGCCTGCTGGGCATTCGCAAGGATCTTGCCTTGTTTGCCAACCTGCGTCCGGCAATTCTTTACCCGGAACTGGCTAACGCTTCCACGCTCAAGCCGGAAGTGGTTGCCGGGCTCGATATCCTGATTGTTCGTGAACTGACCGGTGATATCTACTTCGGCCAGCCGCGTGGCGTGCGTGAAGAAAACGGCGAGCGCGTCGGCTTCAATACCATGGTGTATAGCGAGTCGGAAATCCGTCGCATTGGTCATGTTGCCTTCCAGGCGGCGCAGAAGCGCGACAAGAAGCTGTGCTCGATTGACAAAATGAATGTGCTTGAAGCCACCCAGCTCTGGCGCGACGTCATGATCGAGGTCAGCAAGGATTACCCGGATGTCGAACTCAGCCACATGCTGGTCGACAATGCCGCGATGCAGCTGGTCAAGGCACCGAAGCAGTTCGATGTAATGGTCACCGGCAACATGTTTGGCGACATCCTCTCCGATGAGGCCTCGATGCTGACCGGTTCGATCGGCATGCTGCCGTCCGCCTCGCTCGATGCCAACAACAAGGGGATGTACGAGCCCTCGCATGGGTCAGCCCCGGATATCGCCGGCAAGGGCGTTGCCAATCCGCTGGCAACCATCCTGTCGGTGGCGATGATGCTGCGTTACACCTTCAACATGGAAGATCAGGCGCAGCGTGTCGAGAATGCCGTCAAGAAAGTGCTGGCCCAAGGCTATCGCACCGGTGACATCTACGAGCGCGGCACAAACAAGGTCGGCACCAGAGAAATGGGCGACGCGGTACTCGCTGCACTGTGAGTTAGGATTGAGCTGTTAGGTATTAGGATCGAGTGGGTTTTCTAGCGGCTCCAGCTCCTCGATTCTAGGCAACTTGCCATAAAGGAAATGACATGAAGAAGGTTGGTTTGGTCGGTTGGCGTGGCATGGTTGGTTCCGTGCTGATGCAGCGGATGGTCGAAGAGGGCGATTTCGCTCATATAGACCCGGTGTATTTCTCCACTTCCGCGGCTGGCGGCAAAGCGCCGGTGTTTGGCGGCAAGGAAGCTTCTCTGCCCTTGCAGGATGCCTCGAATATCGATGCGCTGAAGGCTTGCGAGATCATCATTACCTGCCAGGGCGGCGACTACACCAAGGAAGTTTTCCCCAAGCTGCGTGCAGCTGGCTGGAACGGTCACTGGATTGATGCTGCTTCGTCGCTGCGCATGGCCGACGATGCCGTGATCATTCTTGACCCGGTCAATATGAACGTGATCAAGGATTCCCTGGTCAAGGGCGGCAAGAACTGGATTGGCGGCAATTGCACGGTTTCCCTGATGCTCATGGGGCTGGGTGGGCTATTCCAGAACGACCTGATCGAATGGGCAAGTTCGATGACCTACCAGGCTGCTTCCGGCGCAGGGGCGCAGAACATGCGCGAACTGATCGCCCAGATGGGGGCAATCCATTCGTCGGTCGCCGACCTGCTGGCCGATCCGGCTTCGGCCATTCTCGATATTGATCGAAAAGTCGCCGAAACCATCCGTTCGGACAGCTTCCCGAAGAAGAACTTCCGCAACACGCCGCTCGCCGGCTCGCTGATCCCGTGGATCGACGTGCCTTACGAGAACGGTCAGTCCAAGGAAGAATGGAAGGGCGGTGCCGAATGCAACAAGATCCTCGGCAAGCCGGCTTTCCGTACAGCCGGTTCGATTCCCATCGATGGCTTGTGCGTGCGCATCGGCGCCATGCGCTGCCACAGCCAGGCGCTGACCATCAAGCTGAAGAAGGACGTACCGCTCGATGAAATCAGCGACATGCTGGCCAAGGCCAATCCCTGGGCCAAGGTTGTGCCGAATGATCGCGAGATTTCCGAGCGCGAATTGACCCCGGCTGCCGTCACCGGTACGCTGACTGTACCGGTGGGGCGTTTGCACAAAATGGCCATGGGGCCGGAATATCTGGCGGCCTTTACCTGTGGCGACCAACTTTTGTGGGGCGCTGCCGAGCCGCTGCGCCGTATGTTGCGCATTCTGCTAGAGGCTTGATAGAAAACAAAAAAGCGAGGCTGGGCCTCGCTTTTTGATGCTAAACGCCGGATTTTTGCAAACAATGGGGTAATGAGTTTAGCTTGCATTGCTAAATGCATGATGTTAATTTCAAACTCCCCAAAATCGACGCTCAGGGTTTCGCCGTGAACGAAACGAATATCGCTAGGTTCAATAAACGTGTGCTAGCAATGGCTATTGCATCCTGCATGGCCTTTGCGCCTTGGGGGGCGGAAGCGGCTGGCTTGGGTAAGCTGACGGTCTTTTCCGGTCTGGGGCAACCCTTGCGGGCTGAGTTGGATGTTTCGGCCAACAAGGACGAATTGCTTGGGATGACGGTCAGGCTGGCCCAAAGAGACGCCTTCAAGCAGGCCGGTATCGAGTATTCCTCAGTCCTCAACGATCTTCGTTTTAATCTCGAAAAACGTCCTTCGGGGCAAACTGTTGTCAAGCTGACTTCGCTTAAACCGCTCAATGAGCCTTTCGTCGATTTTTTGATGGAGCTCGATTGGCCCAGCGGCCGCTTGGTACGCGAATATACCTTCCTGCTTGATCCGCCGGATCTTGCGCCTCAGTCTGCTGTGCGCTCGATTGTCGACGCCAAGGTGGTGGAGACGGTGCGTGGTGCCGGCGCCATGGATATCAAGGCAACTGCTCCGGAAAGACCGACAAGTCGCAAGCCGACCGTTAGCGAGTCCCCGGCAGAGGTCAAAAAGCCATCTTCAGAAATGGCTGGAACTCGCGTGGTCCATCATGGTGACACGCTGCAGCGCATTGCAGGCGAGATGCGAGTTCCCGGCGTTTCACTGGAACAAATGCTGATTGGCCTGTTCCGCAATAATCCTGATGCTTTTGTCGGCAAGAGTATTCATCGTCTGAAGGAAGGTGCCATTCTGGCGATTCCCCAGAAGGATGAACTGGAGTCCATTCCTCCTGCCGAGGCTCGCCGTACCTATCTGGCGCAAGCTCAGGACTGGCATGGCTATCGCCAGAAGCTGGCGGCGGCGACGGCCAATGCGCCAGCAAAAAATGAGGCTGCGTCGGCTCAGTCGAGCTCCGGCAAAATTTCGGCAAAGCTTGAGGACAAGACGCCTCCTGCGGAGAAGGCCAAGGATCAGGTCAAGGTTGCAAGGACGGATGCTCCTGCCAAGGGGCCGGATGCGCTCAAGTCGGCCGGTGTAGAGGAGGACAGAATTGCCCGCGACAAGGCCTACAAAGAGGCGCAGGAACGCTTGGCAACTCTGGAAAAGAATGTCGCTGATCTCCAGAAACTTCTGGAGATGAAAAATCAGAAATTGGCAGAGCTACAGCAGGCTGCTGTACCGAAAAAGGAAGAAGTGCGGCCACCAGTTACTGCCGTCGCGCCAGCGCCGGTAGCGCCGCGTCCGGTGGCAGAAGCGGCAAAACCTGTCGAGCCGGCAGTCAAGCCGCAGGAAGTGGTTCGCGCTGCAGAAGTGCCGCCGCTCAAGCCGTCCGATCCACCCAAGCCCGCCGAGCCGGCCAAGCCTGCTGAAGTCAAACCGGCGGAAGTTAAACCTGCTGAACCGGCAACGCAGGAGGTCAAGCCGCCAGCACCCAAGCCGAAGCGGGTAGTTGTACCACCGCCACCGCCGCCGCCTGAGCCGGATCTGATTGATTCATTGCTGGCTGATCCCGTGATGCTTTTTGGTGGCGTGGGAGGCTTGCTGGCGCTGTTGGGTCTGGGTGGCTTTGCCATGTATCGCCGCCGTGGAATCAAGGATTCACCGCCGCTAGCCAGCACAGCACCTGTACCTTCCAGCCTTGGGCCCAATTCGGTATTCCGGATGACCGGCGGACAGAGCGTTGATACGGCGAATATTCCGTTGCAAACGGCTGACTTCAGTCAGACCGGTGCCGCAATGATCGATACCGATGAGGTTGATCCGGTCGCCGAGGCTGATGTTTACATTGCCTATGGGCGTGATACCCAGGCCGAGGAAATCCTGCTCGACGCCTTGAACAAGGATCCTCAGCGCACGGCAATTCATGCCAAATTGCTGGAGATTTATGCTTCGCGGGGCAGCCTGAAGCAGTTTGAAACCCTGGCCAGTGAGCTATATGCGCAAACCGACGGTCAGGGACCGGATTGGGCGAAGGTTGCGGCGCTTGGTGTCAAGCTGGACCCGAATAATCCGCTGTATTTTGGTGCCGCCGGGGATTCTCCATTTGCCCGCAGTGAGGCGCCGCAAACCTCCTTGTCGGAAAGCAGTGATTTCTTCTCCAAGAGTAGTCCCGAGCCTGAACCATTCTTCACGCCAGCGGCAGCCCCGGTGGCTCCTCCGGTCGAAGCTCCTGTATTTGCGGCCAAGCCGGACGACGATTTTTCCAAATCCACGCTGATCCTGCCGTCGGCCGGCGAGCCGGTTGCTCCCGCTCCTGAGCCAGTAGCCGCTGCTGAAATGATGACGCTTGATTTCGATCTGGGCGTTCCGGAGCCTGCTCCGGTGCTCGCTGCAAAGAGCGACAGCAAACCAGCGGCGCCAGTCAGCGATGCGCACGATGTCATCACGCTTGATTTCGACCTGGGTAGCAATAGCGGCATTCTTTCGGTTGAAGAGCCCAGTGCGCTTGACTTTGATTTGAACGTTGGGGCAAGCGCTGCGCTTTCTGGCAACTCGGTGCCGGAAACGAATTTCTCGGCTGAAGGCACGATGATCATGCCGGATCCGATGAACGTCATGGATACGAGCTTTGATCTGGGGGCGCTGGAGATGCCTCAGACTGCAGCTGCCAAGCCAGTCGTTGGGGAAGCGCCCAAAAAGTCGAGCGAAATGTCGCTGGACTTTGATTTTGACATGCCGCCACCTGTTGCTCCGGCCAAGCCAGCGATTGATCCAGCGGCAACGGTGATCGCGGGGGCCGGGCTGATGGCGGAAGATGCGGATTCCGGCAGCCTGGATTTCGATGTTGACCTTGGCGCGTCGATGTTCATGACGCAGGTCATGGAGCAGCCGAAGTTCGATATCACCACGATAGATCTCGATCTCGCTCCGCCCAAGTCTGCGGGCGGTGTGGTCGAGGCGGCGGTGGCCTCGATTTTTGCGCCGGCACCTGCGGCCGAACATGGTCAGGATTGGGAAGAAGCCAATACCAAGCTTGATCTGGCCAAGGCTTATGAGGAAATGGGCGATGCTGACGGTGCCAGCGAGCTGCTGCGCGAAGTCATTGCCGGCGCTCCCCCTGATCTGGTTGAACAAGCCAAGGCGATGCTTGGCCGACTGGGCGTCTGAGTCTTGCTGTAATGCCACCACATGGCCCCGCAAGGGGCTGTGTGCATTTTGGAGAGGCCATTTTTGCATCCAAGCGCAGTATTGTTGATCTGGCTGGCCGGCATTGTCGCGACGCAGTTTTTTGGCTATCCGGGGCTGCTCGCCCTAGGTCTGTGCGCCTTGTTGAGCGCCCCCATTGCCTGGCGGAAATGGCTGGCTTATGTGCGCCGGGCGCGCTGGCTGCTGCTGACCTTATGGCTGATTCTGGCTTACAACACCGCTGGTGAGGCGTGGTTTGATCAATCCTGGGCGCCGACCTATGAAGGTGTTGGCGAAGCCAATCTCAACGCGGTACGTTTGCTGGCAGTGCTGGCCTGCCTGGCGGCCTTGCTCGGGCGCTTGGGGCGACAGGGACTGCTGTCAGGTTTGTGGGGCTTGCTGATGCCCTGGCGGCGCTGCGGTCTTGATGGTGAGCGCCTGGTCGTTCGGCTGGCGCTGGTCATGGAAAGTATCGAAGACCTGCCGGCGCGGAGCGACTGGCGGCAGATGCTGGCGCAGCTGCCGGAGGCTGGCGAGGATGGGGTTATGCAGTTGCGTGTTGTTGCTTGGCAAAAAGCCGACTACCTGATGCTGGCGCTGGGCTGGCTGCTCTTGCTGGGAGTGAGTTTGTGGTGAGGATTGCCCTCGGGCTGGAATACTGTGGCAGCGATTTTCGCGGCTGGCAAAGCCAGACCAATGGCCGGACCGTCCAGGATGCGCTGGAGTCTGCGTTGCTGGCCATTGCCGGCGAACGGATCGGCGTGCTGTGTGCCGGGCGGACCGATGCCGGTGTGCATGCCGCGCAGCAGGTCGTGCATTTCGAAACCACGGTAGAGCGGCCCTTGACCGCCTGGGTGCGCGGGGTCAATTCGCATTTGCCGGCGGGGGTCGCGGTGCGCTGGGCGCTGCCGGTCAGCGACGAGTTTCATGCGCGTTTCAGCGCCCGTGGCCGGCGTTACCGCTATTTGCTGCTCAATCGTCCGCAGCGTCCCGGTTTATGGCAAGGGCGTCTGGGCTGGTTTCATTTGCCGCTTGATTTGCCCGCCATGCAGGACGCTTGCGGTCGACTGCTTGGGGAACACGATTTCTCGGCGTTTCGTGCGGCCGAGTGCCAGGCCAAGTCGCCAATCAAGACCATGAGCCATGCGTCAGTGCGGCAATGCGGTTCGATGTTTGTCTTCGATTTCGAAGCGTCGGCCTTTCTGCATCACATGGTGCGTAACCTGGTTGGTACCTTGGTGCATATTGGCAAGGGCGCGCAGCCGGCGAGCTGGGTCGATGAACTGCTGCAAATGCGTGACCGCAAGCTGGCCGCGCCGACTTTTTCGCCGGATGGTCTGTATTTTCGCGGGCCGGTTTATGAGCCGCACTGGGGCTTGCCGGACCCGGATGACGATTTTCTCGATGGATTGCTGACATGAAAACCCGCATCAAGATTTGTGGCCTGACGCGAGAAGAGGATGTCGATGCCGCCGTTGCAGCAGGGGCGGACGCCATCGGTTTTGTCTTCTATCCACCTAGCCCGCGCTACGTGACGCCACGGCGCGCGGCCGAGCTGGCGCGGCGCATTCCGCCGTTTATTGATGTCGTCGGACTGTTTGTTAACGCGTCTCCGGAGCAGGTGCGAGCGAGCTGCGCGGCGCTGCCGATCAATATCCTGCAGTTTCATGGCGATGAGGATGCGGCGTATTGCCGTCAGTTTTCAAGGCCTTGGCTGCGGGCGGCGCGGGTGAGGCCGGGGCTCGATCTGGTAGAATTCGCCCGCTCGTTCTCCGACGCGCGGGGGCTGTTGCTCGATGCCTTTGTTGAAGGCTACGGTGGTGGCGGTCATGTGTTTGACTGGACCCTGATTCCGCCTGATCTGCCCGGCTTTTTGGTGCTTTCAGGCGGGTTGACCGCAGAAAACGTTGGTGAGGCCATTGAACGCGTGCGACCGCAGGCGGTCGACGTGTCCTCTGGCGTGGAAATGAGCAAGGGCATCAAGGATCACGACAAAATCGCTGCCTTCGTGGCGGCAGTACGGAAAGCCGATGAGTCAATATAACTTCCCAGACGCCAAGGGCCATTTTGGTCCCTACGGTGGTGTGTTCGTTGCCGAGACGCTGTTTGGCGCGCTCGACGAGTTGAAGCAGGCCTATGCCGAAGCGCAGGCTGATCCGGCCTTTCGCGCCGAATACGAATACGAGCTCAAGCACTTCGTCGGCCGTCCGTCGCCGATTTATCACGCCAAGCGCTGGTCCGAGCTGCTTGGCGGCGCACAGATCTATCTGAAGCGTGAAGACCTGAACCACACCGGTGCCCACAAGGTTAACAACTGCATCGGCCAGGCCATGCTCGCCAAGCGCATGGGCAAGCCGCGCGTGATCGCCGAGACCGGTGCTGGCCAGCACGGTGTCGCAACGGCGACGGTTGCCGCCCGCTACGGCATGGAATGTGTGGTGTACATGGGCAGCGAGGACGTCCGTCGTCAGGCCGCCAACGTTTACCGCATGAAGCTGCTGGGCGCCAAGGTCGTGCCGGTAGAATCCGGATCGAAGACGCTCAAGGATGCGCTGAACGAAGCGATGCGCGACTGGGTCACCAACATCCACAATACCTTCTACATCATCGGCACTGTCGCCGGCCCGCATCCCTACCCGATGCTGGTGCGCGACTTCCAGAAGATCATCGGCGAGGAATGCCTGACGCAGATGCCGGAAATGACCGGTCGTCAGCCCGATGCGGTGATTGCCTGTGTCGGTGGCGGTTCCAACGCGATGGGTATTTTCTATCCCTACATCAACGTCGAGGGCGTCCGCCTGATCGGCGTTGAAGCCGCCGGTGACGGCATGGGAACCGGTCGCCATTCGGCGTCGCTGACCGCTGGCGTGCCCGGCGTGCTGCATGGCAACCGCACCTACCTGCTGCAGGACGAAGACGGTCAGATCATCGAAACGCATTCGATTTCGGCCGGTCTGGACTACCCCGGCGTCGGTCCGGAACACGCCTGGCTCAAGGATCTCGGCCGTGCTGAGTACCAGCCGGTCGATGACAGCGAAGCGCTCGCCGCCTTCCATACCCTGTGCCGCATCGAAGGCATCATTCCGGCGCTCGAATCCAGCCACGCGCTGGCTTACGCCGCCAAGCTGGCGCCGACCTTGCCGAAAGACAAGATTCTGCTGGTCAATCTCTCCGGCCGGGGTGACAAGGACATGCATACCGTGGCCGAGAAGTCGGGGATCGTTTTCTGATGTCGCGCATAAAAACCGCATTTGACCGGCTCAATGCCGAAGGCCGCAAGGCGCTGATTCCCTTCATTACTGCCGGCGATCCGGATGCCACGCTGACCCTGCCGCTGATGCACACGCTGGTCGAAGCCGGCGCCGACGTCATCGAACTCGGCGTGCCCTTCTCCGATCCGATGGCTGACGGCCCAACCATTCAGCGTGCTTCCGAGCGCGCCCTGGCCAAGGGCATGACCCTGCGCAAGGTGCTGGCCCTGGTCGTTGAATTCCGCAAGACCGATGTCCAGACGCCGGTCGTGCTGATGGGCTACGCCAATCCGATCGAGGCCATGGGGCTGGAGAAGTTTGCCGCTGCTGCTTCCGCAGCCGGGGTTGATGGCGTACTGGTCGTCGATTATCCGCCCGAGGAAGCCGAGAAGTTTGGTACGGCAATGAAGCTCAACGGCATGGATCCGATTTTCCTCATTGCGCCGACGTCGACCGCAGAACGCATTGCCCATGTCGCCACCATCGCCAGCGGTTACGTCTATTACGTTTCGCTGGCCGGGGTTACCGGTTCCGGCGCGCTGAATGTCGAGGCTGTGGCTGAACGCTTGCCGATGATTCGCGAGCAGACCGGTTTGCCGGTGGGTGTCGGTTTCGGCATCCGCGATGCCGCGACGGCGGCACGTATTGCCGCCTTTGCCGACGCTGTCGTTGTCGGTAGCCGGATTATTGAAGAAATTGAGCAGTCCACCGCAGAAACGGCCTGTGCCAGCGTCAAGGCGCTGGTCGCCGACATTCGTCGCGGTGTTGATGGAGTACAAGCATGAGTTGGCTGACCAAACTACTGCCGCCGAAGATCAAACGCGAACAGGGGGTCAAGCACCGCTCCAATCTGCCGGAAGGCTTGTGGAGCAAGTGCCCGTCCTGCGAGGCGGTGCTCTACGCGACCGATCTGGAAAAGAATCTGCAGGTCTGCCCCAAATGTAGCCATCACCATCGCTTGAACTCACGCGAGCGGCTCGACATGTTGCTCGACCCGGAAGGCCGTTTTGAGATCGGCGCCGATGTTTTGCCGGTCGACAGCCTGAAGTTCAAGGATTCCAAGAAATATCCGGATCGTTTGAAGGAAGCCACTCAGGCGACCGATGAAAGTGATTCGCTGGTGGTCCTGCAGGGCACGATCAAGACCATGCCGGTGGTTGCCGCTGCCTTCGAATTCGAATTCATGGGTGGTTCGATGGGTTCGGTGCTCGGCGAGCGCTTCGTGCGTGGCGTGCATCTGGCGCTGGAACAGAAAATGCCCTTCATCTGCATTACCGCTTCCGGCGGTGCACGCATGCAGGAAGGCCTGTTTTCGCTGATGCAGATGGCCAAGACGACCGCTGCCCTGGCCAAGCTGGCCGATGCTGGCCTGCCATTCATTTCGATTCTGACCGATCCGACCATGGGCGGCGTTTCGGCATCCTTCGCCTTTGTCGGTGATGTGGTCATCGCCGAACCGAAAGCGCTGATCGGCTTTGCCGGCCCACGCGTCATCGAACAGACCGTGCGCGAAAAGCTGCCGGAAGGCTTTCAGCGTTCCGAATTCCTGCTCGAAAAGGGCGCTATCGACATGATCGTCGACCGTCGCGAACTACGCGACCAGGTGGCGCGCGCACTGGCATTGCTGCAAAAGCTGCCGGCGGCAGCGTGAAGGTGAGTTGCAAGTCATTAGTCCTTGGTTATTAGCTAAAGGCTGGCCGGCAATTGATGACTAGCAACTAGAAACCAACAACTAATGACTAAAAACGACTGGCTGGCCCACCTCGAGGGGCTGCATCCGAAGGGGCAGGCCGGCATTGAGCTGGGGCTGGAGCGTATCCGCAAGCTCAAGGCGGTGCTCGGTCAAAGCGAGTTCTGTCCGGTGATCATCGTCGGGGGCACCAATGGCAAGGGTTCGACCTGCGCCTACCTGGAAAACATCATTGACCGTGCCGGCTACAAGGTCGGTTGCTATTCCTCGCCGCATATACTCGATTACAACGAGCGGGTGCGTCTGAATGGCCGGCCGGTCGATGACGACACGCTGTGTGCGGCCTTTGCCCGCGTTGAAGCGGCGCGGCAGCAGGCTGGCGATGTGGCGCTGACCTACTTTGAATTCGGCACGCTGGCAGCCTGGGAAGTCTTTTCTGCCGCTGGTGTCGAGGCAGCGATTCTCGAAGTGGGTCTCGGTGGCCGGCTTGATGCGGTCAACGCCTACGAACCGGACATTTCCATTGTGACGACGGTCGATCTCGACCATACCGACTGGCTTGGCCCGGATCGGGAAAGTATCGGCTTTGAAAAGGCCGGGATTTTCCGCGCCGGCAAGCCGGCTTTCTGCGCTGATGCCCAGCCGCCGCAAAGCCTGCTCGATCACGCAGCGGCTATCGGCGCCGACTTGCGCCTGATTGGTCGCGATTTCGGTTTCGAGCGGCCCAACCCGGCCAGCAGCGAAAATCGCCTGCAATGGCGCTGGTGGTGTCGCAATGGTGAACAGGTCTTGCGTCGCTCGCTGGCTTATCCCGGATTACGCGGGCCGACACAATTGTTCAACGCCGCCGTGGCGCTAGCGGCGCTCGACGCCCTGACCGGCAAGTTGCCGGTAACGATGCAGGCGATTCGTCCGGGCTTGATCGAAACCGAAATCGCCGGTCGTTTCCAGGTCATTCCCGGCAAACCGGCAATCGTTCTCGATGTTGGTCATAATCCGCAAGCCGTGCGGGTGCTGGCTGACAATCTTTCGAGCATGGGCTTTTTCGACCGTACTTACGCGGTGGTCGGCATGCTGGCCGACAAGGATATTGCCGGCGCGCTGGCGCCGCTCAAGGGCAAGGTCGATTACTGGCACCTGGCGACGCTGGGCGGGCTGCGCGGCACCTCGGCCGAAGCCTTGGCCGCGATCATTGCCGAGCAGGCGCTGGGTGGCGAGGTCTGCTGCCACCCCTCGCCACAGGAGGCGATGCAGGCGGCCAAGGGGCTGGCGGCCGAAAGTGATAGAATCATCGCCTTTGGCTCTTTCTATACGGTGGCCGGCGCGCTGACCGCGTTACGGCGCAAGGCCTGATCCATGGAAGACAACGACACCCAGTTGCAACTCAAAAAACGCGCCCGTCGCCGCTTGATCGGGGCGATTTTTTTCGTGTCCGTTGTCGCCGTCGTGCTGCCCTTGGTCATGGACCAGGAGCCACGGCAGCCGGTGCAGGATGTGGATATCCGCATTCCCGGCCAGAACGACAAGGCCTTTGCGCCGAAGTTTGCCAGTGCCCCTGAAGAAAAGTTTGCCCCCGCGCCGCTTGAAAAACTGCCGGCGGTCGCCAAGCCGCCCTTGCCGCCAGCGGCGGAGCCGCGCCCGCTAACGCCAGCGCTGCCTGCGGGCAAGCCGACGGCGCGGGTGATCGAGACCAACAAGGACAAGCCGCTGGAAAAACCTGTTGAAAAGTCGCCGCTAAAGTCGGAAAAGCCCCTGCCGAAGCCGGAGAAAGCGCTTGAGAAGCCAGTGGTGAAAGCAGAAAAGCCGGTCGAAAAACCGCTTGAGAAAGCGCCGGAAAAAATCCCGGAAAAGACGCCGGAAAAAACCGATGAAGCCAGGCGGGTGGCGGCGATTCTTGGTGGGCAGGTGGCCGAGAACAAGGCGCCAAGCAAGGGTGGCGAACATCTGGTGCTGATTGGCGCTTTCAGCAATGAGGAAAACGTCAGGATATTGAAAAGCAAGCTCGGTGAGCTGGGTATCCGTACCTACACCGAAACGCTCGATACGCCACAGGGGCGCAAGACCCGTGTGCGCGCTGGTCCCTTTGCCAATCGCGAAGCTGCCGACAAGGCGCTGGAGCGGATGAAGAAGATCGGTGTTGGCGGTGTGGTCGCAGCCAAGTAATGACGACTTTTGATTACATCGTTCTGGGCGTAGTCGGCCTGTCGCTGCTGTTTGGTTTGTGGCGTGGCGTGGTCGGGGAAGTCATTGCGCTGGTCGCCTGGGGCCTGGCAATTTTTGCCAGTGTCGAATTTGGCGAGTCGGCCGGCCAGTTATTCAGTGGTCTGGGCGATCCGGCGATCCGGACAATGGCCGGCTGTGCGGCGGTCTTTATCGGCATTCTGGTGATCATGGCACTGGTGCGCATGCTCGTCAGTCACATGGTCAAGGCCCTTGGGCTCTCGGTGTCGGACCGCCTCCTCGGTATGCTCTTCGGACTGCTGCGCGGCGTGCTGGTGTGTATGGTACTCGTCGCCCTGGGCGGCATGACGGCAGCGCCACGACAGACCTGGTGGAACCAGGCAATGTTGGCGAAGCCTTTGGAAACAGCCGTACTGGTAGCCCGTCAGTGGCTGCCGGACGATTTGGCAAAACGAATTCGATTCAGCTAGGCAGGAAAAATACTATGTGCGGGATTCTTGGTGTAATGGCGACAACGCCGGTTAACCAGTTGCTCTATGATGGTCTGATGGTTTTGCAGCACCGCGGCCAGGACGCGGCAGGCATTGCCACGGTGGAAGACAATACCTTCCACCTGCACAAGGGGCCGGGTCTGGTGCGGGATGTGTTTCGCACCCGCAACATGCGCGCTTTGCCGGGTAACTGGGGTATCGGCCACGTCCGCTATCCGACGGCTGGCTCGGCCTACAACTTTGCCGAATCGCAACCCTTCTATGTCAATTCGCCGTTCGGGATTGTGCTCGGTCACAACGGTAATCTGACCAATGCCGAGCAGTTGAAGGAAGAGATGTTCCGCATGGATCGTCGGCACATCAATACCAATTCCGACTCCGAAGTGCTGCTCAATGTGCTGGCTCATGAGCTGCAGGCAGCGTCCAGCGGTTATGAATTGGATGTCGATGCGATTTTCCAGGCGGTGGGTGGCGTGCATCGCCGTTGTCGTGGCGCCTATGCGGTGGTGGCGCTGATCGCTGGTTACGGCCTGCTGGCTTTCCGCGACCCGCATGGTATCCGGCCGCTGATTTACGGCGAAAACCAGACCCCGGAAGGCACCGAATACCTGGTTTCTTCGGAATCCGTCGCGCTCGATACCCTGGGTTTCAAGACCGTGCGCGATCTGGAGCCGGGCGAGGCCATCTTCATCGGCCTCGACAAGAAGCTGCATAGCCGCCAATGCGCGCAACAGCCGATGTACGCGCCGTGTATCTTCGAATATGTCTATCTTGCCCGCCCGGATACCGTGATCGATGGCGTTTCGGTTTACGAGGCCCGCCTGAAAATGGGTGAAACCCTGGCGGAAAAGGTCAAGGCGACGATTCCGGTCGAGGAAATCGACGTCGTCATCCCCATTCCTGATTCCAGCCGTCCTTCGGCGATGCAATTGGCGCAGGTGCTGGGGATTTCCTTCCGCGAAGGCTTCGTCAAGAACCGCTACGTCGGCCGGACCTTCATCATGCCCGGTCAGTCCATGCGCAAAAAGTCGGTGCGCCAGAAGCTCAACACCGTCGGTCAGGAATTCAAGGGCAAGCGCGTGCTGCTGGTCGACGACTCCATCGTGCGCGGCACCACCAGCCGTGAAATCGTCGAAATGGCCCGTGCTGCTGGCGCGGTCAAGGTCTATTTCGCCTCGGCTTCGCCACCAGTGCGCTTCCCCAATGTCTACGGCATCGATATGCCGACGCGTGCCGAACTGATCGCCACCGGCCGCACCGATGCTGAAATTGCCTGTGAAATCGGCGCCGATGCGCTGGTTTACCAGGATCTGGAAGCCTTGAAGCAGTCGGTTACCTCGCTGCGTCCCGATCTGACGGTATTCGATGCCGCCTGTTTTGATGGTTGCTACGTCACTGGTGACATCGACGAATATTATCTCGATGCCGTTGAAGGCAAGCGTGGCAGCAAGTCTTCGAGCAAGAACGATGAAGATGGCGACGGCAAGGCTTCGCAGCAGCTGGTGCTGGGTTTGGCGACCGAGGGGCAGGACTGATGAGCGAGAAATTCGACGACGCGCCGGCTTACCGTCTCGAAACCCTGGCGGTGCGCGCTGGCCAGGAACGCAGCCAGTTCGGCGAACATTCGGAAGCGCTGTACCTGACCTCCAGCTTTGTCTTCAAAAGCGCGGCTCAGGCTGCCAAGCGCTTTTCCGGTGAAGAGGAGGGCAATGTTTACGCCCGTTTCTCCAACCCGACCGTGACCATGTTCGAGGAGCGCCTCGCCGCGCTCGAAGGCGCCGAGGATTGCGTGGCCATGGCCAGCGGCATGGCGGCGATCATGGCCGTGTGCCTGGCGCATCTCAAGCAGGGCGACCATATCGTGGCCTCGAACAGCCTGTTCGGCGCGACCGTGCAACTGTTCAACAACATCCTGTCGCGCACTGGCATCACCACGACTTTTGTTTCACATACCGATCCGGCGGCTTGGGAAGCGGCGATTCGTCCGGAAACCAAGCTGTTCTTCCTCGAAACGCCGTCCAATCCGCTGACGGAAATTGCCGATATTCGGGCGTTGACCGCAATAGCGCACGCTCACGGCATTCTCGTCGCCGTCGACAACTGTTTCTGCACGCCCATCCTGCAACGTCCGCTTGAAATGGGCGCTGACCTGGTCGTGCATTCGGCGACCAAGTACATCGATGGCCAGGGACGTGTGCTCGGTGGCGCGGTCTGTGGTCCGAAGAAACTGACCGACGAGGTTTTCAAGTACCTGCGCACTGCCGGTCCGACGCTGTCAGCGTTCAATGCCTGGGTGCTGCTCAAGGGCCTGGAAACGATGAAGCTGCGCGTCGAAGCGCAGTCGGCCAATGCCGCCAAACTGGCTGGCTGGCTGGAAGCGCATCCGAAAGTGGCGCGGGTTTTTTATCCCGGTTTGCCGTCACATCCGCAGTACGAACTGGCCAAATCGCAGCAGAAAAGCGGCGGTGCCATCGTTTCTTTCGAGCTCAAGGGCGGTCGCGAACAGGCCTGGACCGTCGTCGACAACTGTCATTTGCTGTCGATTACTGCCAATCTCGGAGATACCAAGACCACCATCACCCATCCGGCGACCACCACGCATGGCCGCATCACGCCGGAAGCCCGGGCCGCCGCCGGGATCAGCGATGGCTTGTTGCGTATCGCCGTGGGTCTGGAAGCACTTGAAGATTTGCAGGCCGACTTGAATCGCGGCCTGCAGCTGATCTGAGCAATTAAGCTAACAAAGCTGCCTTCGCCAGCGCCGGGGCGGCGCAGCAGGAGCCCGGGGAAGGGGCTCCTGCTGCATATTTGCTGATTTTTTTATCGGACGCTCATCTGGCTGGAAGTGTTTGCACGGCGATTACTTTGGGCGTAATTGCCTATTTCCCGTCGGCCATGGCATAAGCAGCGTAAAATGGCGGCTCTTTTGCCGTTGCCAGTCGCGGCCTTCAGCATCCCCGCTGTCGAATTTGTTGCGCCGCCTGCCTGACTGAATTCGTGTTACCACGAAAGGCGCGGCCCCAGTTTCTGGATTCCCCCATGAGTTTTGCAAATCTCGGCCTGCGCGCCGAAATCCTGCGTGCCGTTACCGATCAGGGCTACGACACGCCGACCCCCATTCAGCAGCAGGCCATTCCCGCTGTCCTTACCGGTAAGGATCTGATGGCCACGGCCCAGACCGGCACCGGCAAAACCGCCAGCTTCACGCTGCCTATCCTGCAGCGTCTGACCGATGGCGCGAATAACCGCCCGGCCCGTGTTGCCCGCACGCCGCGCGTGCTGGTGTTGACGCCGACCCGCGAACTGGCGATCCAGGTCGAGGAAAGCGTGCGGACTTACGGCAAGCATTTGCCGATCAATTCCCTGGCCGTGTTCGGTGGCGTCGGCATCAATCCGCAAATTGCCAACCTGCGCCGTGGCGTCGATATTTTGGTCGCTACCCCCGGTCGCTTGCTCGATCATGTCCAGCAACGCACGGTTGATCTCTCGGCAATCGAGATTCTCGTTCTCGACGAAGCTGACCGCATGCTCGACATGGGCTTCATCCGCGATATCCGCAAGATCATCGCCTTGCTGCCCAAGCAGCGGCAGAATCTGATGTTCTCGGCGACCTTCTCGCCGGATATTCGCGAACTGGCCAGTGGTTTGCTGCATCAGCCGGTGTCGGTCGATGTCGCGGCGCGCAATACGGCGGCCGAAACGGTGACGCAGAAGGTTATCGAAACCAATCGCGAGCAGAAAAAAGAACTGCTTTGCCATCTTTTCGCGACGCGCGGCTGGCATCAGGTGCTGGTTTTTGCCCGCACCAAGCATGGCGCCGATGCGCTGGCCAAAACCCTGGAAAAATCCGGCATCAAGTCGGCGGCGATCCACGGCGACAAGTCACAGGGCGCCCGGACCCGTGCGCTGAGCGAATTCAAGGATGGCAAACTGGTGGCGCTGGTGGCGACTGATATCGCCGCCCGTGGCATCGATATTGATGCGCTGCCCTACGTCATCAACTACGAGTTGCCCAATATGCCAGAGGACTACGTGCACCGGATTGGCCGTACCGGTCGCGCGGGCATGGAAGGCGAGGCAATTTCGCTGGTTTGCCACGACGAACGTCCGCAGTTGAAGGACATCGAGAAGCTGATCAAGCGCAGTCTGGAGCGGGTGGTCATCGAAGGCTTCGAACCTTCGGCCGTCGCTGCCCCGCGTCCGCCCCAGCCGCCGCGCGGTCCGCGCAAGCCGCAAGGGCCGGGCAAATCCCTGGGCCAGAAAACGCCCGCCAAGGGCGGTCGACCGCAGCAGCACCATACGGGCAGTCGCCACCGCTGATTTTCGTTTGATGAAGGGCTAGTCTGGTCGACGCTTGTCGACCAGACAAAAAACGGCTACTGTCGGAAATTCACGTAACAATCATATTGTTAATAAGCTTTCTTAAGGTTTTTTGGAGCTTGGGATGCCCCCCCCGCAAAAAGTCCGCCTTGGCGATCTGCTGATTCAACAGGGTCTGCTGACCGAAGAACAGCTGAAAATTGCGCTCAACGAACAGAAGCGTACCGGACGCAAACTGGGGCGGGTCTTCGTCGAAAGCGGCTATGTCACCGAGGAAGGTATTTCGCAGGCACTGGCTCGCCAGTTGCGCATTCCTTATGTTGATCTCAAGAGTTTTACCCCCCAGCCTGATTTGATCAGGCTGCTGCCGGAAGCGCCGGCCCGCCGCTTCCGGGCGCTGATTCTAGATCAGCTGCCGGACGGTAGTCTGCAGGTCGGGACATCCGATCCGACTGATCTACAGGCCTACGACGAAATAAGCCGCATTATCCGGCGGGATATTCAGCTGGCGGTGGTCACCGAGAGCCAGTTGATGGCGCTGGTTGATCGCATTTATAACCGGACCGAGCAAATTTCCGGCTTGGCCAAGGAGTTGACCGCAGAACTGGGCAACGTGTCGGTCGAGTTCGGCGATCTGCTTGGGCTGACCCCGGGGGCGGACGATGCCCCGGTCGTCAAGCTGTTGCAGACGGTGTTCGAGGAAGCCATGCGCTTGCGCGCTTCCGACATTCACTTCGAACCGCTGGAAAAATTGCTGCGCATCCGTTTCCGCATTGACGGCGTGCTGCACATTCAAACGGAAGCCGATGCCAAGGTTTCGCCGGCCGTTGCGCTGCGTCTGAAGCTGATGTCCGGACTCGATATTTCCGAAAAGCGTTTGCCGCAGGACGGTCGCTTCAACATCAAGGTGCGCGGCAACCCGGTGGATGTGCGGATTTCCACCTTGCCTACCCAGTATGGCGAATCCGTGGTGATGCGCCTGCTCAACCAGGATACCGGCCTGCTGGGGCTGGACATGGTCGGCATGCCGACGCGGGTGCTGGAGCGTTTCCGCCATGCCTTGAAGCGGCCCAGCGGCATGGTGCTGGTGACCGGTCCGACCGGTTCGGGCAAGACGACCACCCTGTATGCCGCACTCAATGAGCTGAACAGCTCGGAAAAGAAGATCATCACCGTTGAAGATCCGGTCGAATACCGGCTGCCCGGCCTGAACCAGGTACAGGTTCATGAAAAGATTGATCTCTCCTTCACCCGCGTCTTGCGCACCGTGCTCCGGCAGGATCCGGACATCGTGCTGATCGGTGAAATGCGCGACCAGGAAACCTCGGAAATCGGCATGCGCGCCGCCATGACGGGTCACCTGGTGCTGTCCACCCTGCACACCAACGATGCGGTTTCAACGCCGATTCGCTTGCTCGACATGGGCGTGCCGCGCTACATGGTCGCGCTGTCAGTCAACATGGTCCTGGCGCAGCGGCTGGTGCGGGTGATTTGCAATAATTGCAGCGAAGCCTATAAGCCGACGCCGGGCGAACATGAATGGCTGCGTTACGAACTCGGCGATCAGATCGATGCCCACGCCTATCGTCGCGGTCGCGGTTGCGTGCATTGTGGCAATACCGGTTACCTGGGGCGTAGCGGGGTTTATGAATTTCTGGATATGAGCGAGGAAGTGGTTCAGGCGCTTAATCACGAGGATCTCGGCGAGTTCATGACGGTTGCCCGCGCCCAGATGGCCGGTGAAACGCTGCGCCACGATGCCGTTCGCCTGGTCGTCACGGGCCGGACCACCATCGCCGAGGCGATGCGCATCAGCAACCAGTACGAGGAATAATTTTCTTGCCGACCTTCGCCTACAAAGGACGTGATACCGGCGGCAAGCTGCTTGAAGGCGTGCTTGAAGGGGAGAGTTCGGGGCAGATAGCTGATCAGCTGGTGGCGCGTGGGATTACGCCGCTGTCCATCGTGCCAGGCAAGGCCAAGACAGGCAAAAGTGATGATTTTGATGTCATGAGTTTTTTCAGGCCCCGTGTCCAGCACCTCGATGTCCTGCTTTTTTCCCGGCAGATGTACACCTTGCTCAAGGCCGGCGTGCCGATCATGCGTGCCCTGGCCGGCTTGCAGGAGTCGGCGACCAATCCGGCGATGCGGGATGTCATTCGTGACGTTCGTGAAAGCCTGGAGGGCGGCCGGGAACTGTCCGTATCGCTGGCGCGCCATCCCAAGGTTTTCGGACCTTTCTACATTTCCATGGTGCGTGTTGGCGAGTCCACCGGCTTGCTGGACGAAATATTCCTGCGTCTTTTCGACCACCTGGAATTTGACCGCTATATGCGTGACCAGGTGAAGTCGGCCCTGCGCTACCCAATGTTTGTCGTGCTGGCGATGGCCGCCGCCATCGTCGTCGTCAATATTTTTGTCATTCCGGCCTTTGCCAAGGTCTTCGAAGGCTTCGGTGCCCAGTTGCCCTTGATGACGCGCATCCTTCTTGGCTTCTCGCATTTCATGACCGATTGGTGGTGGGTCATGCTGCTCGGGCTGGTCGCCGCGATTCTGGTTTTTCGCGGCTGGACCGCGACGCGCATTGGGCGCATCCAATGGGAGACCATGACCTTGCGCATTCCGATTGCCGGGAAAATCATCCATAAAGCCGCCATGGCGCGTTTTGCCCGCAGCTTTGCGCTGAGTGCCCGCAGTGGCGTGCCGCTCATGCAGGGACTGAGCAATGCCGCGCAAACCGTTGATAACAGCTACGTCTCGGCCAGGATAGACAGCATGCGCGATACCGTTGAGCGCGGTGAAAGCGTGCTGCGAGCAGCGATTGCGACGGCATTTTTCTCGCCGGTCGTCTTGCAGATGATTGCCGTGGGCGAGGAGTCCGGCGCGCTCGACGACATGATGGACGAGGTCGGTCAGATGTATCAGCGCGAAGTCGAATACGAGCTGAAGACCCTGGGGCAACAGATCGAACCTATCCTGATCGTCTGTCTGGGAGTGATGGTGCTGATCCTGGCGCTGGGCATCTTCCTGCCGATGTGGGATCTTGGCAAGGTTGCACTCAAACGCTAGGCCCGGGATGCGCCGCCTCTATGAGTTTTCCATCGTTGTGATCATCATCGCCGTACTGGCCTATTCGGGCTTGCGTATTCTGTCCCGGGCGCAAGGCGATGCCGAAGAGGCCAGGATGCAGGTGGAGGTCATGGGGATACGGGCGCAGTTGCTGGAGGTGGCGGTACATCGGGAAACCTTTGGCGGCAGTTTTCCGCAGAGTGACAACCCGATGGACTGGATTGCTGATCGTCCGGCCGAGTATCGCGGGGCGTTTGATTTTCCGCCGCAAGAAAACGGCTGCTGGTATTTCGACAAGGGGGCCAGGGAATTGATCTACATTTTCCGTGATGGGCACCTTGCCCGCTTCCGGCTCAGCCGCCAGGCTGGCCTGGCTGGCGGACGAGGCATTCCTGCCGGTATCGGTTTGCTGCGTGTGGGCAAGGAAACCGGACCTTGAAACTTATCGGTAGTTGAGTAAGAGGGGCCATATGGCTAGAATCAAAACCCTGATAGCGCAAAGGTAAATATGAACTGCCGACATGCTTTTCCCGGCGCTAGGCGCGAGCAAGGCTTCACGCTCATCGAGCTGGTGGTGGTGACCATCATTTTGGGCATCCTGGCGGCGGTGGCGCTCCCCCGCTTTATCGATCTGCAGCGCGATGCCCGCGTTGCCAAGTTGCAGGCCGCGCGCGGCAGCGTGTCGGCGTCAGCTGCGCTGGTGCATGCGACGACCCTGGCGCGGGGCGGTGTCGCTGATGCCAATAACTGCGCCGGAGGCGGGATAGCTGACAACAAGAATGCTAGTAGCGGCACGGTGTGCACCGAGAGCGGCTTGATTTACATGGCTTATGGCTACCCGCTGGCCAGCGCCTTGGGCGGGAATCCCGGAATACTGTCGGTCGCCGGTCTGACGGGGGTATTCAACCCCAGTCAGGCGGAACTGGAGACTGAAGGCTACACTTATTCTGTGACCGGCAACATCGCCAGGTTTGGGGTTGTGGGAGCAACGGATGCAAGCGCTTGCTTCTTCACTTATACTCAGGCAGGTTCACCTAATTCGGCCGCAAGCGTAAGTTCCCTGAATACGTCCGGGTGTTGAATTTTTAATTTCTAAGAGGAGTCGAACATGAAAGCAGTGCAAAAAGGTTTTACCCTGATTGAATTGGTCGTGGTGATTGTCATTCTCGGTATTTTGGCGGCGACGGCATTGCCGAAGTTTGTCGATCTGCGTTCAGAAGCTGCAACTGCAGCTAATTCTGGCGTGGCCGGGGCCATTTCTTCCTCGTCAGCTATTAATTACGGTGCCTGTGCTGCCAACAATTTTGCTGGTCCGAAGTGCACTGCACTGACGACCAGCCAGACTTGTGCGGCAACGGCTGCTCTGCTGCTGCAAAGTGGCGTGCCCGGAACGGTGAGTGTTACCGGGACGGCGGATTGTTCAGGTGCTGCTATTACCGCTTCTTGTACTGTTACTGCCAATCCAGCTGTCAGTGGTTCGACGGATGCGACGGCAACGATCATCTGTACGCGATAAGCAAAACTAGTGTCGGTTCTGTATGTGCTTCCTTTAATGATTAACTATGACGTTTGTCGCCATTAGTGTCGTCTGGTAATCATAGAACCTTCGTGCCGTATAAAACGGCCAGTAACCCGCCGAAAGGCGGGTTACTGCCTTTCGGCGCACGCATGGCAGGTTTTACGCTGGTTGAACTCGTTGTGATCATTCTGATTATCGGAATATTGTTGGTCGCTGTTTTACCGCGGTGGAGTGGAAGTTCAGGTCTCGACGAACGCGGCTTCCGCGATTCAGTGATGTCCGCCTTGCGCTACGCCCAGAAATCAGCGATTGCGGCGCACCGGACGACCTGTGTGACTTTCACTGGGACGACCGCTGTAGTCAGCATTTCGACGGCCTTCGGTGCGAGCAATTGTGCCGTTGGTTCGGCGCTGGCCGGACCTGATGGCAATGCGATGCAAGTCACAGCCAGAGGCTCGGCGACATTTTCAAGCGTGCCGGCCGATATCATTTTTAATGCGGCGGGCAGTCCGCTGACAGGCGCTGCGACGCTGAGCTTTACTGATTTGCCGGCCGCTTTGGCGATTACGGTGGCTGCGGAGACCGGCTATGTCCATTGATTGGCCGCCATCCGGTTTGCGCCGGGTAGCCCAGCGCGGCGTCACGCTGGTCGAGCAGATCATGTTTATTGTCATTGTCAGCGTCGGCGTAATCGGACTGGTGTCGGTCCTGAATCCGATGATACGCCGCAGTGCGGACCCGATGCAAACCAAGCAGTTGATGGCGATAGCCGAATCAATTCTTGGTGAGGTACTGCACCAGTCGTTCAGCTGGTGTGATCCGGAGGACACTGCCGCAACAACGGCGATTGCTTATGCAGGCTGTGTCAATCCCCAAAGCAGCAGCGGCCCGGTGCCGGCTAGCGAAACCCGCTCGGGCGGGGTGGGCGCGGTATTCGATAATGTCGCCGATTACGCTGGTTGGAGCATGAGTGATGTCAGCGATGTGGCGGGGGGTAATGTCATGACGGGCTATAGCGCGGCGGTTGCCGTTGCCCATGCCGGTACGGCCTTCGGTCTTGCCGATAATACGGCGGCGCTCAGTGTGACGGTGACGGTGACGCGCGGCACGGATTCTTATGCCCTGACCGGCTATCGTTTTCGCTATGCGCCGCGCTACTGATTTTCGCCTGTTTTCAGCAGTCGACCGCGGATTTACGCTGGTCGAGATGATTATTTCGATTGTTATTGCGGGAATTCTCATCAGCATGGTTGGCTTGTTTGGTCGCGCCCAGATCGATGCCTATTTCGATGTCAGTGATCGTGCCGAGTTGGCGGATGGCGCGGATACGGCCTTGCACCGCGTCGCCCGGGAGTTGCAGGCGGCTTTGCCCAATAGTGTGCGGCAAAGCGGAAATTTTCTGGAGTTTGTACCGATCAAGGATGCCGGGCGCTATCGTGCCGATGTCGGTGATGCCGATGGTGATGGTGTTGCCGAAGGCAATATGCTGGATTTGACGATTGCCGATAACAGCTTTGATGTTCTTGGCCCGACGGTGACCATCGGCAACGGTGATCAACTGGTGATTTACAACCTGGGGCCGGGGATTTCGGATGTCTATGCTGGCGATAGTCGCCGGGCAGCCACTGCTGGTGGGGGGCTGAGCGCGATAACTTTCAGTGGCGCCCAGTTTCCGTTGGCGTCACCGCAAAAACGCTTCCACATTGTTGGCGGGCCGGTGACTTACGAATGTGCCGCCAATGCCCTGAACCCCGAACTCGGCACGGTGACTCGCCATTGGTGCTACAACTTTACCAATCCCCAGCCGACAGCCTTTGGTGCGTTGGGCGTGCATGCGGCATGTTCGGTAGAGCAGTCGGCGGTGCTGGTGAATAATGTTTCGGCGTGTTCTTTTAGCTACATTACCGCGACCGGTGCTTTGCAGCGCAACGGGATGGCGGTACTCAATCTGACGCTGACGCGCAATGGTGAATCGGTCAGCCTGTTGCATCAGGTTGAAGTCCTGAATACGCCATGAGCGAGCATTTTTCAGTCCTTGCTGCGAGAAGCCCGGGGCAGCAGCGCGGGGTATCGGTGATTACCGCGATCTTCCTGCTGTTGTTGATGGCGGGTCTGGCGGCTTTCATGGTGAGCCTGACGTCAGTGACGAGTGCCAACCTGGCGTCCGATGTCGGGGGGGCACGTGCCTATCAGGCGGCGCGGGCGGGTGCCGAGTGGGGGATGTATCAACTCGACCCCAATGCCGATACCTTCAGCAATGTTGACTTGATCAACTGTCCGGCGGTCGGAGGGCCAAGCATTCCCGGGTACACGGTCACCGTCAGCTGTACTGCTTATCCGGGGAGTGGGCATTACAGCGAAGGTAGTAGAAACATCCGGATTTTCCGCATCGTTTCGCTGGCGGTTGCGACCAGCCCCAAGGTGCCGGTGCCCGAGCGTCAGATCGAGGTGACGCTGGAAAAATGCCGGGATGCCTCGATCACCACGCCGCCATACGATTGCTAGGAGAGGCCATGAAACGACTACTCGACTGGACGGGGGGCGCCAAGGCGCTGGCATTTCTGATGCTGTGGGCCCTTGCGCAAGTGGCGCTGGCCCAGACGTATTCCTACCGTGCCGACACCTTCAGTTACGACACACCGTCCGGCGCGGCACAGACGCTGACCTGGCATACCACGACTGCCGCAGCCTGTTCCGGTTACCCGAATGGCGACGATGATTATGCGGACATCAGCTTTGCTGCCGCGACGACGCCGGCCAATGACTTTACTTTCACCTTTGCCGGCGTAGTGCGGACCGGGGCGCGGATTTATTCGAATGGGGTGATTGTTTTTGGCACCGATAATTCCGGTTTCTGGCGGACTTACGACAACACCACTTTGCCGGCGGCAGCACCGGGCGCTTATGGCGGGAGTTGTCCAGGCTCGCAGCCGGCCAACATGATCATGCCGTACTGGAACGATAACGTGGCCGGTACCGCTGACGGCACGATTGGCGCCTCGGTGCAGTATGAATTGCTGGGAACGGCGCCCAACCGGCGTCTGGTCATCTCGTGGGTCAACGTCAAACTCTATGGGCAGACGACCCGCTACAACTTCCAGGTTCTGCTCTACGAAACGCCGACCAGCGGCGGCAATAGCAGTTTCAAGTTCCAATACACCAGCGGCAGTTCAACCGGTTTGGATGCAACGGTCGGTGTCCAGGTCAGCACCACGGATTACACCTTGTATACCTATAACCTGGCCTATATCGATCCGGCAACCGGGACGGCCATCCTGTGGTATCCGTCGACGCAATATACCGGC
>JAVBXO010000396.1 GCA_030824535.1 Azonexus sp. | reverse complement strand
GCGATCAGCAAGCCGGTCAGCGATAGCAGCAGCAGCAGCGCAGTGCCGGTCATCAGCAGGGTTTCCCGGCTATCTGTCTGCCACTGGGCCAACGCCTTGTCGCGATCAACGGTGACTTGCACGATCAGGGGGAAGTAGCGGGAAACGCGAAAGGCGGCCAACCAGGCTTTGTCGTCGCGCAGGATTTCCGGGCGCTCGACGATCTCGTCCTGTTGCACGCTGGACAGGAGGTCGGCGGCCATGCCCGGGCTGCCAAGCGGTTTGTACTCGTCGGAGGAGAGCAGCAGGCCGCCGTCGTAGGCCAGAATGTCGATGGTCGTCAGTTCGGGATCGATGTGGCGCAGGATGTGATTGAGAAAGTAATCCGGATTGATCGCGGCGATCAGCTGCTGATGTTCTCCTTCGCTTTCTGTTTCGCGGGCGACCGGGAAAATCATGCTCTTGCCCAGCAGCGGGCTGGCTGGCGTTGCCGTCCGCGAGTCGGCCAGGTCGCGCCCTTCGCGGGGGGCGCCCAGACGCAGGAAATCGGCGCGACCATCGGGGTCGCGGGCTGGCTGGAAATCATTGGTGTTCAGCTGGCTGCCCAGGTTTTCGGGATTCGAGCTGGCGCGGATGCGGCCATCGGCATTGGCGATGGACAGCGAGCGCAGGAAGAGCAGGCGGCGGCTGACGCGCTTGAGCGCCTGCTCGGTGAGGCTGTTGCCCCCCCGTTCAAGACGGTGGGGGGTGAGTTGCTCGTCCGGATCGACCAGACTGCGTAGCGACAGGTCGGTCAGATTCAGGGTTTGCGTGATCTGTTCCTCGACCATCGCCGCCTGGCGGCGAGCCGTGTCGAGGTGGCGGGCCAGGGCTTCCCGACGCAGACTGTAAATATTGGCGACGGCGCCGCCGATGATGGCCAGTGCCAGCAGTAACTGCAGGCCAATGAGCAGGCGGGTCAGCGAACGGGCATGGGCGCCCGGCGTGAGCGAGTTCTTAGTCGAGGACAAGGATGGGCAGCAGACCGTGGCGCGCGGCGGCAGCCTTTAGCTCGCCGTTGTGCTTGACATTGCTCAGGAATTGCTCGACGCGGGTATGCCAGCGTTCATCGCCGGGACGCATGGCCCAGGCATAGGGGGTGATGTGATAAGTGCTGTCAGGACGGATCAGGCGGGCCCAGTCGGTGGTGCGCAGCATGCGCTGGCTGAACGGAAAGTCGGTCATGAAGACGTCGGCGCGCCCCGATTCCACTTCCTGTTCGCGGGCTTGCGGGGTGTCGAGCACCTTGAGTGTCGCCGCCCTGAGCTTTTCCCGCATGATGGGTTCGTGCAGCGTGCCCTTGGCGACCGCGACAACGCTGCCGGGCTGGTCGATGTCGGCCCAGGTTTTGACCCGGCGGTTGGCCTTGCTGGCGATGGCGTAAATGTCGCTGGCCAGATAAGGGGAGGTGAAACGGAGTTTTTCCAGGCGCTGCGGCGTGATGCCGATGGCGAACATCGCGATGTCGCAGCGATCCTCGGTGACATCGGTGATCAGCCGGGCAAAGGAGCTGTCGACAAATTCCAGCGTAGCGCCAAGTTCCCGCGCCAGGCTCTTGGCCAGGTCAATGTCGATGCCGGCCAGCTGCCGGGTTTTCGGGTCGCGATAACTGATGCCGAAGTAGTCTGGCCAGATGCAGACGCGCAGGGTTTTGCTGGCGAGGATGCGCTCGAGGGCGCTTTCCTGGGCGAAAGCGTTACCGGAGAGGGCCAGCAGGGCGAGGATGGCAAGCAGGTGACGGCGCATGGGAGCAGTGTCCGGCAGGGAATCGCCCATTCTAGCAAAGCCGCCGGGAGCGGTCTGTGCTGTCTTGCCCGGCTTCAATCGCGCAGGATCCGTTCGATCCTTGTCGGTGCTGGTTCCGATTCCTCGGTAATTATTGACATCTACTGATGTTGTGCAACACCATTTTGGATGCCTTTCAACATGGGCCTGGCCTGTACCCAGGAATTACGAACGATAGAATCTCTATGGCCCTTGATCTTTTGAATACGCTGCCGCCCGAAGGCGCCTTCGGCAAACTCGACCAACAGGGACTCAGCGCCGAGACGCATAAAGTCGCCCTGGCTGGCGCCCTGTTGTGGTCTTACTTCACCCGCAATGATCTGCACAAGCTGCTGCCCGTGCTGGCGTTCAAACCCTCGGCCGGACGCAATTTCACCCTTGAACAGGTGAAAACCGCGTTCGATGAACTGATGGGCAAACAGCTGCTTGAGGAGCATGTACAACGCCCCGGCTATTTTCAGCTGGCTGATACGCTGCGTATTGCGCTTTATCGGCAATGGTTTGAGCTCATGGAAGGCCGCGAACTGGTCGACCTGATTTGCCGCTTTTATGGCTTCGACTTGCAGCGGTTGCGCCACTACAGCTTTAGCGGCAACCAGACGAGCGCCATCGCCCTGCTGCGCGCGATGTTGCTGGCCGGCAGCAGTCGGGAAGAACTCACGCCGGTCGTCAATCTAATCAAGCAGGGCGGGGATTGGGGAGAACTGGCGGCCTACGCCGTCCTGCTGCCTTTCGATGCCGACAGCTTCCAGCGTGTCGACCTTTACTGGCAAAACGACTTGGCTAGCCGGGCCACCGTCTTGGTCTGCAAATTCTGGTCAAGCAAATTGCTGCCGGTCGTCGATTGGGCCAAGGCGCAATCGACGACCCAGCCGGCAAGCCTGGTGTCGTATCTGCGCCTGGCCCTGGCTGATTTCGCCGTGCAATGCGGCGACTCGGCCGTGCTGGAAAAAGCCCTGGCCGGTATCGATGTCGCTGCTTGCGACGCCTTGCGGGCAGCGGCGCTGATTGCCGATGGCCAGTGGGCCAGCGGCCAACAGGCCTTCGAAGCCGCCCTCAAACGCGGCCAGGCCGAGATGGGTGTTCGCAAACAGGTGTTCCCGGAATCGATCGCCTGGTTTTACCCGCTCGCCCTGCTGGCGCAAGGCGGCCCGAAACATCTCGAACTGGCGCGCAAGTTTTGCGTCGGCGAAGCCGGCACGCGCACGCCCAGCGCGCACGACGACTGGGGGCGCTGGGTCAATGCCATCGATGCGCGCCTGGGCAATGCGCCGCTGGTGGCGAGCGCTTTTGTGCTGCACAAGTCCGGTTACGAGCGCCATACGCTGGCGCTTTTCTGGAAGCTGATGCTGGCCGCCTGGGTCGGCCCCGAGGCACTGGGCAAGGTCAAAGAAGACGACAAGAAGGCGTTTCTGGATAACCTCCGTTGTCGTCTGCAGGACTGCGGTTTCACCAGGCTGCTCGGTATGCTGGATGGCGCTGAAGCCGTCCTCGCCGGCGGCGACCCCCCGGCCGGCTTTTTCGTTGCCGGCAAAGGCGAGCGCTGGCGTGAGGTGCTCGGCGCGCTCCAGGAACTGGCTGGCGAAACTGTGCCAGGCGTGAAAGCCAAGGATGGCGCCGACAAGACCCGCATCCTGTGGACGCTCTGCATCGGCAAGCAGGGTGAACTGCTGGCCATCAAGCCTTTTGAACAGAAGCGCGGTCGCAGTGGCTGGAGCACGCCGAAGGCCCTGCCCTTGAGTCGTTTGGCTGCCGATCAGGCGCTATCGCCCGGTGATGTCAAACTGGCCCGTTGCCTGCGCGCCGAGCGCAATTACGCCAAGCGTTTCAATTTCGATCTGGCCAATGCCATCGTCGCGCTGGTCGGCCACCCGGCGGTCGCCCTCGATAGCGCACCGGCGCTGTTGGTCGATCTCGTCGAAACGCCGCCCGAATTCGAGGTCGTCCGCCAGGGTGACAAGATTGTCATGCAGATCAATCCTCCCCTGCGTACAGAGCCGGGGGATAGTTATTACTACGATGCCGAAGAAAAGCGCGACGCCGAGGCGCTACGTCTGATCACCCTGCTGCCGGACGGGCCGCAGCGCGTCCGGCTGGTGCGCTACACGGTGGCGCAACGACGTGCCGCGCAACTGGTGTCCGGACGTTTCGCGGTGCCGGCCAATGCCGAGGGCGTGCAGGCCGAGCTCGACAAGACCTTGCAGGCGCTGGCCGGGCATTTCCAGGTGCAGGCCGATGCGGCGCAGGCCTCGCGGCAGGTGGCCTGCGAATCGCGCTTGCGCGCCGAGCTGGCACCGGTGGGTGAGTCGCTGTCGCTGCGCCTGGTGGCCGCGCCGCTGGGCGCTGATGGCCCACGCTTGCCGGTGGGCAGTGGGCGTGTTCGCCTGATGGCGGCGATAGGTGGCGAGACTTTAGGCACCGAGCGCCAGCTGGCCACCGAAAAGAAACATCTGGAGGCGGTACTTGATGCCTTCCCCTTTCTTGACGATGCGGAAAGCAGCGAGTGGCTGATCGACGACCCGGAACTGGCACTCGGCCTGGTTGAGGCACTGCCCGGTCTGGCCGCCATCGCCGCCGTCGATTGGCCGAAGGGTAAAAGCGTCCGCGTCATCAGCATCGATGCCGGCAAGCTCGGCATCACCGTCAGCAAGGAACGCGACTGGTTCCGCGTCTCCGGCCAGGCCGGGCTCGATGAAGGTCTGGTCGTGCAGCTGGAAACCCTGCTCGCCGCTGCCCGCGACAAGAGCCGTTTCATCCCGATGGGCGATGGCGTCTACGCGGCGCTGACCCGCGCGCTGAAACAGAAATTGCTCGATCTCGCCGCCGTCGCCGAAGTCGACAAACACGGCAGCAAGGTGCCGCAAATCGCTGCCGCCTGGCTCGACGAAGTGCTCGATGGCACTGAGCTGAGTGCCGGCAGCGATTTTCGTAAAGCCATCGAGCGTCTGCGCGCGGCGCAAGCGCTGGTGCCGAAATTGCCGAAATCCCTGCAGGCCGACTTGCGCCCCTATCAGGAAGAGGGCTACCAGTGGGCCATGCGCCTCGCTGCTGCTGGCCTGGGCGGCTGCCTGGCTGACGACATGGGCCTGGGCAAGACCTTGCAGGCGCTGGCCGTCATGCTCGAACGGGCCAAGGGCGGTCCGGCGCTGGTCATCGCCCCGACCTCGGTGTGCGGCAACTGGCTGGCCGAAGCGCTGCGCTTCGCACCCAGCCTGAACGCTCGCATCTATAGCGAGGCCAGCGACGCCGAGCGCGAGCAGTTGATCGACAACGCCGGCGCGCAGGACGTGCTGATCGTCTCCTATACCCTGTTGCAACTGGCGCAGGAACGTTTCGCGGGGCGCCAATGGCACACCCTGGTCGCCGACGAGGCGCAGGCGATCAAAAATGCCACGGCCAAACGCTCGCAGGCCGTTTTTGACCTGCCGGCCGATTTCCGCCTGGCCTTGTCCGGCACGCCGGTGGAAAACCGCCTGGCTGAACTGTGGTCGATCATGCGCTTCGTCAATCCCGGCCTGCTTGGCACCATCGGTCGTTTCAACGAACGCTTCGCCGGCCCGATTGAACGCAACCGCGACCGCGACGCGCAACACGTGCTGAAACGCCTGATCGGCCCCTTCGTGATGCGCCGCACCAAAGGCCAGGTGTTGCAGGATCTGCCGCCGCGCACCGAACTGATTCTTTCCGTTACCCCCGAAGCTGCCGAAGCCGCCCACTATGAAGCTTTGCGCCGGCAGGCGATCAGCGATGTCAGCATGCTCAACGACAGCGGCGCTCAGGCCGGTCAGGCCCGTTTCAACATCCTGGCGCAACTGACCAAGCTACGCCGTGCCGCCTGCGATCCCCGCCTGGCCAGCCCGGAATTCGGCATCGCCGGGGCCAAGGTCCAGGCCTTTGCCGAACTGGCCGCCGAACTCACGGCCAACGGCCACAAGACCCTGGTTTTCAGCCAGTTCGTCGATTTCCTGCAAATCCTGCGCGCGCCGCTCGACGCGGCTGGCATCAGCTATCAATATCTCGATGGCGCGACGCCCGCCGCCGAACGCAGCAAGCGTGTTGCCGCCTTCCAGGCCGGTGAAAGCGACCTGTTCCTGATCAGTCTGAAAGCCGGTGGTTTCGGCCTCAACCTGACCGCCGCCGACTACGTGGTGATTACCGACCCCTGGTGGAATCCGGCCGCCGAAGACCAGGCCATGGGCCGCGCCCACCGCATCGGCCAACTGCGGCCAGTCACCGTTTATCGACTGGTTAGCAAAGGCAGTATCGAAGAGCGCATCGTCGATCTACACCACGACAAACGGGCGCTGGCCGACAGCATCCTCGACGACGGCGATGCATCAGCGCTGCCCTCGACCGAAGACCTGGTCGCGCTGATTCGCGGCGAGTAGCCAGCGCGGCGTTATCAGGGCGCGGATTTGACCTGGATGAGCTCGACCTTGTAGCCATCCGGGTCTTCAACGAAGGCGATGATCGTCGTGCCATGTTTCATCGGCCCGGCTTCGCGCACGACCTTGCCGCCGCGTTCCTTGATTGCGGCGCAGGCAGCGGCGGCGTCGGGCACGGCCAGCGCGATGTGGCCGTAGGCATTGCCCAGTTCGTAAGCCGTGGTATCCCAGTTGTGCGTCAGTTCGAGCACGGCTTCCTGGTCTTCACTGCCATAGCCCACGAAAGCCAGCGTGAAGCGACCTTCCGGGTAGTCCGTGCGGCGCAGCAGTTGCATGCCGAGGATTTCGGTATAGAAGGCGATGGCGCGGTCGAGATCGACGACGCGGAGCATGGTATGGAGGATGCGCATGGTTTTTAGGATCGAGTTGTTGGGAGTTAGGATCGAGCTCAAGTTTCCGCGCCATGGGCGCGCAAGAATTTACTAGTAGCTAATAGCTAGCAACTAATAACTGGAATTTCCCTGCCCAGACGCCGCAGTTCGAGACGCTGTGCTTGCCAGTCCGGGTAGAGCTGCTCAACGACAGACCAGAAGCGTGGGCTGTGGTTCATTTCGCGGAGATGGGCGAGTTCGTGGCAGACGACGTAATCGACGACTGCCAAGGGCATCAGCACCAGCCGCCAGTTCAGCGCGATGCCGCCGCGCTGGCTGCAACTGCCCCAGCGGGTGCGTGCCGAGGACAGGCGCAGCGGCGGCGGGCTGACGCCGAGGCGGGGGGCGTAGAAAGCCAGGCGTGCGAGAAAGGTTTGCCGGGCGTGTTCGCGCAAGGCCTTTTCCAGCACTTGCGCGGCATTGCTGCCTGGCGGCACGCGCAATTGCAGTTGCTGGTCGACGAGTTGCCAGCCAGCGCGGGCGGCGGGGCTGATTTTTACGGTCAACGCCTGTCCGAGGGCAAAAACCACGCCGCCATCGCCGACCGTCAGCGCCGGTTGCGGCGCTCGTTCCTGCCATTCCGTGAGTTTGTCGAGCACCCAGCGACCGTGCTCGGCAATCAGTTTTTCGATTTCGTAAAGCGGCGCCCGCAGTGGGGCGCTGACGCGCAAGCCCTGCTGGTCGATGCGCAGGCCGATGGTCCGCCGTCGGGAGCGGCGCAACTGATAGTCGACCGTCTGGCTGGCGAGGACGATCTGCCGGCGGCTGTCAGGTGGCGTTGTGGGCGGCGCCGGCATAGCGATGCGGGGAGATGCGGTGCATCTCGTCTTCGATCCAGGCTTCGGCGCGGCGATTGACCTCGGCTTCGGTCATGCCGGTGGCGTCGAAAGCCGGGCCGATGCTGACGGTGACGGTGCCGGGTTTTTTCAGGAAAGCCTGGCGCGGCCAGAGTTCGCCGGCGTTGTGGGCGATCGGTACGACCTTGCAGCCGACATGGGTGGCGAGATAGGCGCCGCCCGGCTTGTAGCGCTTTTTCTGGCCCGGCGCGACGCGCGTGCCTTCGGGGAAGACAATCACGTAAAAGCCCTGCTGCAGGCGCTCGCGGCCCTGGGTGACGACCTGGTCGAGGGCTTCCTTGCCGGAACTGCGGTCAATCGAGATCATTTTCATCGCCGCCAGACCCCAGCCGATGAAGGGGACCTTGAGCAATTCTTTCTTCAGCACGAAAACGCAGTAAGCGCCGCTGGGCACGGTGTCCTGCAGGGTCATCGTTTCCCAGGCCGACTGGTGCTTGGCGAGAATCACGCAAGCCTCCTTCGGCATGTTTTCCTGACCAATGACCTGGGGGCGGATGCCGAGGATGTTTTCAACGCCAAACTGAATGCCCAGACGCCAGAGCTTGCCGAAACGATAACCCCAGAGGCCGCGCAGCCCGAGCGCAGCGAGAACGACCAGTGGCGCGGTCAGGATTGACCAGAGAATGGCGTAAGCCATGAACAGGGAGGAGCGGATGGCGTTCATGCTTTACTTCTTTTCCTTGATCAGCAGGTGGTTGACCGCAGCAGCGAGGTCGGTGAAGGTCAGCGTGCCTTCGGGCAAGCCGCCGTCGAGCTGGGTTTTTTCACCCTTGCCGGTGAGCACCAGGAAGGGCTGGCAACCCGCCGCCGCGCCGGCTTGCAGGTCGCGTAGCGAATCGCCGATGGTCGGCACGCCCTTGAGGTCGACATTCAGCGTTTCGGAAATACGTTTGAACATGCCGGGTTTTGGCTTGCGGCAATCGCACTTCGAGTCCGCCGTGTGCGGGCAATAGAACACGGCATCAATCTGTCCGCCGCTGGAGACCGCCGCCTTGTGCATTTTGGCGTGGATCTGGTTCAGCGTATCCATGTCGAACAAGCCGCGCCCGATCCCCGACTGGTTGGTTGCCACGATCACCCGGTAGCCGCTCTGCTTGAGGCGGGCAATCGCCTCCAGGCTGCCGGGAATCGGTTTCCATTCGGCTGGGCTCTTGATGAACTGGGCCGAATCGAAGTTGATGACCCCATCACGGTCGAGGATGACGAGCTTGGTCGGCATGGTTCCTTTTCCCACTTAGGCGGACAGCTTCGACAGGTCGGCAACGCGGTTCATGGCCGCGTGCAGCTTGGCCAGCAGGCCGAGACGGTTGGCGCGCAGCGCCGGATCGTCGGCATTGACCATGACGCCATCAAAGAAGGCATCGACCGGTGCGCGCAGCGCCGCCAGTGCCATCAGCGACTCGTTGTAGTCACCGGTGACGAAGGCGGCATCGGCTTGCGGCACGACTTCGACCAGCGCATCGTGCAGGGCGATTTCGGCGGCTTCCTTGAGCAGCGCGTTGTCGACCACGGCCTCAACGGCGTTTTCGACCTTCTTCAGGATGTTGCCGACGCGCTTGTTGGCGGCGGCCAGCGCGGCAGCTTCCGGCAGCGCCGAGAAAGCACGCACGGCGGCGAGGCGCTTGGGGATGTCGCCCAGGCGTTGCGGCCGTTGCGACACCACGGCATCGACTTCCTGCGCCGAGTAACCCTGTTCGCGCAGATTGCCGGCGAGGCGGTCGTAGATGAAGTCGGCGAGCGCGGATTCGGCCGGTTTGAAGCCGTCGACCGCAGCAAAGGCGCCAGCGGCGACATTGAGCAGTTCGTTCAGCGGCAGATCGAGGTTGCCCTCGGCGAGCATGCGAATCACGCCCAGTGCATGGCGGCGCAGCGCAAACGGGTCGCGGTCGCCGGTCGGAATCTGGCCGATGCCAAACATGCCGACCAGGGTTTCCAGCTTGTCGGCCAGCGCGACGACCGTGCCAACCATGCCGCGCGGCAGGCTGTCGCCAGCAAAGCGCGGCTTGTAATGATCTTCGATGGCGTCGGCGACGTCGGCATTCAGGCCGTCGTGCTGGGCGTAGTAGCGGCCCATGATGCCTTGCAGCTCGGGGAACTCGCCGACCATGTCGGTTAGCAGGTCGGCCTTGGCCAGCACGGCGGCCTGTTCGGCGTGCAGCGCCAGCGCTTCACCTGCGAGCTGCTGGCCGATGGCGCGGGCAATCGCCGCGACGCGCTGCATGCGCTCGCCCTGGGTGCCCAGCTTGTTGTGATAAACGACCTTGGACAGGCCGATAACACGCGATTCCAGCGACTTCTTGCGATCCTGGTCGAAGAAGAACTTGGCATCGGCCAGACGCGGCCGCACGACGCGCTCGTTGCCGCCGATGACCGCCGAAGCATCTTCCGGACTGATGTTGCTGACGACGAGGAACTTGTTGGTCAGCTTGCCGGCCGCGTCCAACAGCGGGAAATACTTCTGGTTGGCCTTCATGGTCAGAATCAGGCATTCCTGCGGCACGGCGAGGAATTCTTCTTCAAACTGACCGATCAGCACATTCGGACGCTCGACCAGCGCCGTGACTTCGTCGAGCAGGGCGTCGTCTTCAATTGGCCGCAGCGGAGCGGAGCCATTTGCACCGGCCTGGGCGGCAGCGGCTTCGAGCTGGCGGGCGATTTCGGCGCGGCGCTCGGCAAACGATGCAATCACCGAGCCATCCTTGAGCATGGTTGCGGCGTAGCTGTCGGCGTCGGCGATGATCACCGGATCAACGGCGGCTTCAAAGCGATGGCCCTTGGTGGCATTGCCGGAAGTCAGGCCGAGCACAGCAACCGGCACGACTTCACTGCCGTGCAGCGCGACCAGACCATGCGCCGGACGCACAAAATTGACGCTGCTCCAGCCATCCTGCAACTGGTAAGTCATGACCTTGGGAATCGGCAAGGCGGCGAGTGCGGCTTCAACGGCCTTTTGCAGGCCTTCAGCCAGCGTCGCACCCTTGGCCAGGCTGTCGTAAAACAGAATGTCGGCCTTGCCGTCGTTCTCGCGGCGCAGCGACGGCACGATGGAAGCATCGGCACCGAGGGCGCCGAGCTTCTTCAACAGTGCCGGCGTGGCATGGCCATTGGCGTCGAGGCCGACAGCGACCGGCATCAGCTTCTGCACCACCGGCTTGTCAGCGGCCACGGCGGCGACATCGGTGACATGCGCAGCCAGACGGCGCGGCGAGGCGTAAGCGCTGACTTCTGCGGTCGACGTCGCCAAACCGGCATTTTTCAGCGAATTGACCAAGGCAGCAGCAAAGGCTTCACCCAGCTTCTTCAGCGCCTTGGGCGGCAGTTCTTCAACGAAGAGTTCGACGAGGAGATTTTTATTCACGGAGGTGTTCATGCGATTCTCTAAAGCGTGTAATTCTGGTCAAGGTTCAGGCCGACGGCAAGGCGTCGAGCCGCCGTTGGATATCATCAGGCCACACGGCCTGGTCATGGGTCAGTAATTGGGCGCGCTCTAGCTGGCGGGCAAGCTGCAAGGCAGCCTGCAAATGGGCGCGGGCTTCGGTGGTGGGTACGGTTGGATGCAGTGTTGCAATTTTGACGTGGCTGATGATCTGGTCAGTTTGCAATTCGAGGTTGTCTGGTTCGCGCTGCGCCAGGTTAAGGCAAATGCTCAGGCTGGCCTGATAGTTGTCGAGGGCGGCGGTGGGGTCGCTGCGGCGCAGGATGTCGGCTACCTTGTGGTAACTGACCGACAGGTCGCGCTGCCACTCGGTATTGTCCGGCTCGCGCCGGGCGAGGTCTTGGCGGATTTTGAGGCTGGCTTCGTAATTGGCGAAGGCGGCGGCAGGGTCGCTGGGTCGCAGGATGTCGGCCACCTTCTCGTAACTGACCGACAGGTCGCGCTGCCACTCGGTGTTGTCCGGCTCACGCTGGGCGAGGTCTTGGCTGATTTTGAGGCTGGCCTGACAGCTATCGAGGGCGGCGGCAGGGTCGCTGCGGCGCAGGATGTCGGCCACCTTTTCGTAACTGACCGACAGGTTACGCTGCCACTGGGTGTTGTCAGGTTCCTGGCGGGCCAGGTCTTGGCGAATATTCAGGCTGGCTTGGTAGTTTGCTAGGGCGCTAGCGGGGTCGCTGCGGCGCAGGATGTCGGCCACCTTGTCGTAACTGACCGACAGGTCGCGCTGCCGCTCGGTGTTGTCCGGCTCCTTGCTGACCAATTCCTGGGCGATGCTCAGGGCAACCGTATAGGCTTCGCGCGCCTGTTCAATGCGACCGCGGCGCAGGCGCATGTCGCCGAGAATATTTTGACTGCCCATCTGCTCGCGTAGGCTGCCGCGTTCGTAGGCCAGGCGCAGGCACAGTGCGGCGAGGTCTTCGGCTTCCTGGCCGTTGCCCAGTTTGGCACTGGTTTCAGCGGCAATCCAGCCGTCGCTTACCGGCAGGCGCTGGGTTTGCCCGCTGCGTAGCGCCTCCTGCCAGCGGGCGAGGATGTTGCGTTCGGCGGCGCGCGGGGCTTCTTCAGGGGGGAGCACGCCTTGTGCAGGCTCGCTGCTTGGGCTGCCTTCTGCGCAGGGAATGGGTGGAGGCAGGTAGAGCGAACTGAGGCGCTGCGTCCACAAATCCGGTGCGTATTCGGCAGCGGGTTTTGTCCAGTCTTCGGGCAATAAAATGAGCAGCGGGCCAAATGCAGACAATTGGGCGCGGCGCTCGTTGAGGCGACTGAGCAGCAGGGCACGACTATCGGCCAGTGCTTGATGCAGGATGGCTGGCCGCTCGCCATCAACAGGCTCGGCGAGCAGCGCAGCGAGGGCCACGGGCAGGGCCTGATGCAGGTCGAGCAGCAGCAGGCGGGTGTGCGGTGGTGCCGCTGGGAAGATGCGCGCCAGGCAATGGCGGGTGATGGCTTCGGCGAGTTGGTGCGCGGTGCTTGGCGCGGTCGAAGTGCCGGTATCGCTCAGTTCCGCACTGCTGGTTTTAGGCAATTCCAGGCAGTCCACCGCAAGACTGAGTGCCGTCTGCTGCAGACGGCGCAGCAGCGCGCTGTGTAATTCGTAATTGCTGCTGAAAACGAACTGGATGGCAAATAGCTGTGGCTCTTCAAGCAAGATGCGCAGCCGCTGCCAGTGATTTTCAAAATCACTGCTCAGCGAGGCATCAAGTTCAAACCGCAGTTCGGGCATATCCGTCAGGTGGACTGAGCAGGGCTAGTGTAGGCGTCAAGGGTGGCCCACAGGGTTGGATGCAGGTCATACCATTCGCCACCGTTGCGGTAATTGAGAATGACCTTGGTGTCGAGTAGGTGCGCCAATATTTTTATCTGACTGCGGTTCTCGGCAACGATGTTGTTTTCGTTGGCAATGGTTTTGAGCAAAGGCCATTCGCTGCGCACGGTGAGGCGTTCCATTTCTCTGCTACAGGCGGCGGCTACCTCATCGATGATGCTATCGTCCTTGGCCAGGGGCAGGCGTTCCAGTGCAAATTGCGCCTGGTAGAACACATCCGTCAGGATGCGGATGATGAATTGGCGTAGGTCGCCACCGGAAAGCAGGGAGAGACGGTCGAGCGCCTCCTGGCTGAGGACTTCCCGCCAGCGCGGCAGTCGGCGTTCGAGTAGGTCGCGCATCACCGCCAGGCCGATTTCACGCGGCTTACGTCGGGCGATTTCCGGCTTTTCACAGACGCGTACTGAGGCCAGCGGCGTCCATGACACCTGTGGTGTGATGTTGGCCAGGAAGCAGAGGTAGGGTGGAACCGAATACACCATGTGCACGTCCGGTACGCGAATCAAGGCCAGGTGATCGGCAAAGACATCGAGTACGCTGCCGAATATGCGCTCTTGATCCTGCTCGGCGAGCGGGTTACCACGTAGATTTTCCAGCGAATCGACAACGATGACGATGCGCCGCTGCTCACGCTTCTGAAGCCACTGGCACATTTCGGCGATGAATTTGATGATGCTTTCGTGAAATTCACGGCGGTCGCTCATGCCACGAATCTTGCTGCTCAGGGTTTCCTGCTGTGGTTTGAGATTGAATTGCAAGCGTGTGCTGGGCAGGCCGGGGCCAGCACCCAAGCTGACATCAACCTTTTCGAGTTCGACCTTGGTTTTTAGCCAATCTTGAAAGCGGCTAAGAAGGCTTTCGGCGCCCCCGTCTTTTTCTGGATATTTTTCGGTGAGCCAATCGTCGACACCTGCCGCAACCATCAACATCAGCAGGTGTGCATCAATTGGCTGCGTGTCGTTGAGATAGTGCAGTGCATCGAAACGAATACAGCGATAGCCTTCTCCGTTTAGCCGGGTTTCCAGCCGTCGCAATTCGGTACTTTTGCCGGTGCCGCGCTGGCCGGTGAAGTAATACAAGCCGCTGCCGTCGCAACTTTCGATCTCCCGGAAAAGGCGCTCAATCATGTCGTACTGCTTGTCGCCGTGCAGGTTCGGGACGTGAAAAGCGTCACCAACATTCAGCGGGTGGTCACTCTGGCGCAGAACTTTCTGGAAGTCCCTGAGATCTTTGGCGGTCAGCATGGCTTGTTCCTCGCTCAGGCCGCTTTCTTGGCGTTCTGTTCTTCGAGCTTGGCCAGCACTTCGGCAGCCCATTCACGCGGGGCCATCGGGAAGCCGAGGCGGGCGCGGGAGTCGAGGTAGGCTTGGGCGACGGCGCGGGCGAGGTTGCGGATGCGGCCAATGTAAGCAGCGCGCTCGGTGACGGAAATCGCGCCACGCGCATCGAGCAGGTTGAAGGTGTGCGCGGCCTTGAGCACTTGCTCGTAGGCCGGCAGCGCCAGTTGTGCGCCCATCAGGTGCTGCGCCTGCTTTTCGTGCGCACCGAAGGCGGTGAACAGGAAGTCAGCGTCGGAATGTTCGAAGTTGTAGGTCGATTGCTCGACTTCGTTCTGGTGATACACGTCGCCGTAGGTCAGCCCTTCCGTCCAGGTCAGGTCATAGACGTTTTCGACGCCTTGCAGGTACATCGCCAGGCGTTCCAGACCGTAGGTGATTTCGCCGGTGATCGGCTTGCAGTCGATGCCGCCGACTTGCTGGAAGTAGGTGAACTGCGTGACTTCCATGCCGTTCATCCAGACTTCCCAGCCCAGACCCCAGGCACCCAGGGTCGGGTTTTCCCAGTCGTCTTCGACGAAACGCACGTCGTTTTTCTTGAGATCAAAACCGAGGGCTTCGAGCGAGCCGAGGTAGAGCTCGAGGATGTTGTCAGGGGCCGGCTTCAACACCACCTGATACTGGTAGTAGTGCTGCATGCGGTTCGGGTTTTCGCCATAACGGCCATCCTTGGGACGGCGCGAAGGCTGCACGTAGGCGGCTTTCCATGGCTCGGGGCCGATGGCGCGGAGGAAGGTGGCGGTGTGGCTGGTGCCGGCACCGACTTCCATGTCGTAGGGCTGAAGCAGGGCGCAACCCTTGTCGCTCCAGTATTGCTGCAGGCGCAGGATGATTTCCTGGAACGTGGGCTTCTTGGTAATAGCGTTGCTGGTGGTCATGGGACGCACTCGGAAAGGCAGAAAGCCTTCGATTTTACTTGCTTTTGCCGGCCGTGGTCAGATACGCCTGGATGCTTGAAAAATAGTGAACGACGTTCAATAATTAACGTCGTTACCTTGTTTGGAGCCGCTCATGGCCAACTCTCCTCAAGCACTTCCCGATCAGGATGCCGGTCGGCGCGAACGCAAGCGGCTGCAGCAGCTGGATCATCTGGCCGATACCGCCTGGGCCTTGTTCGAGGCCGAGGGTTTCGACGCAGTGACGATGGAGCGCATTGCCGAGGCGGGCGATGTTTCCAAGGTCACGCTTTACCGCCACTTTCCGGTCAAGGAAGCCTTGCTGCGGCATATTTTCCACCGTGAGCTGCGCGCGGCCTGGCCGGCGATTCAGCCGGAACTGGCGCGGGCGGCACCGGGACGGGCGCGGCTGGCGCGCTTTCTTGAGTTGCAGGCGGCATGGTGCGAAAGCCGCCGGGCTTATCTGCTGCCTTACGTGCGTTTTCGTATGGGCGACCTGCGCCGCCCGGACGAAGGGCGTGAGCGCAGTGGTATGGACCGGATTTTTTGCGAGCTGATTGCCCAGGGCCAGGCCAGCGGCGATTTGCGCAGCGATATTGCCGCGCCTTTGCTGGCGATGCATGTCCAGTTTGTCCATCTGGCGACCTTGCTGCGCTGGCTCAGCGAAGACGGGCTGTCGCTGTCCGGGGAGTTGGCGTGCATGCTGGATCTGGTTTGCCAGGGCATGGGGGCGCGGTCATGAGTGCGCTCACGGCTTTGATCTCCGCTGTCACGGCTGCCGATGCCGGGCTGGCCGATGTCGGTGGCAAAGGAAAACAGTTGGGTCTGCTGCACCGCTACGGCTTGCCGGTGCCGGAGTTCTTCGTGATTCCGGCCATCTGGAGTCGGCAGCGGCGGGACGGTGTGCCGGGCGATCTGCAAGCGCTGTTGCAGGCCGAGCTGGCGGCGCGCGGCTGGCTGAATTTGCCGCTGGCCGTGCGTTCCTCGGCGGTCGGCGAGGATGGTGCGGCGGCGTCGTTTGCCGGCATTTATCGCTCCTGTCTGAATATTGCCGGTCTGGAAGCGCTGACCGCAGCAGTGGCTGAAATTTGGGCCTCACTCGATACGCCGACAGCGGAGGCTTACCGTGAGCGCCTGGGCGTCAAAGGCGAGCCGGCGATGGCGGTGGTGGTCATGCCGCTGCTGCCGGCGCTCGCCTCGGGTATTGCTTTCACCTGCGATCCTGTCAGTGGCCGCGACGACCGGATTGTCGTGCATGCCCATTGGGGTTTGGGCGAGGCCTTGGTCGGGGGCGAAGCGTCGGGTGACGAATATGTGTTTGCCGAGGACACGAGCGATACCTGGCGGCTGAATGAAAGCAAAATCGGCAGCAAGGCGATGATGCGGGTGGCAGCGGCGGGCGGTGGCACGCAGTTGCAGCCGGTGGCTTCGGCCGACGCACAGCGACTGGTTTTTGACCGCCGACAGGCAGAAAGCCTGGCGGCCTTGTTGCGCGATGCGGCTGTTGCCTGCGATTTCGTCGCGCCTTTTTACGATCTCGAATGGGTTTGGGATGGCGGGCAGTTCTGGCTGACGCAGGCGCGGCCGGTGACACGGCGGCCGCATTACACCTACGACGCCCTGCGCCAGCAGCCGGCGATCTGGACGCGTGGCAATACTTGCGAAATCATGCCCGAGCCCTTGCAGTCGATGGACTGGAATTTCTCGCGCCGTGGCTGCAACGATCTGCTGCGCCAGGGCTGGCAACTGGCCGGCTATCGGCTGTTGCCCGGTGTGCAGCGCGCCGGCTTGTTCGACGGCCGGTTGTATCTCGAAGCGTCGATCATGCAGTGGGAAGCCTGGGATGGCATCGGTTTGTTGCCTGAGCGTTTCAATGCGCTGATGGGCGGCCACCAGCCGGTAATCGCCGTGACGCCGCCAAATTGGCGCGAACGCCTGGCCCGTCTCGGGCGCACGCTGCGTTACTTGCGCCATGCGACGGCGATGGGCCGGCGCGGTGATGCCGAGGTCGAACAGGCGCTGGCGCTGGCCCGCGAACTGCGCACGGTGCCCTTGCCGCAGGACAACGCAGAAATCACCGCGTTGTTGCAGCGCCTGTTTCGGCCGGTGCGCGAATTTGTCGGGATGTTCTTCCTGCAGGGTTCCGGGGGCGGCAGTTTGAGTTTGTTGCTCGATACGCTGGAGCGCGTTTTTCCCGGCGAAAGCGCGGCTATCGGCGCGGCGCTGCTGGCCGGCGGCGAGCCGAGCGTGACGGCGCAGCAAGGCTATGCCTTGATCGAGCTGGCGCAGTTGGCAAAATCGGCCGAAAAATGCGGTGGACCGCAAAATCACCCGCAATTTGCTCGGGCGTTCGCGGCTTTTCTTGATCTTTATGGCCATCGCGGCCATTACGAAACCTATGTGCGCAGCCCGCGCTGGCATGAGCAGCCGGAACGTCTGCTCGAACAATTGCCGGCGCTGGCCGAGGTGGACGCCGCAGTCATGCGCGAGCGCCAGCGACAAGCGGCGGCGGCTGCCTGGGCACGCATCCGCCGGGAGCTGCCGTTCTGGTATCGGCCGCTGCTGCGCGCCCAGGTCAAGGCGGCCAATCGCGACAGCAATCGGCGCGAGGCGGCGCGTAGCGCGATCATTTCGCTGCTATCCAGCGGCCGGCGCTTGTGGCTGCTGATCGGCGAGCGCCTGGTGGGTGAGGGGGCGCTGGATCAAGCGGACGACATCTTTCACTTGCTGCCCGGCGAAGTCGAACGTTACGCGGCGGGGCATTTGCCCTTGGCCGGCTTGCGGGCGCGGGTGGCGGAGCGCGCGGCGCTGTTCGTCCGTTGGCAGGCCTGCACGCCACGCGAATGGCTGACGCTTTCGCCGACGGGGGCTCCCGTTCTGCGGTCAACGCTCGAAAATGCCGCAAAACCAGCCGATGGTCGGTGCTTTCGCGGGGTTGCCACCGGCACCGGCATTGCCCGTGGCAAGGTTCGCCGCCTGCGTCATCCGGCCGAAGGCCTGGCCTTGCTGCCCGGCGAAATCCTCGTCGCGCCCTCCACCGATCCCGGCTGGACGCCGCTGTTTCTCAAGGCTGGCGGTCTGGTCGTCGAAACCGGCGGCTATCTGTCGCACGGCGCCATCGTCGCCCGCGAGTTTGCCCTGCCGGCCGTGGTCAATTTGCCGGGCATACTTGATTGCCTGCAGGATGGTGAGGAAATCGAGGTCGACGGCATGTTGGGTGAGGTACGACGACTGCTTTAGGGAACAAAAATCACCTTGGCGAGTCAGAATCCCTCTATCTATTCGGAATGGATTCGCCATGAGCAAGACAATCGCCACCCTCGCCGGTGGCTGTTTCTGGTGTCTGGAAGCGGCGTTCGAGCAATTGGCCGGGGTCGAATCGGTGCTGCCCGGCTATATGGGCGGGCAGGATCCGGCGCCGACTTACGAGAAGGTTTGCCGGGGCGACAGCGGTCATGCCGAGGTGGTACAGATCGTTTTTGATCCGGCGAAAATCGACTTCGAAATGCTGTTGACCGTATTTTTCACGATACACGATCCGACGACGCTGAATCGCCAGGGGCATGATGTCGGCACGCAGTATCGTTCGGCAATTTTTACGCATGACGATACGCAAAAAGCGCAGGCCGAAGCCATGATTGCCCGCTTCAATACCGAGTCAATATGGCCGCAGCCCATCGTCACCGAAGTCGTGCCGGCAGGGCATTTCTTCGTGGCCGAGGACTATCACCATCACTATTTTCAGCGCAATCCCTACCAAGGATATTGCCTGGCCGTGGTGGCGCCAAAGGCCGTCAAGGTCAGGATGGAATTCCGCGATTTGCTGCGCCCGGCAAGCTGATTCAGGCCGTCACTCGCGGTTCAAAGTGTTGTTGCAGTGCAACAAATAAATGTGTCGGGTGATTTAATGATGGACAAAATCGGCTTTTAATCAATACAATGCGACTCATGTTGCGGTGCAACGTCGGTCGCCGGTCTCTGTTCCGGCATGTTTTTTTGTAAGGGCGGGGACTGGTCTGATCCCCCCGCTGGCCCGATTCCCGGGCATTGCCGACGTCGTACCCCCCGTAACCGTTCGCCGAGGATTTGTTCTTCCGAGGTGGCAACTGTGAAGGAGGGCGTATGTTCGCTACGACTACTATCCTTAGTCCCGGCATGCAGCGGGTTTCTGCGGTTTTCGCGGAATGGCTGCAGCGTTTTTTGACGGCTGCCGGTGTGTTTTTCCTGTTGTGGCTCGGTGCAGTACAGGCCGGGGTGGTTGATTTTCCCGCAGTGCGCAAGGCCGTTTTTGAGAGCGGCGAACCGATTGTGGTCGCGGTGCAAAGTGCCGCCGACCCGGTCATTGAAACACCGCCGGCCCCTGCGCCGGTGCTTGATGTTGATGGACAGTTGAACAGCCGCATGCGGCGGGCGCTCAACTACGTCGCTCGGCGCTACAACGTTTCCAACGAAGCGCTGGTGCCGATTTTCTCGGCAGCGCAGCACAATGCCAGCAAGCTCGGTCTTGATCCCCTGTTGATCATTGCCGTAATCGGTATCGAATCCCGCTTCAATCCCTTTTCACAAAGCGTCGTTGGCGCCCAGGGCTTGATGCAGGTGATGCCGACGATGCATGCCGACAAGCTGCCCGATGACGCCGGTGAGCTGCCTTTCTTCGATCCGGTGACCAATGTGCTGGTCGGTTCGAAGGTGCTCAAGGAGTCCATCGTGCGCGGTGGCGGCCTTGTTGAAGGCTTGCAGCAGTTTGGTGGCGCTTCCAGCGATCCCGAACGGCGCTACGCCAGCAAGGTGCTCAGCGAGCATCAGCGCCTGCAGGCGGCGGTGCAATCGGCTGTGCAGACGGCGCGCAAGGCCTGATAAGCACACACCAGGTCCGAGTTGTCCGGGGAGTCGGTTGCAGCCGACGGACTCCCCGGGTGATTCTTTTCCTTGCTTCCTTGTTTGAAAATGCCGGCTTTTCAGCCGTCGACCGCAGTTGCCTGGCGCTTGCCGCATATCAGCCCGAAGGCCAGTCCGAGCGCCATCAGCAGCAGGGCCGGCCAGTCACCGAAAACGATATAGGGCGTCTGGCCTGTGCGCGGCTGAACTTCACCTTCGAGCACACCACTTTCGAAAGCTGGCAGGACGGCAGTGACATTGCCATCAGCGGCGATGATCGCGGTCATGCCGGTATTCGTCGCGCGCAGCATCGGCCGGCCGGTTTCCAGTGCCCGCATCTGCGAGATCTGCAAATGCTGCGGCTGGGCCAGTGAATGACCAAACCAGGCGGTATTCGACAGATTGGCCAGCACGCCGGCCTGTCCTGCGACGGGGGCAATCTCCCGGCCGAAAGCATCTTCGTAGCAGATATTCACCGCCACCGTATGTCCGGCCAGTCGCAGCGGCTCGGGTACGGTGCTGCCGCGACTGAAAGCCGACATCGGGATCTGCGCATAGGCCATGAACCAGGCAAAACCCGTCGGAATGAATTCACCAAACGGCACCAGGTGCTGCTTGCTATAGACCTGCGCAGCGGAGCTGCCGAGGCTGACGGCGCTGTTGTAATAGCCGAGCTGGTTGCCGGTCAGCGTGCCGGCCAGCAGGTCGCCGCCACGACGGCTGGCCAGGCGTTCCAGCTCCAGCAGGTAGCTTTCGGGCAATTGTTCGAAGAACACCGGCAAGGCAGTTTCCGGCAGCAGCGTCAGTTGCGCCGGATGTTGCGTGATCAGCTGGCGATACAGCGACAGGGTGCGATAGAAGGCTTCCGGGCGGAATTTCATTTCCTGCGGCACATTGCCCTGGATTAGCGCCACCGACAGCGGCTTCCCTTCCGGCTGTGTCCATTCAATCTGGCGTAGCCCCAGGCCGATGATGCAAGTCGCTGCCAGCGCTGTGAGGCCAATTCGCCAGCGCAACAGCAGTGCGCCGTTCAGGGCAAGCAGCAGCGCTAGGCCATGGACACCAATAATGGGGGCAAAACCCGCCAGCGGGCTGGGGGGCGCTTGCGAGTAACCGATGCCGAGCCAGGGGAAGCCGGTCAAAAACCAGCTTCTCAGCCAGTCGACCGCAGTAATCAGCGCGGCAAAGAAAATCGCCTGTTCCAGGAAACCAGCCGGCTGCCAGCGCTTGAACAAGCCGCCAGCAAGCGCCGGATAAAGGGCCATCGCGGTGCAAAACAGCAGCGCGGCCAGTCCGGCCAGCCACCAGGGCATGCCGCCAAAGACCGACAGGCTGACATAGACCCAGGAAACACCCGTCAGGAAAAAGCCCAGGCCGAAGCCAAACCCGGTCAACGTCGCCTGGCGTGAGGTTTCGGCGCGCCGCAGCAGGGCGAATAGCCCCCCCCAGACCAGCGGCGCCAGCCAGAAAAATTCGGCGGGGGCAAAGCACAACACGCCGGCGGCACCGAGCAGGGCAGCCGAAATGAAGCGCCGGAACGGACTATGAAGAAGGCAGGACAGTCGGGTGCAGGCGGGGTTGTGCTTCACCGGAGTGGGGATTCCTTGGGCTCGGATGCTGCGGGCTTGGCCGGATCGACGAGCAGGGTGTAGAGGCGACGACTGTCGGCGCGCAGTACCTGGAAATGGCTGCCGTCGATCTCGACGATTTCGTTGCGTTTGGGCATGCGGCCGAGGTGGCGCAGGATCAGGCCGCCGACGGTGTCGAATTCCTCGTTGGAGAAATGCGTCGCGAAAGCCGCGTTGAAGTCCTCGATCTCGGTGCGGGCCTTGACGCGATGGCGGCCGGAAGCATCGAGCCGGATATTGTCGTGGGCTTCGTCGAAGTCGTACTCGTCCTCGATGTCGCCGACGATTTGTTCAAGCACGTCTTCAATCGTCACCAGGCCGGCAACGCCGCCGTATTCATTGACGACGATGGCCATGTGATTACGCGAAACGCGAAATTCACGTAGCAGCACATTGAGGCGTTTGGATTCGGGAATGAAGACGGCCGGACGCAGGGCGTCACGGAGATTGAAGCTGGTGTCGGTCTGCATGCGCAGCATATCCTTGGCCAGCAGCACGCCGAGCACATTGTCGCGGTCACCATCGACGACCGGAAAACGCGAGTGGGCGGCATCGATGACGGTCGGCAGGATTTCGTCCAGTGGGTCATGGACATCGATGACGTCCATCTGGGCGCGCGGCACCATGACATCGGTGACACGGGTTTCGGAGGCGGCGAGGGCGCCTTCGATGATGGTCAGCGCATCGGCGTCCATCAGGTTGCGCTGGTAGGCCGCGTGCAGCACTTCCAGCAATTGCCCGCGATCTTCGGGCTCGCGCAGCAGAAAAGAGGTCAGGCGTTCAATGAATCCCGGTTTACTGTCACTGTCCATAATCTTCAGTCGGCGCGCTCACCCAGGTAAGGATCAGGGTAGCCGAGCGCGGCGAGAATTTCCCTTTCTTCGTCTTCCATGGCTTGGGCGTCCTCGTCGTTTTCGTGGTCCCAGCCTTGTAAATGCAGCATACCATGCACCGTCAGGTGGGCGTAATGGGCTGCCAGCGGCTTGTTTTGTTCGGTGGCTTCACGGGCAACGACGCTCGGGCAGAGCACCAGATCACCCATGACCACCGGCTCGGTTTCGTAGGGGAAGGACAGCACATTGGTCGCGTAATCCTTGCCGCGATACTCGCGATTCAGATCCTGACCTTCTTCGGCGTCAACCAGGCGGATGGTGATCTCACCGCCGCCGACCAGCGCCGCGCGCGCCCAGCGTACGAAATCGGCGCGCAAGGGTAAGCCCTCGCGGTTACAGGCGTATTGCACGGAAAGATTAAGGCGTTTGGGTGCGTTTTTCATAGGCGTCGACGATGCGGGCGACCAGCGGATGGCGCACGACATCTTCTTTCTTGAATTGGGTAAAAGCGATGCCGCGCACATCGCTGAGCACTTCGACTGCTTCCTTGAGGCCGCTTTTCTGGCTCTTGGGCAGGTCGATCTGGGTCACGTCACCGGTCACCACGGCCTTGGCACCGATGCCGATGCGCGTCAGGAACATCTTCATCTGTTCCGGCGTGGTGTTCTGCGCCTCATCGAGAATGATGAAGGCGTGATTCAGCGTGCGCCCGCGCATGAAGGCCAGCGGGGCGATTTCGATGGCGTGTTTTTCGTAGAGCTTGGCGACGCGGTCGTGGCCCATCAGGTCGTAGAGCGCGTCGTACAGCGGCCGCAGGTAAGGGTCGATCTTCTGCGCCAGGTCGCCCGGCAGAAAGCCCAGCCGCTCGCCAGCTTCGACGGCCGGCCGGGTCAGGATGATGCGCTCGACCAGGTCGCGCTCGAAGGCGTCGACCGCCGAAGCGACGGCCAGATAAGTCTTGCCGGTGCCGGCGGGGCCGATGCCGAAGGTGATGTCGTGTTCCTGGATCGCCTTCAGGTAAGCCACCTGGCGCGGCGTGCGGCCATGCAGCTCGTTCTTGCGCGTGACCAGTTGCGGACCATCGCCCGCGCCTTCGGCACGATGTGAAACGCGGCGCACCGGGGCGTTGGTCAGCTCGATCAGGCCAAGCTGGATTTCCGCCACCGACAGCGGCTGGCGTGCCAGTGCATAGAAGTGGCGCAGCGCATCTGCGGTCAACCGGGCATTTTCGCCCAAAACCGAAAAGCGCTCGTTACGTCGGCGGATGACGACATCGAAGCCGGCTTCAATCTGGCGGATATGCTCGTCGAGCGGTCCGCACAGATTGGCCAGTTGCCCGTTGTCGACCGGCGTCAGGCTGAATTCCAGCGGCTTTTGCTTGGACGCCGGCTTAGTCTTCTCGGATGACAATCTCGCCCCTCAGGCTGTGCGGCAGCGCCGACGTGATGCGGACATCGACGAAGGTGTTGATCAGGCGTGGATTGCCCACGAAATTGACGATGCGGTTGTTGTCGGTGCGGCCGGCCAGTTCGTTAACGTCCTTTTTCGACAGGCCTTCGACCAGCACGCGCTGGACGCTGCCGACCATGGCCTGACTGACGACCTGCGCCAGTTCCTCGATGCGCTTTTGCAGGCGGGACAGGCGTGCCGATTTGACCGCAGCTGGCGTCGAATCGTCCAGCTCCAGCGCCGGCGTACCCGGACGCGGGCTGTAAATGAAAGAGAAGGAAGCGTCGAAACCGACCTCGTCGATCAGCGTCATCGTCCGTTCGAAATCTTCATCGGTTTCGCCGGGGAAGCCGACGATGAAGTCGGACGACAGCGCAATATCCGGCCGCGCCGCGCGCAGCTTGCGGATGATCGACTTGTATTCGAGCGCCGTGTAGCCGCGCTTCATCGCCGCCAGCACGCGGTCGGAACCGGACTGCACCGGCAGATGCAGGTGCGACACCAGCTTCGGCACTTTGACGTAAGTGTCGAACAGGCGCTGGGTCATTTCGCGCGGATGCGAGGTCGTGTAGCGGATGCGCTCGATGCCCGGCACTTCGGCGATGTACTCGATCAGTAGCGCCAGGTCGGCTTTCTCGTCGCTGCCTTCCATGTCGCCACGGTAAGCATTGACGTTCTGCCCGAGCAGCGTCACTTCGCCGACACCATTGGCCGCCAGGTCGGCAACTTCGGTCAGTACGTCGTTGAACGGCCGCGACACTTCGCCGCCACGGGTGTAAGGCACGATGCAGAAGGTGCAGAACTTCGAGCAACCTTCCATGATCGAGACAAAGGCGGAAGCGCCCTTGATCTCGGACGGCGGCATCGAATCGAACTTCTCGATTTCCGGGAAGGACACATCAACCGCCGCTTTGCCCTTGGCCTTGCGTTCGGCGATCAGTTGCGGCAGGCGATGCAGCGTCTGTGGCCCGAAGACGATATCGACGAAAGGTGCGCGGGCGATAATGGCTTCGCCCTCCTGGCTGGCAACACAACCGCCGACGCCGATTATCAGATTAGGATTGGCCAGTTTCAGATGGCGAACCCGGCCCAGGTCGTGAAACACCTTCTCCTGCGCCTTTTCGCGCACCGAGCAGGTATTGAACAGGATGATGTCCGCTTCTTCAGGATTGTCGGTCTTGATGATGGTTTCGGAAGCATTGAGCACGTCGGCCATCTTGTCCGAGTCGTACTCGTTCATCTGGCACCCGAAAGTGCGGATGAAAAGTTTTTTGGTCATGGGGAAAAAGCTTTTAAAATCAGTGGTGCCGCTTCGGCAGGCTAGCGGCAGGAAAGTTCTGCATTATAACGCGGTTGACGTCCCGTCGGCTTCAACCTATAATCTGTGCCCTCGAAGCGTGGTGATGTAGCTCAGATGGTTAGAGCGGTGGATTCATAACCCACAGGTCGGCAGTTCGACTCTGCCCATCACCACCAGAAATACCAAGGCCCGCAGCGATGCGGGCCTTTTGCTTGGGCGTCCGCCAGGACGCGAGCATTTGCAATCGACAATCGACAATCGACAATCGATTAGCGCTCCCGCCCCGCCTCTTGCCAAGCCTTCTGTACGGGAGAGAGCAGATATTCCATGACGGTTCTCTGCCCTTGATGGATTTCGGAGATTACCTGCATGCCCGACGAAAGGCGCAGAGGTTTGCCGTTGCTGTCAAGATGCTGCTGGTCCAGATGAACCAGTGCCTTGTAACGGAGTGCCGACGCCGTATCAGACGCTTCTCCGCTTGGCTTGCTGGTGATGCCGGAGCTATCTCCGGCATCCGGCCCGACATGGATTACCGTGCCATCGATCATGCCGTACTTCTGGAAGGGATAGGCTGCAAGCTTGAGTTTGACCCGCTGATCCGGGTGGACGAAGCCGACGTCTTCGTTTTTTACCAGTACTTCGGCGAGGAGTGGTTCGTCATACGGCACCAGCGACATCAGGACTGTGCCGGGAGAGACCACTGTTCCCACGGTGTGTGTCGCCAAATCCTTGATTACCCCACGTTGCGGAGCGCGCAAGGCCAGTAATCCCGATTTGTGCTCAAGCTTTTCCAGTTCATCTCGCAAACGCCGAAACTGTGATTCAGTGTCGACCCGCTCGTTCTGTAGTTCGCTACGGTAATGCGAGCTAATCTGGTCGAGTTTTTTCTCGCTGGCCGTAATCGTTGATTTCAGGCTGGCGACGGTGGATTCCTGCGCGCGCAGATCCTGTTCCTTTTCGATCCGGTCGCGTTGCTTCTCTTCGACTGCCAGCGGACTATAGAAGCCGTCCTTGCCCAGCTTTTCGAAGGCTGCGGCGCTCTTGCGGTAGGTCGGGAGCGTTTCCCGCAGTTTTTGCGCCAGCTCTTCTGCCGCCTGGAGGTCGTGGCGGCTCTTGCCAAGAATGGCCTGCTCCTGTGCCAGTCCATCCTGGTAGGTTTGCCGGTGCGCGGCATACTGGCTGGCGATCTGGGCAAATAGCTCCGGGACGTCCCCGGTCTCGGTGGGTATTGGCCGGCCCGTCAATTCGGCAGTGATACGGCGTAATTGCAGACGTTTCAATTCGAACTCGTTGCGGATGGTTCGGGCATCAGCTTCGGCTATTTTTGCATCCATCTGCATCAGGATTTCTCCGGCCTCGACGGATTGTCCTTCGCGGACCAAAATTGCCTGCACGATACCTGCTTCGGCCGGTTGCACGATTTTCACGTAGGTTTGCGGGACCAGTCGTCCCTCGGCCGACGCAACGACATCCAGTTTGCCGAAGACAGCCCAGAGCAACAGAATGCCAAACAAGCCAACGACCGTATAAAGGACGATACGCGGTAACTTTGCTGGCGGGCGCTCCTGGATGGACAGGAGACCCGGTGCAAAGTCCAGCACATCGCCTGATAGTGTTTTAGTAATGGGGTTCACGCGCAAGCCAGATTATCAGTTGTGGTGAGCAGGTAGCGGAGGCCAGTCCTGCACGCCAATTCCGCCAGCCTTGGCCGGATCGGGGAGTAGCGCAGAAACTTTTTGGCCCGCGAACAGGGTTTCGCGCAACTCCTTCAAGGTTTCGTCGAGTTGGCCAAATGGTGCAACCACATCGATGATCCAGAGGTGTTCGCCGCATTTCCATTCATGGGGTGCCAGCTTGGGATGATCCGAACGTAGCCGGGCATCGACCTGATCATTGACCCGTGCCCAGGTCACGAAGGCATAGGGCAAACCACCTCTGGTATAGAGCCGGCACTGATCGAGGATGATCGGCGGCAATACAGCCCAGTCGGTGTCGCCGATGAACATGAATTTCTTCACCGGGTCACGGGCATAGAGCCACAGGGCCGGGCCGAGAATCGGCAGTTTGGCCAGTGACTCCCTGGCTTCTTCCAGTGCTGCCAGTGCGGCGCTTTCTGTCGTTTTGTCAGGCATACATATCCTTTGTCATGGGGCTTAAGCCAGGTGATAAGCGCGTACCGCCGCATCAAGTCGCTGGCCCACCGTCTGTGTCTGGCTGCCGAAATGGGCATCCTTTAATGTTTCCTGGGCGAGGCCGAGCGAGATGGCCGATTCACCACCGGCAGCGTAGCGCGCCGCCAGTTCCCCACCCAGTGCGCTGGTATCGCTGCTTTCAAGATGTGCATCCAGTAAGGCATTCATCATGTTCCATGGTGAGTGCCTGGAATTTTTGACACGGGCTGTATCGAAGTTTTGTACCAGGGCCTTGAAATCGAAGCTGTCGATATTCCAGCCATTTGACGGGTGTTGACCGTGGTTGCGGGATGGGGGCGTTTCGACAAGCTGAAGTTTGAAGACATTCTGATTGCTTGCCGAGGTGTACCAGTTTTTGAGTGTAACTTGACTGCTTTTGCCCATCGACAGGATCAAATCCTGACCAGATTTTTTCAGCGCAAGATTTTTCTTGTCGATTTTCCCGCCCAGGGAAAGCGTATTGACCGCCTCTGTGTCGGGGAGCAAGACATCGCGACCATCGCCCCAGTTGAAAGCAATGACGTTGGCGCCACTCCCTGCCTGGATCGTATCGTCCTGCTTGCCGCCGGCAATGAAGTCGTTGCCGGCCCCTGCCTCGATCCGATCATTTTGCCTGCCACCGAAAAGGGCGTTGTTGCCCCATGCGTCGCGCAAGACGTCCCGGCCATTGGCGCCGCTCAGGAAGTCAATGCCATCGCCGCCATCCAGTATGTCGTTGCCGGTGCCACCGTGCAGGTAATCGTCGCCGCTTTCGCCGTAAAGCCTGTCTCGGCCATCGCCCGCATGCACCCTATCGTTCCCCGTTTCGCCATACAGGGTGTCGTTCCCGGCCAGACCCTCGAGTTGGTCGTTCCCGGCCTCAGCGTAAATGACATTGTTGCCGGTGTTGCCTGTCAGGCGGTTATCCTGGTCGTTGCCTCTGGCATTGATGTCAGCGTTGCCAAGCAGGGCCAGATTTTCGACGTGTTCCGGAAGGCCATAGTTGGTGCTGGCATAGATGCTGTCGATGCCGCCGAAGGCCGGCTCGCTTACCGCATCCTTTGGGCTATCGACAATGTAATCGTCGTCGCCGGTGCCGCCCGCCATGGCGTCTGAGCCGCTGCCGCCATCAATAATGTTTCGGCCACTGTTGCCGACAATTGCATTGCTCAGGGAGTTGCCAGTGGCATTGATGTCGTCCTTGCCCAGCAGTTGAAGGGCATCGATATTGTCGGGCATCGTCAGGCTGATGGTGCTGCGTACGGTATCGTAACCGCCGCCAAGTGCTTCCGACACGAGGTCACCAGAACTATCGACGCAATAGGTGTCGTGACCGTCACCGCCCCTCATTTCGTCATTGCCGGCGGCGCCATCCAGGACATTGGTTCCATTGTTGCCGAGCAGATGGTTGTCCCAGTCGTTTCCGGTACCGTCAATGTCGGCGCTACCGGTCAGCGTGAGGTTCTCGAGTTGTTCTGGCAGGACGAAACTGATTGATGCCAGGACCGAGTCGATGCCCTCATCGAAGAATTCCGTCACGCTATCGCCCTGATCATCCACCACGTAGGTATCGTTGCCGCCACCGCCGATCATTTCGTCGTTGCCTGTTGCCCCATCCAGGACATTGGCCGCAGCGTTGCCGAGCAGATGGTTGTTCAGGTCATTACCGCTGCCGTCAATGTCGGCGCTGCCGGTCAGCGTGAGATTCTCGAGCTCTTCCGGCAGGGCGAAACTGATTGCAGTCAGTATCGAGTCGATGCCTTCATCGAAGAATTCAGTCACACTATCGTCCTGATTGTCCACCATGTAGGTATCGTCGCCGGCTCCTCCAGCCATCGTATCGACGCCAGCCTTTCCGTCAATCAGGTTGTTGCCGGCATTGCCGTTAAGGAAGTTATCCAGTTCATTGCCAATGGCATTGAGCGCAGCGCTGCCGCTCAGGCTGAGCTGTTCGACGTTGGCTGCAAGCGTATGGCTGACGCTTGCCTTGACGGTGTCCAAACCTTCGTCAGCCGCCTCGACCACCTGATCGTCAGCATTGTCGACGACATAAATGTCGTCTCCCATGCCGCCGACCAGCGTGTCACTCCCGGTTTTGCCATCCAGCTTGTCCTGGCCGGCACCGCCCATCAGGAAGTTGTTGCCCCAATTGCCGGACAGCGTGTTATCGAGTTCATTGCCATTGCCGGACAGGTTGTTCACTCCGCCCAGAGCGAGGTTTTCGATGTTGGCGCCCAGCGTATAGCCATCGAGTGTCGTCTGGATCGTATCGTTGCCCTCGGCGAGCAATTCGCTCACCGTGTCGGCCGCATCATCGACGACATAGCGGTCATCGCCAGCGCCGCCGAGCATTTCGTCCGCGCCTGTGCCACCATCCAGCAGGTTGTTGCCCGTGCCGCCATCAAGACGGTCATTGCCGTCCATGCCCGATAGCTCGTCGTCGCCGTCGCGGCCGAACAAGGCATCGTTGCCGGCTTCGCCGTAAAGCTGGTCATCGCCGTCATCTCCGGAGAGCACGTCGTTGCCCGCGCCGCCGGAAATCAGATCGTTGCCTGCGCTACCGAACACGACATCATTGCCGTCTTCAGCAAAAATGGCGTCATGACCCTCGCCGGCAAACAGTACATCGTTGCCCGGACCGGCGTAGGCGACATCGTCGCCAGCACCGCCAAGCACCAGGTCGTTATCGGCACCCGCATATAGCAGGTCATTGCCATCGCCGCCATCGACGATGTCGTTGCCGCCATCCTCGAAGATGACATCGTCGCCACCCAGGCCCTTGACAATATTGTTGCCGGTTTTGCCAAGAATGAGATCCTGAGCTTCGGTCCCGTCGATTTCCTCACCGCTCGGTGAAAAAGCTGAGTCGCTGACGGTTGCCACTGAGCCGTCGGCCTGGGGAACTTGAATCTCGTTGCTATAAGCGAGGGTGACGTCGGCAATCGTCAGGGTGCTGCCATCGGCCTTGCTCATGCCGCCGATACCGTGCACGGTCTGGCCGTTGATGATCTGGAATTTGCCATCGCTGGACAGGTTGACCGCAGTAATGCCCATCGCGCTGAGCGACTGGAATTCGCCGGTGTCAGTCATGCCATTCTGGTTGGCATCCTGCCAGACGCCGAATCTGGCCCATTGGTCATCCGTAGCATCGAAGCGGGCATCGCCATTGCTGTCAAAGCCACGCAAACCCTCCAGGTCGGTCTGAGCGCCTTCCTGGTAGCGGGTAAAGCTGATTTCACCCGCCCGGTTGATCTGACCATCGCCATCGCTGTCGTAGGCCAGCAGGCCGTCATCCTTGCCGACCCAGGCGGTACGGTGTTTCCGGCCATCGTCGTTGACGTCGAAGAAGACGTTGGAATCCTTGACGTCGACGAACTGGAAGCCGTCGCCACTGAGGTCCACGGCCACCGGCTTGCCGCCACCACCACCCTCGGGGGTCGGCGGCATATAGGGGCCGTAGTGCGGTACGGAAATCGACTGGAGAGTGCTGGCGCCTTGTGGATCGGTGATTCGCACCTCAAAGACGTCGGTGGTCGGGTAAACGAATATGCCTGGAAGATTGTTCTGCGTATAGAGCGTGCCATCTTTGGTGCCGCCGTATTGATCATCGACGACGATACGGTCGCTGGCGACGCCCGGTTCTTTCCAGCTGGTGTACCGGAAGGAGCCGTCGGCATTGAGGCTGACCGCGCCATACTGCGGCTGATTGACGATTTCGTAGCTCAGCGAGCTGGCCGGATCGTCGATGTCTGTCCCCAGGAGCGTGCCGGCACCGCTGTCTTCGAAGGCGAGGGGGGTGGTGTGGTACTCGTAATCCCATCTCCCGGGTGGCGGGTTGTCGATGGTGTTTGCCGTAATCGTTCCCTCGCCGACCGTCGTGTACTGAATAGCATAGGGCACATAGATCGGATTGCCGCCAGCGATGTACTGAATGTTGGTGCCTGAGTCGTCGAGAGCGTTATAGATTACCGGCGTATAGCCATAGATCGGCCGGGGATCGTGGTTGACCTGTGCCAGCGTGGGGGCGTCATTGGTATTCTGCAAGCTGACGTCAACCGTCGAGGTGGCCGTCTGACCGCTGGCATCCTGGGCGACGTAGTCAAACCCGGCCGCATCGCCGGCGTAGTTTGCTTCCGGCGTGAAATGCACGAAGCCGTTGGCGTCAACGAAACCCGAGCCATGCCGGAAATTGCCCAAGCCGGTGATGCTCAGGGCACCCCCGGGCTGGTCATTGGCCAGAAGATCGAGCGAATTGACGATGATTTCGACGTCCTCGTAGCCGCTGATCCCGTCCTGGTTGGCCTCCACGGCGGTCTGGTCGGCGACGCGGGTGACGATCAGCGAGAGCTGAGCGTTGTCGCTGGCCTGCATGAGAATGCCTTCGGGCACTACGCTAACGCGGGTGCCCTGGCTGTCGGCCTCGAGATCGGGGCTAGCCATCTGTTGCTTGACGCCGTTGCGGGTGAAGCTGGCCATGGCGTAGTTGAGCTCGGTAATGCCGACGCTGTCGAGGCCCTGCACTTCACCGGCATCCTGGGCACCATCCTGATCGAGATCGCGCCAGACTTTGAGTTCATTCCAGACCGGGTCGGCGACGCTGAGCTTGCCATCGTAGTTGGCATCGACCCAGGCCATGCCGGCCAGACCGCGCCGGGAAAGCGTCACGGCACCATTGGCGAAGAGTTCCCGCCCGCTGTCGAACTGACCATTGTAGTTGCGGTCGAGCACCAGCAGGGCGTCGTCGCCCTTGACCCAGGCGGTCTGCTTGAGATAGCCGGAGTCATCGACATCGAAGGCAACCCCATGGGCACGATCGGTGGTTTCGATGCCATCACCGTCGCCATCGAGTACCACCGGCCGGAAAATTTGCGTGCTGCCGCTGATCGGCGCGGCCAATTGCCCGTCGCGACCGGCCCGTTCTTCCTCGCTCAGGCCGGCTTTCGGGTCACCGGCATCCGCCTGTTGCCTGGCCGTCAACACTTCCCACAGCGGGGCGATGGCGCCGCGCGCCAGCGCCGAGCGGACCATGCCTTCGATGATCGATTGGTAAGACTCGGGGCTGCCGGTTTCGGCGTTGTAAGGGCGGCCGCTGGTGTCGAAGCGCAAGGCCGGGTGCTGTTCGGCACCGCTCAGCGGGTCGATGTCGGTGTAGCGGTAGCCCGAGGTGTCGTAGCCGCTGGTCGGCAGGCGGTTGGGAATGATGCCCAATGCGCTGCCGGGGTTCTGTTGGCGCACCTGCTCGATCATGGCGTTGAGCGTGGCCAACGTGTTGCTCATGACACTCTCGACGGCTTCCTTGCCACCGGTTTCACCGACGACGTGGTAGCTGATGCCGTTGCCGTCCCAGATGAACTGACCACTGCCCCAGGCATCGGGGGGGGCATCGCTGTTGAAGAGGGAGTCGATGATGGAGTAGGCGGCGTAGGCCCAGCCGATATATGGAACTCCGGCTATGCTGAGAGCAGAGACTGCTGCTCCAGTATAATCTTCGTGGGCAAGACTGTTGACAAGGTTCAAGTAGGGAAGTGCTTCTCCCAGCGTATCCGCCACCGCATCCGCTGCCTGAATCTCGCTGATGTTGAGGAGGGCATCTTCCGAGGCGCGCAGGGCGGCCACGTAGGCGGAAGCACCGAACTGCACGGCTTGCATGCCTGAGGTTGCCGCCGCAAGGGCATCGCCGTTTTCGAGGGCGTGGGCCAGGCCATAAAGGCTCAGGACGCCGCTGGCAG
>JAVBXO010000098.1 GCA_030824535.1 Azonexus sp. | reverse complement strand
ACGTTCAGTCCAGGCTACTGCTGGTACACGCCGAAAGTGGTAGTTATCGTTTATCAAGAAACATCTTGTTTCGTTCTGCTGATCAAGGCCTTTCTTGGGAAATTGCCTATAAATTTCCTCAGGTAGAACCCGAGTCGGCCTCCTTTGCTGCCAATTTATTTGATCTTGGGCAGGGGGAATTGCTCATGCGCTACGCCAACATTTGGTACCGCTACAAGACGAAAACGGGGGAGATGTCCCCTGCGAGTGCCGAGATGCGGGCGTTACCGGATTTTCCTGAAGAGTTGGCAACAGTTGCAGAGCCGAGGCAGCGCAGAGGTCGCTGGTATTGCCGTATGGGGCAGCCCAAGCCGGGGGAAGCTGCATTGTTCGCTTTTTGCAACTGGGACAATGGTGCGTGGCCGACGGAACTGTGTATCTATCGTAGCGGCGATGCTGGCCGGACATGGAACAAACCTGCTCAGACAGGCAATCGGTGCCATTCGGATCTACCAGCCTGGTCGCCAGTTGCCATCTGGTTTGATAGAGACAACCCTGATGTTTTGCTGATGTCGTGGATGGCCGGTGGCGTTTATCGCTCGGAAGATGCGGGACTAAGCTGGCAAGCTTCCGACAGCGGTTTGCGTTTGAAAAAACTGAATCGTGAAGAGTTATTGGCAGCAATCCATGAACCACCGCTGGTGCAAGCCGTGATGGCCCAGGATATGGCAGAAGTAGATCGATTGGTTGAGGGGGGGGTGGATATTAATACGCCAGGGAACTATGTCGGCGGTGCCCTTGATGTAGTGTTTAACGAACTGCGGTATCGCAATAATCCGCCAGAGCACTATGCATTTCTCCGTTTACGTGGGGCTCGTGCACCGACGGAAGCGACGGGGAAAATTCGGTATTTCGAGATTGCCTGCCGCTCCACAGCGAAAGAGGTAGCGAAAGATTTGATCGAAGCCGGGTACAACTGGGGGGAAGCGCCCTTGACTGTTACCGATGCAACGTCGAACCTGGGAGAGCTTGAGGCTTGCATTAGTAAAAAAGATGGAGAGTCTGCGAAGTTTCTGGATGAAAGCCTGGATAAGTGGATTGATCTGTACCTGAATGTGAGGAAATTTCCGGCAGCCGATAAAACGGCATTGGTGCTTTTCAAGGCTCAGGCACCAGAGCTTGCGCTGCGGGTTATGGAGTCCGCCACCCTGAATACACCACTGGATCGTCAGTCCACTCCGGCCGCGCCGGATCGCTGGGAACTCATACGGGAGTTGCTGGATATCAAGGCTTATGTCTGGGCGGAAAAGCTGTTTCGATCAATGGGGATCATGAAGCATCCTGAGAAATACCAAGCACTGCTAAACGATATTGCTGCGGTGTGTTCTCCAGTGGAACGTTACCGCTACCGGGCTCTCGGTGTCCCCGTCAATTTTTATGGGTGCTTGGCAGGGGAATCCCACGAACGGAGGGAGCAACTTGAGTTGTTGTCACATCTCAACAGGCACGGTCGATTAAGAAATGAAGTCTGGCTAGATCTCTTGGAAAATGAAGAGTATCAGTGGGTGACCTCGACCCGGATTTACAAGAAATACGCCAGACATATTGAAAAGTTTCGGGTGCGCAAAATTCAGCTAGGCATCATCGGTATCGAATTTGAAATAACTCCGGAAAGAGCGATAGAGGTTAAACGTTCGTTGAACGACTTCCCGGCGATAAAAGCAGGTTTGCGAGCAGGAGATAGGATTGTTGCGGTTAACGGACAAGTCGTCTCGGCTGAGAACGCCAGTATCCTGGCCAGGACTATACGAGGGGTTCCTGGTACTCAGGTACGATTGTCCATATTGCGTGCGGGTTCGATCATCAAGGTGAGGCTGAGCAGAGTCTTGGCCCCTCCAGTCTGAGAGAGTCCGGTTAGATTGTCATTTCTGCGTGGGGGGGGCCGAATTTTCCCGCTTTTGTGGAAATGACATTTCTGCTTTGATGGGCCTTTCCTCGAGCAGATATTTCCCGATTGTCCGCTTCGATTTTGACTAATAACTACCCACCAACATCTAGCAGCCACCATGTCCCGTTTCCTTTTCCTCACCGCCTCCACTCGCGAACCCGGCCATACCGGCAACAGCGAAACCCTGGCCCAGCGCGCGGCGGCCAGCCTGCCCGCCGATGCCGAGCAGGCCTGGCTGCGCCTCGCCGACTACGCCATCCCGTCCTTCGTCGACCTGCGCTATACGGCCGGCAGCTACCCGCGGCCCGAGGGCGACATGGCGACCCTGCTCGACGAAACCCTGGCCGCCACCGACCTGGTTTTTGTTTCACCGGTCTATTGGTTCTCGATTCCCTCGCCGCTGAAAACCTACCTCGACCACTGGAGCGGCTGGCTGCGCGTCCCCGGTCTGGAATTCAAGGAAAAAATGGCCGGCAAGCGCCTGTGGGTAATCAGCACCAGCGGCAACCGCGAACGCGCCCAGCCGATGTTCGACAGCTACCGCCTGTGTGCCGAATTCCTCGCCATGCAAGCCATGCCGCCGCTGTGGGGCAAGGGCGGGGCGCCGGAGGCGGTGTTGGCGGATGGTGAGGCGCTGGCGGCGGCCGGCAGCTATTTCCTCGTCTGAAGAAACAAAAGAAGCCTATTGGGAATGTCGATCTGCATCGAACGAGCTAGCCGAAGCGTAACTGGCGGACTGATGTTTCTGGCTGCTGGGGCGCTGCTTTTAACATTTGAATCCTTGCGCGAGTATCTTTTTCTTGTGCTGCCTGTAGTTGCTTTGATCGTTCTGGCAATACGGTGGTTCATGCCTTTGAGAGTCTGTTTTGATGCAGATGCAAGGGTGTTGCGGATCGATTATTTCCTGGGCAAGCAGTTGGGACGAACGAAGTGCCATCCCTTTTCTTCGCTGATTGCCGTTCACTCTTATCTGCGTACAGATGGGGAAAGTATCCCCGTAGTGATACTTGAAGTGATTATTGTCGGCGGCATCAGCCGGATTATCGATACTGCGGATGCAATCCTGTCTGACAAGACTTCATTGATTGCCTGGTGTGGCTGGCTGGAGCCTTCTGAAATAACTGATTTGCGCCAGCGGATCGCTCAGCTGACCGGTGCGCCAGATCGTGGCTATCTCGGGGGAGGAGTTTGATGGCAATTTCGCAGCTTTTTTATGCCGTAACGCGAGGAGCGCCCCAGATGTCTTGTCCGCAACTGCCGGTGCTGGTCGGGCAGGGCATTGTCGGCGACCGTCACTGTGGGCGTGCCGACTGGGCCGGTCAGCAGCTGACGCTGGTTGAGGCCGAGGAAATCGAGGCTTTCTGTGCGGCTACGGGGCGGGAGCTTGATCTCTCGCTGACGCGGCGCAATGTCGTGACGCGTGGCCTGCGGCTCAATGCCTTGGTCGGCAAGCGTTTTCGCCTTGGTGACTGCGAGCTGCTCGGCGTTGAGCTGTGTGAACCCTGCCGCACGCTGGGGGCGCGACTGGCCAACGCGGCGCTCGATGCGCCCGGCGTCGTCAAATACTGGCGCGGTCGCGGCGGCCTGCGTGCCGATGTGCTGGTGGGTGCTTCGCTAAAACTCGGCGATGCGCTGCTTGTTCTGGAGGAGGGCGCATGATCATCGGCACCGCTGGTCACATCGACCATGGCAAAACCACGCTGGTCAAAGCCCTGACCGGCGTTGATTGCGACCGCCTGAAGGAAGAGAAGGCGCGCGGCATTACCGTTGATCTCGGTTATGCCTATACGACGACGCTAGGTTTCATCGACGTGCCCGGCCATGAGAAGCTGATCCACAACATGCTGGCCGGGGCGACCGGCATTGATTTCGCGCTGCTGGTGATTGCCGCCGACGATGGGACTATGCCGCAGACGCGCGAGCATCTGGAGATCATCGAACTGCTCGGCATCCGCCACGGCGCGGTGGCGCTGACGAAAATCGACACTGTTGCGGTCGACCGCCTGGAAAAGGCAAAAACCGAAATTGCCGAATTGCTGGCGGCAACGGCGCTGGCCGATGCGCCGATTTTCCCGGTAGCGGCGACGAGCGGGCAGGGCATTGCCGAACTGAAGTTGCATCTCGAAAACGCCGCCGGTGCCGCTGGCGCGCGGCAGGCCAGCGGTGGTTTCCGGTTGGCGATTGATCGTTGTTTCACCTTGTCGGGGG
>JAVBXO010000214.1 GCA_030824535.1 Azonexus sp. | reverse complement strand
GGGTGGTCGAGATGTCGGCGTGGCCGAGCAGCAGTTGCACGACGCGCAGGTCGGCGCCGTGGTTCAGCAGGTGGGTGGCGAAGGCGTGGCGCAGCACGTGGGGTGAGAGGCTGGCGGGTTTGATGTCGGCTAGCGGTGCGTAGCGTTTGATCAGTTGCCAGAAGGCCTGGCGGGTCATCGGGCCGCCACGGGCGGTGATGAACAGGGCGTCACTGTGCTGGCCGCCGAGGATTACCGGGCGGGCTTCCAGCGCATAGCGCTTGATCCACTCGATGGCCAGTTCGCCGAGCGGCACCAGGCGTTCCTTGCTGCCTTTGCCGAGAGCGCGTAGCACGCCGTCGGCGAGGCTGACTTCGTGCAGTTTGAGGTTGATCAGTTCGGAAACCCGCAGGCCGGTGGCGTAGAGGGTTTCGATCATCGCCCGGTCGCGCAGGCCGAGCGGGGTGTCGATGTCGGGGGCGGCGAGCAGGGCTTCAACCTGTTTTTCTGACATCACCTTGGGCAGGCGTGCGGGCAGGTTGGGGTTGGCGAGTTTCAGCGTCGGGTCGGCGGCCAGGCGGCCACGGGCGACTTGCCAGCGGTAAAAGCGGCGCAGCGTGGACAGGTAACGCGCTTGTGACGTGGCGCGGGTGTGGCTGGCGAGATGGCCGATGAAGTTGCCAAGCTGGTCTTCATTGAGTTCGAGCAGTGAGCCGTGGCGCTGTTCGGCGAGCCAGCCAGCGAGGCGGCCGAGGTCGGAGCGGTAGCTGTCGAGCGTGGCTTTGGCCAGGCCGTCTTCCAGCCACAGGGCGTCGCAGAAAACGTCGATTTCGCCGAGGTCAGCGGCGTGGGGCGCCAAGCGCGATGCCTTCGTGCTGCAGCAACCAGCGTTTGATGTCGAGCAGGAAGCCGCCGCGTTCGCGGGCAAAGCCGCCGAGCGTGCCACCGGTGGCGACGATGCGGTGGCAGGGGACGACGACCGGGTAGGGATTGGCGCCGCAAGCCTGGCCGACGGCGCGCGGGGCATTTTTGATGTTTTTGGCCAGTTGACCGTAGGTTTCGGTGTGCCCGCTGGGAATCGCCGCGATCTGCTCCCAGACGCGGCGCTGGAAAGTCGTTCCGGCAGGGCGCAGCGGCAGGCCGAAGACAAAGGCCGGATCGGCGAAATAGGCTTGCAGCTGACGCACCGCTTCGGCGGCCAGCAGCGTGCCTGGGGGCATTTCCGGGCGCGCTTCGAGGAAGTCGATGCGGGTGATTTCATCGGCATCGCAGCAGATGCCGAGGGCAAAGCCGGGGGTGGCGACGATGGCCTGGTACTCGGGGTCGTTCATCGCGCCTCCTGCGGTCGACGGGTCAAAAAGGGCAAAAACCAAGGGCCAAAATCAGAACGCCGACAGCCCGGTTTGCGCCCGGCCAAGGATCAGCGCGTGGACGTCGTGCGTGCCTTCGTAGGTATTGACGACCTCCAGGTTGACCATGTGGCGGATGACGCCGAACTCGTCGGAAATGCCGTTGCCACCAAGCATGTCACGTGCCGTGCGGGCGATGTCGAGGGCTTTGCCGCAACTGTTGCGCTTCATCATCGAAACGATTTCCGGCGTGGCGCTACCATCGTCCATCATTCGCCCGAGGCGTAGCGTGCCTTGCAGGCCGAGGGTGATTTCGGTCTGCATGTCGGCGAGTTTTTTCTGGATCAACTGATTGGCGGCCAGCGGCTTGCCGAATTGTTTGCGGTCCAGGGTGTATTGCCGCGCCGTGTGCCAGCAGGCTTCGGCCGCACCCAGCGCCCCCCAGGCGATGCCGTAACGGGCGGCATTGAGGCAGGTGAATGGGCCTTTCAGGCCGCTGACGCCGGGCAACTGGTTGGCCGTCGGGACAAAGACTTCATCCATGACGATTTCCCCGGTTACGGCGGCGCGCAGGCCGACTTTGCCGCGAATGACCGGGGTCGACAGGCGGGCCATGCCCTTTTCGAGGATGAAGCCGCGAATGACGCCTTCCTCGTTCTTCGCCCAGATGATGAAAACATCGGCCAGCGGGGCGCTGGAAATCCAGTTCTTGGCACCCGACAGCAGCCAGCCACCGGGCACGGCGCGGGCGCGCGTAGCGAGACTGCCGGGATCGGAACCGGAATCCGGTTCGGTCAGCCCGAAGCAGCCGATCAGTTCGCCCTTGCCCAGGCGCGGCAGGTATTTCTGTTTCTGCTCCTCGCTGCCAAAAGCGAAAATCGGCAGCATGACCAGCGAGGATTGCACGCTGAGCAGGGTGCGAAAAGCCGAATCGACGCGCTCGATTTCGCGCGCGACCAGACCGTAGCTGACGTAGTTCAGACCGGCGCCGCCGTAGGCTGGCGGCAGTGTGCAGCCGAGCAGACCGAGCGTGCCCATCTCGCGGAAAATCGCCGGATCGGTGGTCTCGTTGCGGAAGGCGTCGCGGATGCGCGGCTGCAGCGCCTTGCCGGCGAAGTTGCGGGCAGCGTCGCGGACCAGGCGTTCTTCGGAAGTCAGCTGGCTGTCGAGCAGCAGCGGGTCTTCCCAGCAAAAGGCGGCGCGGCTCATGGTATTAACCGCCAAAGAAGCGCGAAAACCAGCCTCTGGTTTCCTTTTTCGCTTCTTTTTCCTTGATGAGGCTGACCATGTTGCCCTTGACGGCCGAGACGTAGTCGGCGTCGTCGCGTTTGATGTGATTGACCAGCCAGCGCGCCAGCATGCCGTGCAGCTCTTCGCCGACATCGTCGCCGAGACTGACCCGTTCCTGGTATTCGGCGACCTTGCGCGTGAACAGCTCATGGACCTTCTTGTGCGGCTTGCAGTACAGGTAGCCGGCCTCTTCCTGCAGGCTTTCCTCGAAGGCAAAGTGCGACAGGGTGTAATCGACGCAGGCGTCGACGACCTCCTTGAGCTTGTTCTTGTCGCCGATGGCCTGGGCGGCTTCCAGCTGGTTGATGAAATCGACGATCTGGCGGTGTTGCTGGTCGATGACGTCGATGCCGGTATCGAGATCGCTGGTCCAGGTGATGGGCATGCTGCTGCTCCTTTGGCTTGTGGATTATTGTTGGGCGAAAAACGCTGTTTTTATGATGTTGACCGCAGCATTGGGTGCAAAGCCTCAGGCACGCACATGGCCGTCGCCGAGGACGATCCATTTTTCGCTGGTCAGGCCCTCCAGGCCAACTGGACCGCGAGCGTGGATCTTGTCGGTCGAGATGCCGATTTCGGCACCCAGACCATATTCGAAACCATCGGCGAAGCGCGTTGAGGCGTTGATCATCACCGAACTCGAATCGACTTCGCGCAAAAAGCGCATGGCCTTCGAGTGATCCTGGGTGACGATGGCTTCCGAATGGTGCGACGAATACTGGTTGATGTGGGCAATCGCTTCGTCGATGTTGGCGACGACCTTGACCGAGATGATCGGCGCGAGGAATTCGCTGTAGTAATCCTCTTCCGTTGCCGGCACGGCATTGGCCACCAGCGCGCAGGTTTCGGCACAACCACGGATTTCGACGCCCTTGGTGGTCAGCATGTGGGCAATCGGCGGCAGCAGCATGGCGGCAACCGAGCGGTCGACGAGCAGCGATTCGGCGGTGTTGCAGGTGCCGTAGCGCTGGGTCTTGGAATTTTCGACGATGTTCAGCGCCTTGTTCGGATCGGCGTCTTCTTCGAGATAGACGTGGCAGTTGCCGTCGAGGTGCTGGATCATCGGCACGCGGGCTTCGGCGAGCAGACGGGCGATCAGGCCCTTGCCGCCGCGCGGGACGATGACGTCGACGAACTCGCGCATGGTGATCAGCTCGCCAACCGCAGCACGGTCGGTGGTGTTGATGACCTGCACGCAATCGGCGGGCAGACCGGCGGCCTGCAGGCCTTCCTGGACCAGTGCGGCGATGGCCTGGTTGGAGCGGATGGCTTCCGAGCCACCGCGCAGGATCGCGGCGTTGCCGGACTTCAGGCACAAGGCGGCAGCGTCGGCGGTGACGTTCGGGCGGGCTTCGTAAATGATGCCGATGACGCCGAGCGGCGCGCGCATCTTGCCGACCTGGATGCCGGACGGGCGGAATTTGATGTCACGGATTTCGCCGACCGGATCGGCCAGCGTGGCGACTTGTTCAACCCCTTCAGCCATGCTGTCGACGCCTTTTTCGGACAGCGTCAGGCGGTCGAGCA
>JAVBXO010000202.1 GCA_030824535.1 Azonexus sp. | reverse complement strand
CGGCTTGGCAGCTTCCATGCCGGCCATGCCAGCTTGTTCAGCCGGCTTGGCGGCTTCGGCCGGGGCGGCAACCGGTGCCGGTGCGGCGACCGGAGCCGGGGCGGGAGTCGGGGCTGGAGCTTCGGTTTTGCCGCAGGCGGTCAGGGCAGCAGCAAGCAGGGCAGCAACGAGGATAGACTTATTCATGGTAATTCCTTATCGACAAGAGCAGCAAAATCTGGGGGGGAGATTAGACCAGGTACCTAGTCAGCCGATAATTATAGCAAGATTTTATTATGATTTGTTTGCAATTGATGCACTGCGAAATGCCATCTGTTTATCATAATCCCAGTGTGGTGCCAATCGGCGATTCACCGCCTTGGGCCCATATTTCCTCAAAACGATTGGCATATGGCCCGATTTCATCCGGTTCGTCGATCAAAAGCTTGCTGCGAGCGAAATCTCGCTCAAAACGGATCAGGGCGTGGCTGTCGTCAACCAGCACCATGCCATCCCTTAAATGCGCGAGATGGGATGGCGTTTCTTGCATTGCGGCAACGTGACCATAGGTTTGAAAAAGCTGCAGTAATCGGGTCTGGCGCTGCTGAAGATGGCTGGCGTTCCGGATGGCAATGCGTAGTCCGAGGCCATGCCTGGTGGCGTGCAGCAATCGCCTGATTTCAGCCTGGGGCACAGGCGAGTCGAGATGAAGCCGGACAAGGTCTTCATCGTAAATGCGGATTTCCCGCTTGGCGGAAGCCAGCAGACGCTCCAAGGCCGTCTGGTAGTCTTCCCAGGTGGTGATCAGCTCGCGAGTCATGGTGCTTAGTTTAACCGATTGATAGAATTTGCGCTTTTTCCGGAGTTTACCGTGCCGATCGGGATTATTGAATCGCTGGACCACGAGGCCAGAGGCATTGCCCGTCAGGACGGCAAGGCTATTTTTGTTGACGGCGCGCTGCCGGGTGAAACTGTTGAATATGCCAGTTTTCGCCGTAAGCCGAATTATGAGCTGGCGCATCTGGTGCAGGTATTGCGTCCTTCCAGTGCGCGGGTCGAACCGCGTTGCCGCCATTTCAATATATGTGGTGGCTGCGCGATGCAGCATATGGATCCTTCGGCGCAGCTCGCCGCCAAGCAGCGGGTTCTCGAGGATAGTCTCTGGCATATTGGCCGGGTGCGTCCGGAAACCATTCTGCCGCCTATCCAGGGGGCGTCCTGGGGTTATCGTCATCGCGCGCGGCTGGCAGTACGCAAGGTCGAAAGCCGGGGCGGCATGCTGGTCGGCTTTCATGAGCGGCGCAGTAGCTATATTGCCGACATTCGCAGTTGCGAGGTTTTGCCGCCGCATGTTTCGGATCTGTTGTTACCCATGCGTGAGTTGTTCGCTTCGCTATCAGTCGCCGAGCGTTTATCGCAAGTCGATGTGGCGGTCGGCGAACATTGCACCGCGCTGCTTTTGCGCATTCTGCAGCCGTTGACCGCAAAAGATGAAAAACGCCTGCGGCAATTCGCTGAAGACCATGGCGTGGTGATTTATTTGCAGCTCAAAGGGCCGGAATCGGCTTATCGTTTTTATCCTCAGTCAGAGACGCCCCGGCTTTCCTATACCTTGCCCGAATTCGGGCTGGAGCTTGATTTTCGTCCGACTGACTTTACCCAAGTCAATCATGCAGGAAATCGCGTACTGGTAAGGCGGGCGCTGCAGCTGCTTGATCCGCAACCGGGGGAGCGGATTGCCGACATGTTTTGCGGACTGGGCAACTTTACCTTGCCGATTGCCCGCTCGGGGGCACGGGTTCTTGGTGTCGAAGGCAGTGCCGGCCTGGTACAGCGGGGGCGGGAGAGCGCGAAGGCCAATGGTTTGGCGAATCTGGTTGATTTTGGTGTGGCCAATCTTTTTGATTGCACGACTGAATCAGTGGCGGCGCTGGGGCATTTTGACAAGATGCTGATTGATCCGCCACGCGAAGGCGCTGTCGAACTGGTCAAGGCCCTGGGGGATGACGGGCCGAAGCGGATCGTCTATGTTTCCTGTAATCCGGCTACGCTGGCGCGGGATGTTGCTGTGCTGGTGGCCGGCAAGGGCTATCGTTTTGTTGCTGCAGGGGTGGTCAACATGTTCCCGCATACGGCGCACGTTGAATCGATAGCGCTGTTTGAGCGGCCTTGAGACTTGTGGCTGTAGCAAATGAAAAGGGCGACCCGCGGGTCGCCCTTTTCATGCGGAGATGCTGCTTCAGTCGCGTTCGCCGGTCAGGGCCATGATCAGTTGCAGCAGATTGACGAAAATGTTGTAAACATCGAGGTATACCGCCAGCGTGGCGGTGACGTAGTTGGTTTCACCGCCATGAATGATGTTGCTGATGTCGTACAGAATGTAGGCGGAGAAAAGGCCGATGGCGACAGCGGAAATGGCCAGTTGCAGCGCGGGAATCTGAAAGAATATATTGGCCAGGCTGGCAAGAATAATCAGGATCAGGCCGGCGAAGAGGAACTTGCCGATGCCGGTGAAATTGCGCTTGCTGACCGAGGCGATGCTGGCCATGGTGAAAAAGATCGCGCCGGTGCCGCCAGCAGCCATGGCGATCATTGATCCGCCGTTGGAGAAGCCGAGGGCAAACTGCAGGAGGCGCGAAAGCATCAGACCCATGAAAAAGGTGAAGCCCAGCAGAAGGGCGACGCCGAGGCTGCTGTTTTTGTTGCGCTCGATACCCCACATGAAACCCCAGGCGACGCCGAGGAACAGCAGGAAGGAAATCAGCGGGCTGTCAGCAAAGAGACTGAAGCCCATCTGAATGCCGGCAAATGCGCCCAGTGCCGTGGGAAGCATGGACAAGCCAAGCAACAGGTAGGTGTTGCGCAGTACCCGGTTCTGTTGCAGTGCGAATTCATTACTGCCTTGGTGAGCAAGATCAATATAGGACATGTGGGAAATCTCCCTGTTGGTTGTGACAATGGCTAAGACTAGCGGAGGTGGGGCGAAGTTTCAATGCATCTCGGACAATTGGCAGCAGGAACGATTGTGTTATCATGCGCGCCTCACGGGTCTGTGGCAGAGCGGTTGAATGCACCGGTCTTGAAAACCGGCGTGGGGAAACCCATCGTGAGTTCGAATCTCACCGGACCCGCCAAATGATTCCATAAAAAAACCCCGCCATTGTGCGGGTTTTTTTATGGACTTTGTCGCTCGCTTTTTCTTGAGGAAGCTTTCGCTCGTTGCGTCTCAGAGCCCAAGGAAGTCACCGATTTCGCCGCTGCGCGCCATGGTGTCGGCGTAGCCCAAGGCCATCAGGGCTCTTGTATAAGGTTTTTCAAACAGCAAGTAGCTGGTCAGGGTGCTGTTGTTGCGATTCATGCCGCCGATGCCGCCGAGCAACAGGCGGATAGGCCAGGGCAGGCTGTGGGCATGATCGCCGGCAAGTTGCTCGATGGGCAGCGAGGGGGAGATATTCAATGTGGCGATGGTCCGCAGCCCCAGTTTGCTGTGTTGATGAATTTCCGCGGGGATCGCAGCCAGCGTCCGGTTGATGTGCTCCATGCGCTCGATGTCGACGGCCAGGCCATCGAGAAAAATACTTGACAGGGCATGGCCGGCAATTTGCGCCAGCGATGGGTAGAGGTCGCCATGGATGCGGCTGGGGTGAGGACGCCCTGTGCCGATGATCAGGATACGTTCGGCGCCCAGGTGAATGGCGGGTGACAGTGGCGCCAGCTGGCGCATTGAGCCATCGCCAAAGTATTCGCGATGAATTTTTTCGGCAGGAAAAATAAAGGGGATCGCGCTTGAGGCAAGCAGGTGGCTGACGCCCAGTTCGCAGCGTGTGCCGATGCGCTGGACGCGGTTCCAGCCCTGGATGCTCGGACTTGCCTGGAAGAAATTGATGTTTTCTCCGGAAGTGTAGCCTGAGGCGGCAATGCTGATCGCCTGCAGGACCCCTTTGGTGATGGCGCGGTCGATACCGGCAAAGTCGAGATGCTGGTTGAGCAAATGCCGGAGTGGGGCATTGTCGAGCAGCGAGCGTGGCGGATGGCGGGTGAGCCAGCCGGTGGCCAGCAGGGCCAGCCAGCGAGCACCGGAGATGCTGACGCCCACGGGGTCGGCACGATAAACATCGCCGACATGCAGATTGCGCCAGAAGTTGGCGAGCAGGGCGACCGCCTTGCCAAAATTATCGGCCATAC
>JAVBXO010000262.1 GCA_030824535.1 Azonexus sp. | reverse complement strand
ACTTTCTCGTTGGGGTAGTCCCAAATCACCAGCAACCATGCCGCCAGGGCGGCGATTTCCCAACCAAACAGGAAGGTCACCGTATGTTCGCCGGTATAGACCAGCAGGAATGACACGGAAATCATGTTCAGCAGGGCAAAATGGACCCCCAGATGGCGCGGTGTGCTGAAATATTTGTCCATGTAGCCGACGGCATAGACGCCACCGAGAAAGGTCATCGGCAAGGACCAGCTCAGAAAAAATGCCCCCAGTGCGTCGAGCCGGAAATGCAGTTCACCAATCGGATAAGCCCAGGGCATTGCGCCGGTAATGTCTGGCGCCCCCAATAGCACGGGTATGACCACCGACCAGGCCATCAGCGTGGCAAGGGCCTGTGAAACAAGGCCAATCCCGGCGCGGGTGAGGTTTCTGATCGGCAGCAGGCAGAGCCCCGCACCCAACATCAATATCAGAACCGCAAGTATGAGTTGATTCATTGGGGCTGCTTTCCGCGGATCGCTTCTTTCATTTCCATTGGTCGCCCTTGTGAGCGCGGTGCCGGGAAAGCTCATGGGCACGCGAGGCTGCCGCAGCCATTGGTGAGCGACGGATCTTGCTCATGCCGACCGGCAAGGCAGGGAAAACAATAGTGGGTGTTTTCATGGGGCAGCATTGGCGGTTTGCCGGCCGCCATCAATTTCGTAGGTGGCAACGAAGGATGGAATTGACGGAAACCATTTCAGGGCATTGCCATCTGTGGCCAGACCGCTAAATATCTGGCTTGGGTCACCACCGCAAAATACCATCTTCGTGGATTGCCGGATGCCTTGCTCCATCGCTGCCGTGCAGATATGTTTTTCATCCTCAGACAATTTCCTGGCGGAGATGGAAAGAACCATGACCTGCCCCGAGGCTCTGGCTATTTCGGCATTGAGGATTTTCATGGCGCGCACAGTTGAGCGTCCGAGCACGCGAAAAATTGCCAGCGACTTGACCGGGACGGGCTTGTGAGCCTCGTCTCCCACGCCGCCCATTTCATAGCAGTGGACGGTGATGCGAGAAATCAACTCCATCGAAAACCACCTTTCCTGAGCATTCCCTGAACTGCTTACTCAGCGTCGTCGGCGCGCTGCGTCCCACGCATCAGCCAATCCGGCAGTTCAATGTTGCCGGCGTTATCAACCATGTATTGACGGACCAAACGCCTGACAACCTGCGAAGGCGTGAGGTCTTGTTGCGCGCAAATTTGGTCAAACAGTGCTTTTTTTCTTGGGTCAATCAGGACTGTCAGACGTGCAGTTCTGCTTTCCATAATCGGGTATTTGCTCCATATGTTAATAAGGTGATAATTTGGTATCACCTTATGTGCTTGTGATTTTAATCCAAGATTGACAAGATTAGTGTTTAAGATTTCTTGTATGTGTGCATTTTTAACATAAACCCCACCGGGCCTAGCGCTTTGCGGCAACTTTCCTGCGTGATCGCGGGCCAGGATTGCTGCTCCGTCTGCAACAGCTGGCTGGTGGCGCTGCTTCTGGCGCATCAGTCAAAGTTCGGGAAAAGTTGCCGGCATTTTTTTCTGGCTTTTTCTGACTCGATAAAACATCGATTTTTCAATGGCTTGCGCGATTCGTTCCGGGTCTTGTTCCGGCGCTGCGTTGTGGCATGCCGCTTGCAATCCTGAAAGCGGGTTGCCGGATTTTTTGGTCTGTTCAGGGAGTGGGCCAGGGAATGAGAAAGCGGCACTGATCAATGCAAGTTTCAGGAGAAAAGTCATGAAAAAAACGCTGGCAATCGCCGCCACGCTGGCCGCCGGCCTCTTTACCGCTATCGGCGCGGCCCATGCTCACCACGCTTTTGCCGCCGAGTTCGATGGCGATGCGGCGGTCGAAGTCAAGGGCACCGTGACCAAGGGGCAGTGGGTCAATCCGCATAGCTGGCTGTATGTCGACGTCAAGGAAAGCGATGGCAGCACGACCAATTGGGGCTTCGAGTTCGGTGCGCCGTATGCGCTGCAGCAAAAGGGCCTGACCCGTGACGTGTTGCAGCCGGGCGCCGAGGTGACGATCAAGGGTTTCCGCTCCAAGAGCGGCAAGCCTTACGCCTATGCCGTCACCGTGATCACGGCCGATGGCCGGACTTTCAAGACCGGCGGCGCGCAGGACGCACCGGCTGGAAATTGAGGCGTTTTTACGGTCGACCGCAAAATTGGAGCAAAAACGCTTGAAAACCACCCAACATCCCTCGCGCCGCCGCTTTCTGGCGAGCGCTCTGGCGACCAGCTTGACGGCGCTGGCCCTGACGGCCGGCGCTCAGGCAGTGGCCGCCGATAGTGGCAAGATTCCGCGCCTGGCCAACGGCAAGCCGGATTTTTCTGGCATCTGGCAAACCACCAGCGCCGCCGATTACGACCTCGAAGCCCACTCGGCGCGCAGGGATGCGCCGCCGGGGCCGGGCATTGTCGAAGGCGGCGAGATTCCCTACCTGCCGCAAGCCCTGGCGCAGAAGCAGAAGAATTTCGCCGAACGCCTGACGGCCGACCCGCGCAGCAAGTGCTTCACATTGAGCGTGCCGCGCAGCGTCTATTACCCGGAGCCTTTCCAGATTTTCCAGCGCGCCCGTGACCTGACGGTGCATCACCAGTTCGGCCACTCGGTACGCACCATCCACACCAATGGCACCGCTCACCCCAAGGAGCCGAACGACTGGTGGCTGGGCGATTCGCGCGGTCGCTGGGACGGCGACACGCTGGTCGTCGACGTCAAGCACTTCAACGACGCGACCTGGCTCGACCGCGCCGGCAATTACCACAGCGAGGCGCTGCACGTCGTCGAACGCTGGAAATACCTCGATCCCAACACCATCGAATACAAGGCCAACATCGAGGACGCCAAGGTCTACGCGCGGCCGTGGAATATTTCGGTGATCCTGCATCGCCACCGTGAAAAGAACTTCCAGCTGGTCGAGAACTATTGCTTCACGCTCGACTACGACAAGTATTACCCGGTGTCGGAAAAGGAATGAGCGGAGCGATGAACATGAACAACCAAATCACCAAGCAAGCATTCCGTCAGCGCCCCTTATTGCTTGCTGCGATCCTGGCCGGTCTGGCGTTGGCTCAGGGCGCGCTGGCCGACGACACGCTGCCCAAGTTCCAGCGCGAAAAGACCGTTTTTCAGGTCGATAGCGGCAAATGGACCGGCCCGCGCCTCAAGGACGGTCAGCCGGACGTGCAGGGCGCCTGGTCGAATACCATCTCGAACCACTCCAACCTGACCAAGCCCGGCCGCGATGCGCCGAGCCGCATCAGCGATCCGGCTGACGGGCAAGTGCCATTCCAGCCCTGGGCCAGGGAAAAGGCCGAAGAGTTCGCCAGCCACCTGCTCGACCCGATCAAGCCGGAATACATCGAGCCGCTGGCGCGCTGTGCGCCGGGAGGCCCGACCAAGTCCTTCATGTGGCACGGCTTCGACATCCGCCAGTATCCCGGCTACGTCGTCCTGATGTTCGATTCCGGCACGCGCGTGATCCACCTCGACGGCAAGCCGCATCTGCCGGAGAAGGTCAAACTGTGGAACGGCGATTCGCGTGGCCACTGGGAAGGCAACACGCTGGTCGTCGAAGTGCGCAACGTCAACGGCAAGGCCCGCTTTGGTCGCACCGGCGAATTCTTCAGCGAGAACGCCAAAATCAGCGAGCGCTACGTCTTCGACAAGGATCAGCAGAAGTTCCTCTACCACGCGACCTACGACGATCCGACGGTATTCACCCGGCCCTTCACCATCACCATCCCGCTGCGCCGCGTCGAGAACTTTGCCCACGACAACTGGAACAACATCCTTTTCCCGGCCAATCATCCGGGCAAGGAGAAGATCCTCGAACGTTACGAGCAGATCTGCACCGAAAACAACGGCGGCCACGGCAACGGCGGCGTGCGTTAAACGCGCATTTGTCAGAAGCAGTGCGGGGCTCCTGCTGTTCCGGTCCTTACTGGCCGGAACAGCATTTTTTTGCCTGCATTGGTGGGAACTGCGAGCGTAGCCATGAAAATCCATCCCGGATTCAACGCGCTGACCACGTGACACTGCTGGCGAGTCCTGCCAGCTACGCCCAGCAGCGTCAGGGCAGCGATTTACATGCTGAATGTCGCCGGCAGCCGTTTTGGTGATCCAGGGGAGGGGGTTTTCTGCG
>JAVBXO010000075.1 GCA_030824535.1 Azonexus sp. | reverse complement strand
GCAGCGAAGCGGAGCGTCGCATTGGTTCATAGTTATGAAATCACCGTTCGTGTCGGGCCGCTGGCCGCCCACCATGCCAACCGACTACTCGCAACAGTCGGTTCTGGCGGTAATCCCGCAGCGGTCCGGTTTGCTCCAGCCCCGCCGAATTGTACTCGGATCTTCATGATGCAGCGGGATCGGTCCGGGGATCGGTAGTGACGAGCCCGAAAAACGTGGCGCCGGCATTGCCTGGAGGATATTGTCGATCTCCCGATAGACGCCTCGCGCTGCCATATGAGGATGGCGCGCCGCTTCGTCCGGATCAAGCACGGGGGCAAAGCAGGCATCGCTGCCTTCCAGCAGTGCGCGCCATTCTTCCCGTGTCCGCATGGCGAATATCTCGCTAAAACGCTGCTTGAGCTCGGGCCAGGCATCACGATCATAGCCGTCGTCAAAACTGCTATCGCCGGCCAACCCCAGCTTTTTGCAAAGCAGCGCATAGAACTTGGGCTCGAGTGATCCGACTGAGATGAAATTCCCGTCGGCGCACCGATAGGTCGAGTACCAGTGAGGGCCGTCAAGGATGCTGCAGCCGCGTATGCTGGCAACCTGGCCGGCGGCCTTCAGGCTCAGGAGCAAGTTCATCATGTGAGCGCTCCCATCGACGATCGCGGCGTCAACCACTTGCCCATTCCCGGTATCCCGGGCGTGCATTGCCGCTGCGAGGACGCCGATGGCCAAATAAAGCGCTCCACCCCCAATATCGCCTACCAGGCTTGGCGGCGCCATTGGCGGTTCACCAGGATGCCCAGCATACCAAAGGGCTCCTGACAGCGCGATATAGTTGATGTCATGGCCGGCCGCTTGGGCGAGAGGTCCCTGCTGCCCCCAACCCGTCATGCGACCGAATACAAGGCGGGGGTTACGCGCTAGGCAAACCTCGGGACCAAGGCCGAGCCTCTCCATCACCCCAGGCCGCATGCCTTCGATCAGTACATCGCCCCTTTGGACGAGATCCAGGACATGCGCGACGCCTTCGGGGGACTTCAGATCCAAGGCAATTACACGTTTCCCGCGGTTCACAATGGCGCCGCTGCCAAGATCGATATTTTCGGAGTTAGGGCTTACGCGTTCAATGACGACGACATCGGCGCCAAGGTCGGCCAACAGCATTCCGCAAAACGGCGCCGGGCCGATGCCCGCAATTTCGAGTATTTTGAGGCCTGCAAGCGGACCAGTTTTCGTCATTCAGGCATACCTGCGTCTGAGACCTTGGCGCTTTGATCCAGGCCGTTTCGCCGCTCCAGATTTCGAGACGGGTTGCAGTCGTGCTGGGCGGCAGTGTCGAAAGTAAGATTGGCAAAATGACCTTGATTCGCCTAATTCATTCTCTGGAGCAATTATTCCTGTGGGGCATGTCCATGCTCGATTCTCGCCTCAAGCATGCCGTCGCGGTTGGTCAGCTTCGTTCCTTCTCCAGGGCAGCGGATGCGGTTGGTGTCACGCAGTCGGCGGTGACCAAGAGTGTCGCTGAACTCGAACGGCATCTTGGCTATTCCCTTTTCCATCGGACCTCACGGGGCGCGATGCCGACAGAGGAGGGACGCGAATTTATTGATCGCGCAGCGCGCTTGCTTGCCGACGCAGCTGAACTACTCGGAGATACAGCCCGCCGCGCCGACGCCTATGCGGGCCCGCTTCGAATCGGACTGTTCCCAGGGTCAATCGACTGGTTGCTCACCCAACCTCTGGTTTCTTTGCTGCGGCGCCATCCGGCAGTGCGCGTCGAAGTCGTTTCGGGCAACAGCGAAAGGGGCGTGCGACTCCTGTCGCGCGGCGATATCGATGTCGCCTTTGGACTTGAAGCGGCCTTTGCACGCTGGCCGGAATTCAAGTGCGAGCGGGTCGCCTCGATCGAAATACTGCCTTTTGTGCGGAACAATCATCCCATTCTGGGGATAAACCCGACCAGCAAGGAGCCGCTGGTCCAGTTCGAATTCGTAGTGCCCTCATCTTCCGAACCCTACACATCGATCATTCAGCAGATGTACGAAAAAAGCGGTAAGCGTCCCGCTGACTGGATCCACATGACAGACTATTTTCAATTGGTTCGACGGATCGTTGCCACATCCGATGCTATCGGGATGGTTGCAAAACAGTTCACCGAGAACTCATGGTTTCGCGCCAATTTCGTGGCCTTGGAGGGAATCGGTTTATTCGATCCATTGACGCTTTGTTATGCTGTGCGTAGCCGCTGGCAGGTAAAACCGGCTGGCCGTGCGCTCGTCAGCCTTGTTCGTCAGGCATGGCGCACCGCATCATCGGATTAACGGCAAGGGGGCGGGGTGCGATCGGAAATCCGCTGCATCCGTCGCGATCAGCTAGAGCATTTCGCGCAGAAGTGGGAACCGGCTTTCCGGCAGGAAATGCTCTAGCAAATTGATCTTGGGCATTTTCCGAGTTGGCGGGTGATTCCACTCGCCTCGAAAATGGCCTAGAAGCTAATCGCCACTTCTCCGCCGATGACGCGCCCCCTGTTTAGCGGTGAAAGGCTTGCACCCGTGCCCCCGAAGGCCGCCGGCAAAGGTGTATCGCCGCCAATCGTCACCTCATTCAGGAGGTTTCGGCCATAGATGGAGAAGCGCCAGTGCTTGTTGTCGGTCGCCAATGTGAGGCTCGCATCGAGCATATCGGCGCCCTGAAGGAAGCCGACGTTGTTGTCGGTGAATGCCGCCTTGTCGCGATGCGTGAAGCTGACACGCGCCGTTGCTGTCCCCAATTCGCCAAGCTGCTGATCATAAGTCAGCCCCACGCCATAGGTCCATGGCGACAGCCTTGGCAATTTGAGCGCACGATCCACATCGTTGATGACGCCATCACCGCTGAGGTCGAACTGGACGTTGCGATACTGGCCATTCACGTAGCCGAGCTGACCCGAAATCACGAGGTTGGACAAAAGAAAAAACTGCCCCTCGGCCTCGACGCCTTTGATTGTGGCGTCGGCGGTGTTCCGTATGACCTGGCTGACGCCAAGCGGTCCGGGCAGGTTGATCTCGCGCTGCAGGTCCTTCATGCGATTGTAGAAGGCCGCCAGGTTGATCCGGTGGCGCCCGAATTGCTTCTTGGCGCCGAGTTCGAAACTGTCCTGGGTCTCTTGATTGAATGGCCCCGGCGGCACAGCGGGATCGGTGTTGCGCAAATTATATCCGCCGCTGCGGAACCCGCGCGTGTAAAGGCCATAAATCTGCGTGTCGTCATCCGGCTTCCACTGAAGGCCGATTTTCGGCGTAAACCCTCGCCATTTTGCCGCGTCGGCGAAATTGGTTGCACAGATCAGCGTGTCTAGATTGCAACCATTTGCGCGTAAGGCCGAGACCCGAACGGCTTTGCGTTCCCAACTATACCGCGCGCCGAGATTCAAGGTCAGCGTATCGGTGAAATGCCAGTCGGTCGAAGCAAAAATGCCCCATGTTGTCTGGTCTTGCGTACCCCCACCGGAAACGATCCGAGCACCGCCCAAAAGATTCCGCAGCTCGGCGTAACGAAGATCCTGGGAAAAATAGTATAGACCGGTTGTCAATTCGACGTCACCGAACCTTCCGGCATAACGAAGTTCGTCGCTGAGTTGATCCTGGTCGATTTCGAAAAAGGCATGAAAGAAGGACTGTGGTGTTCCATCGATATCAGCGCCCGCGGAGGATCGGAATTTCCGATAGCCAGCGATGTTGGTGAAGACGCCTCCGCCCAGACCGACATCGATGTTGGTTTCCACGATCGCCTGGTCCCATTTGGCATCATAGAAACCTGGGAAATTGATCGAAAACCTGAAGCTGTCGCGGGGAAACAGCGCGTGACTCTGGACAGGGGCTCCATCGCTTTCGACATCGCCATGCTCATAGCGGAGATCCATTCGGAAGCGGTCGCCACCCTTGAGCGAAAGTGCCGGGCGAATGATAAGGTCATGTGATTTACCGAAGCTGCGATTGTCGAAGCGGTTGCGAAACCAGCCATTGTCGTCGCTGTAGTAGACGGCCAATTTGGCAGCCAAAACGTCATCGACGATAGGTCCGGTAACCGTGCCGCTTACGGTCTTCTTCAGTCCCGTTTCAATGGATAGCTTGGCTTTGGCTCCAAAATCGAAGCTGGGCCGTGTGGTCCGCACAACCACGGCACCGCCGGTAACGTTGCGACCGAAAAGCA
>JAVBXO010000093.1 GCA_030824535.1 Azonexus sp. | reverse complement strand
AGCCAGGATCAAACTCTTCAGTTCAATCCAACTAATTCTCACAATTCACTGACGGTAGAATTTAAACTCTACCTCGATGGATCTCTCCATCCGTGTGATTGCCTTAATACTTTTGTGTGGCCTAAGCCACTTCAGCATCAAGACACCCACACCTATCGGTTGTCCAAACTTTTAAAGAACATCGCCGCGCCGTCGTTTTCACTTCGTCTGCAGCAGAGAAACGAGATTATGAAGAACTTTTTAATCCCCGTCAAGCTTTTTCTTCAAAATTATTTTCCAACAACTCGAAGAACCAACCCAACTTCCCTCGCCTTTCGGCTTCCCCCCGAAGCGCCTTAACTACCAGCGCTGCAGAAGAGGGGCGCATTATAGACCCTAATTCAGAGACGTCAATAGAATTAGTCTGTTTTTTTCAATTTCCATCAAACAAGCATCGGCGCTTGCGTACCGCCATCGCCAGCCGTTCCATTAACAGGACACTATCCTCCCACCCCAGACAGGCGTCGGTGATGCTCTGCCCAAAGACAAGCGCTTGCTCCGGCACAAAGTCCTGGCGCCCGGCAATCAGATGCGATTCCACCATGACGCCGAACAGGCGCTCATCACCTGCAGCCACTTGTTGAGCGACGGATTCACCTACCTCCATCTGCAACAGGTATTGCTTGCGGCTATTCCCATGTGAGCAATCCACCATCAACCTAGCCGCCAAACCAGTGTTGGCGATTTCATTCGCAGCTGCAGCGACGCTGGCCGGATCATGATTTGGCTCCCTGCCTCCTCGGAGAATGACATGACAGTCTTCATTGCCCATCGTAGAAACGATGGCGGCATGGCCGGATTTCGTCACCGATAAAAAGTGATGCGGCGAATTGGCCGCCCTGATGGCGTCGACCGCAATCCGCACATTTCCGTCGGTTCCGTTCTTGAACCCTACGGGACAAGACAATCCCGAAGCCAGCTCACGGTGCACCTGAGACTCGGTCGTGCGCGCCCCGATGGCTCCCCAGGCAATCAAATCCGCCGTGTACTGCGGCGTGATGGTATCGAGAAATTCCGTTGCACAAGACAAACCCATATCGTTGATGTCGAGCAGCAATTTCCTCGCCTGCCGCAAGCCCTCATTGATACAGAAGGTATTATCCAGATGCGGGTCGTTGATCAAGCCCTTCCAGCCTACCGTCGTACGCGGTTTTTCGAAGTAAACACGCATCACCACCAATAAATCTTCTGCGTGACGAGATGCCTCCTTCTGCAAACGTCGCGCATACTCCAGTGCTGCCTCTCGGTCATGGATCGAACAGGGGCCAATCACGACCACCAGGCGATCATCTGCACCATGCAGTATCCGGTGGATTGCCTGACGCGCTTCGAAAGTTGTCTGAGCAGCCCGCTCGGAGAGCGGATATTCGCGAAATAGCTGCACGGGAGAATGCAGCTCCTTGATCTCACGGATTCGTACATCGTCAGTCACCGGCCTGGTGTGAGCCATCTTCACTCCTTAGTGCGTCGCGGAAAACTGATTCTACGCCAGCGCTGTACCGTTAACGACAGAGGAGGCCGAAGCCCCCTCTGACAAAACCGTCACCAGTCGCACTTATTTTGGCAACTTTTCGTACATGCTGACCACCAGGTCCATTTCCTCCAGAATCCGCTCACTGGTTGTCGCCACTGTCGTTTGCGGTCGCTTGTCAGCCCCGGCCTTCTGGCGCAGAGCACTTTCAAAGAAGAACCACTGCTGACGCACCAGCTCAAGGCCATCCTTAATCTTGGGGGTATTGGCAGGCGACTCGGAAAGCTCTGCCAGATTCTTGGCGAACTCCTTAAGCGAGGCGTCAAGATTGGTCGCGCTTTGACTGTCATTGATATTCCAGGCAATCGCCTGGTAATACTTGGCCATGCGCTGCGAGAGTGCGCGCTCTCGACCAGAGAGATTAACCAAGCGTCCGGCATTCGAACCGGAGAATTTCTCGAGCTGAACAGTCCCCTGCTGGGCCAGCGCAAGAATCTCCTCTGACAGGACCTGCACTTTGCGAGCGTTATCCGGATTCGGCGCAGCCCCCAGAATCAAATCCTTATAGGCCAACCAGGATTTCTCAAGCTTGAGATAGGTATCCTTGATCTCCGGCTGGGGGGCATAGCCCTTCAACTCGACCAAATGCCGATCAAACAGTGCAATCGACTGCTCAAGCACCTTGCGCGAACGCGCCTCATCGATGCCCTGCCCCAGCTGGAAATACGCCTTGGCCAAGCGCTGCGACGAATAACGCAAGCTACCTGCCTTATTGATGGCGGCATTGACATCCGTTATTTGCGCTTGCGCACCCAGCCCGAACAATGCAAGAAACAAGATCAGGTACAGCCGAAAAAAATACTTCATGACGCCCTCAGAACGGGAATGGTTTCCCTAAACCGCCCGAACGATAGCATACAAAAAATACTTTAAAATCATAGCACTACCATTGAACTAAGCACAAACAACGGAATGACTAGTTCTTTGTAACTATTACAACCAGCTGGCTCTAAATAACAAAACCGCGACACCTTGGTGCCGCGGCCTCAAAAAATACAAACCTGACGGAGGATCAGGGCAACTGCGTCAGGTAATTGGCGATCGCCGTAATATCTTCATTTTTAAGGGAAGAGGTCGCGATCGACATCAACTGATTGTTTCGGATACCCGTGCCATCACGATAACGGGCAATCGATTTCTTCAGATAAGTCACATGCTGCCCGGCAAGACGCGGGAAGAGTTCGTTGCCATAGGCTTGATCACCATGGCAGCGAACACAAAGCTTGGTAAACAACTCCTTGCCACGCGGCACCAGTGCAGCATCAGCCGGCGATGGCGGCACCGCAATACTGGCATAGTACGAAGCTATCTGAACGCGCTCTTCATCTTTAAGAACCTTGATCAGCCCCTGCATGAATTGGTCCTTGCGCTCACCCGAACCAAACTTGCGTATCTGTTCCAGCAAATAAGCCGAATTCTGCCCCGACAGAGTGGGCACCTCAGGGATCTTGCTGATCCCATCATCACCGTGGCAATTGACGCAGAAGAAAGCGGCCTTCTTACCCGCTTCAACTGCGGCTTTCAAAGCCGCAGGATCACCCTGAATCGCTTTCAGTCGTTCAAAAGGCCCCGTTTGCGCCATGACATGGCCGCTCATTAAAACGATACCCAACGCCAACATTAACGCCCGCATCATTACCCCCTAATCGAAGTGACTAGTTATTATGCCGTACCACCTACGGTCAGTCCATCAATCCGCAAGGTTGGTTGCCCCACGCCCACTGGCACGCTCTGCCCATCCTTGCCACATGTTCCCACGCCCGGGTCAAGTCGCAAGTCGCTGCCGATCATCGAAACACGGGTCAGAGCATCCGGACCATTACCGATTAGCGTTGCGCCCTTGATTGGGCGGGTCACTTTACCATCTTCAATCAAATAAGCCTCGCTCATCGAGAAAACAAACTTGCCACTGGTGATATCAACCTGACCACCGCCGAAATTGGCGGCATAAATACCTTTTTTCACCGAGCCAATAATTTCCTGGGGATCGTGCTGGCCAGCCAGCATCATGGTGTTGGTCATACGCGGCAGCGGCAGATGCGCAAAAGACTCACGACGACCGTTGCCGGTCGGCGCGACGCCCATGAGGCGGGCATTCAAACTGTCCTGCATATAAGCCTTCAGAATTCCATCCTCGATCAGCACGGTCCGCTGGGTCGCATTGCCTTCATCATCAATATTCAGCGATCCGCGACGGTCGCTGATCGTGCCATCGTCAATGACCGTAACGCCCTTCGCCGCAACACGCTGCCCCAGGCGACCACTGAAAGCCGAACTGCCCTTACGGTTGAAATCACCCTCAAGGCCATGGCCAACAGCCTCGTGTAACAGGATTCCCGGCCATCCGGACCCCAGCACCACGGTCATTTGCCCGGCGGGTGCCGGCTCGGCATTGAGATTGGTTACGGCCTGATGTACCGCTTCCTGGGCATAGCGTTGCAACACCTCATCGCTGAAATAAGCGAAATCGCAACGCCCGCCACCACCAGAGCCCCCCTGTTCGCGCTTGCCATTCTCTTCGACGATCACTGAAACCGAGCAACGCACCAAGGGACGAATATCGGCAGCCAGGCGTCCATCGGAGCCAGCCACCAGGATCACTTCATATTCGCCGGCCAGTGAGGCCATGACTTGCTGGACACGCGGATCAAGCGCACGAGCAAAACCTTCAAGGCGTTCGAGCAGGCGCACTTTGGCATCGGCCGATAGCGAGGCAATCGGATCCTGCGGCACATACAGCGCGCGTGCTGCGGTCGACGCCTGCAGGGCGGGCATTTTGCCGCTTTGTCCGGCGGAAGCGATGGCGCGCACTGCTGAGGCGGCATCCCCCAGCGCTCGCGAACTGATATCGTCAGAGTAGGCAAAGGCCGTTTTCTCACCGGAAATCGCCCGCACCCCAACGCCTTGATCAATACTGAAACTGCCCGATTTGACGATCCCTTCATCAAGGCTCCAGGCCTCGGAACGGGAATACTGGAAATAGAGATCGGCGTAATCAACCTGATGCGTCAGGATTTGCCCGAAAGTGCGCGACAAGTCGCTTTCGGACAGGGAAAACGGAGTCAGCAGCAGGGATTCGGCCTGGGCCAGGGCGCTCTTCGAAGCACTCGCTTGGGTCATGAAACTTCCTTATAGTTTGCGATGCGCGAGCGCCGGCAGGCTCTCGCGAATTTCGGCGATGCGGGCATGGTCGAGGTCGGCGATCACGACACCCGGCCCTTTCAACTTGCGGTCGAGGATTTCTCCCCAAGGATCGATGATCATGCTGTTGCCGTGGGTCATCCGGCCATTCTCGTGTTTACCGCCCTGCCCGACCGCCAACAGATAGCACTGATTTTCAATGGCACGGGCACGCAACAGGATTTCCCAGTGCGCCCGCCCGGTGGTATCGGTGAAAGCTGCCGGGACCAGGATCAGGTCGACCGGCGCCAAACCGCGATAAAGCTCGGGAAAGCGCAGGTCGTAGCAGATCGACAGCGCCACCCGGCCAAAAGGCGTCGTTAGCGCAACCGGCTGCTCACCGGCCTCAATGAAAGCCGATTCATCGTAATGCTCGTCACCTTTGCTGAAGCCGAAAAGGTGGATCTTGTCATAACGCGCCACGCACTCACCGGCCGGATTGTAGACCAGCGAGCTGTTGCGCATTTTGTCCGGCGATTTTGCGGTCAACGGGATGGAACCGGCAAAAATCCACAGGCCGTGGCCTTGCGCCATGCTCGCCAGCCAGTCCTGCACCGGGCCGCTGCCATAATTTTCCCGTGCCTTGACACGATCACTATCGCTGGCGCCGATGATCGGGAAATATTCCGGCAGGACCACCAGTTGCGCCCCCTGCTCGACCGCCTGTTCAAGCAGCCGGCCGGCGACTGCCAGATTGTCGGCAACGCGCGGGCCAGACACCATTTGCAGCGCGGCGATACGACAATTCTGCTTGCTCACTTTTTCACCTCTTCCGGGACAGGTTCTCCAGGTTTGACCGCATTCTCCGGCCGAGTTTCACCGGCCTTGCTGACTTGCGGATCAATCCAGGTGCCGGTCACATGATAACGGTAGCTGAACAGGCGATTCAGAGGTTTCTGCAACACGGTATTGGCCAGCAGTGCTGCCGCCCCCATGACTGGATGGAAAAAGGCCGCCGTGCCGACCGCCGCCAGGCCACCCAGTTCAGGGCGCACGACTACGCGCAGATCCTCGGTTTCCTTTTGCAGATCCGTCTGCCCTTCGATTTCGATCTGCGCCGCCGGACCGCTGATGCGCAAGGCCTCGACGGTCTGCATCATGCCGTTTTGCACATTCAGCTTGCCTTCAATGCTGTCGAAGGCCAGACCATCGCTAAAAATATCGCGAAAATCCAGCGTCAGGCGGCGCGGCAGCGCCTGCAGCGAAATCAGGCCCAACAATTTACCAACCCCCGGCTGCAATTTATTGAATTGCCCCTTATTGGCTTCGACGTTTAGTTGTCCGCTCAAGGAAGGATAGTGAATCGCCGTCAGCGGCCCGTTCCATTGCAGATTGCCCGTCAGCCGGGCCGTGCCATTCCTGACCGTTTCGGCATAGCCCAGGCGATCAAGCAATTTGCCGACATCGTTCGCTCCCAGTTCGAAATCGAGACGCGTCTGATGCCGCCCGATATTCAGCCAGGTCGCCTTGCCGCTCAAATGACCATCCGGATTCTGCAAATTCAGCGTATCCAGGCGCCAGGCACCGCGATCATTGCGTGCCTTCAATTCCAGACGCCCCAGCGCCTTGTCGCCAATACGAAAATCTTCAACCTGCAAGCTCATTCCCGGCAGGGAATTGATCGCCGAGGTCGTTACTTCGCCGACATCAGCCGCCGGGCGAATCTGCAAACGGCGGAAACTGCCTTCGATCCAGCCTTCGCCAGCACTTTTCCAGAGAATGTCGCCTTGTGCTTCGCGGGTATTCAAGCCAATCTGCCAGCCGCCCTCGCGCGGCTTGATCTGGGTTTCGACCTGGTGGTAATCACGGCCGAACAAGCGCAGCTGATCGGTTTTCAGACTGACCAGCGACAGCAGGTTGGCACCGCCGCCCAGTTCGCCGCCCTCGCCGCCGCCCAGGTAATTGCGCCAGGCATCGGCGTCGATCAGCGGCGTGTTGACGCGAATCGCCAGGCCGTTATCCGGCAAACGCGCTTCGGCGGCCCCGACGGCAAAAACGCCGCGCTCAAAGCCATCCGCTCGAGTAATGACGATTCCTTGCCCGATTTTGCCCAAGCTGATGCGATATTGATCGTGCTGCAAATCCGGCGACGAACGCTCGATATGCAGCGGCAAGGGTGAGTTGGCGGTCTTGTTCAAGGGCTCGGGCAACGGCGAACTGACACCAAGCAGGTCGGAATCGATCAGCACGCGGGCATTGCGCTTGCGAATCGCGATATCGGCTTTCCAGGGACTGGAACCCGTCAAATGATTGAGCAGGGGCCAGCCAAAATGCCGGCTGACCTCGACAATATTGGCCGTGCCACTGGCCTGCACCCCAACCCGGTCACCGCTGCTGCGCACCTGTACCTTGAGCGGTCCGCCAAAGACCCGCCCGGTCAGATCCTGGGCCAGGATTGAACTCTCGGTTAGCTGCAGGCGACCGTTAACCTGGGTAATTTCGGGCAACTCCGGCAGCAGGTGCACTTGATTGTTCTGCAGCCGTAAATCCCCGCGCATCCGGGTTTTGCTGACATGGCGCAGGGGAATTTCCAGATGCAGGTCAAGCGCGCCATCGCCCTGCGCCCGCATGCCCTCGGTGAAATGATCAATCGACTCGGCGACCGGACTTTCATCGATAAAGCGCAAAAACTCGCTGCTCGGCCCCTGCGCCAGGCCATGGATCAACAAACGCTCATCCATCGACTCGAAGTCGGGAATTTCGACGCTGACCGCACTCAGACCAACGCCGAGTATTTTTCCGCGACTGGCCAGCACCTTCATGCCAATACCGAATTGCAGTTCGGCGTCGATACCTTCAATTGCCGGCCAGCCCGGTGCGTAATCAACTTTGGCGTCCCGCGCCTTGGCCGTCACTCGGAAAGTCCCCTTGGCCGGATCGCGGAAAGGGAAATTGCGCAGGTCGCCCTTGAGTACCAGCCGCCCTTCATGCGCCTTGCCGGCGACGATGCCGCGCTTCAACCAGGCACGCGTCTCGGCATTGACCACATGCGGCATGTAGCGCCAGACCGCCGTGCCATCAGCGCGCTTGACCTGCGCCTGCAGGTCAATTTCGCCAGGCCCCTGGCCGCTGTAACGATAGGTGCCATGCACAGCACCCGCTGCGTCAGCCCCGTCAAAATCCAGGGTTTCGAGCCGGACTTCGGTGGCGGCCGGGGTATTGCTCCAGCTTGCCCGTGCGCGCAAATGCTCGAAGCGAATATCGGATTCAGGGAACACCGCAGGCAACGAGATGTGCGACTCGTTCGAATCAACGAGCAGGACGCCGCTTTTCTCGTTCAGATCGACCGTCCCCGACAAGCCGCCGGCACCGGGAAAATAGCCATCGGCAAACAAACCCAACTGGCGGAATCCGGCCTTCAGGCTGTAATGCGTCAGCATGTCACCGGCCAGGGTCCAGCTCGCCCGCAAATCCGCCACCCGGCCCTGCGGCCGATGACGGGTCAGCAAACTGCGACTTTGCGGGTCGAGCGGCATATACGCGGCCAGATAAGCCAGCGCACCGATATCCAGAAAACTGGCCGTCGCTTCGCCGCTGGTCGCCCCGGTTTTGGGATCATCCCGCCAAGACAATTTGAAATCGCTGGGCGCCACGCGTAAACCTTCAAGCGTCTGCAATTCAAGCTTCTGCCCGGCCACCGACCATTCGTGCGCGTTGTAGACGCCCTCAAGCCGTCCGCGCAGTGCCGCCAGGTCCAGTTCGGGCAATTGCGCCCCGAGGCGGGTGCGCAAGTCTTCAAGCGCCAGGTCGGCGGTCAGCTTGCCGGCGCCGTCCTCAAAATCGCCCCAGAAGCGCACGGCCCCACGCCCCTTCGGCAAATGCACCGGATACTCGACCCAGTTGCGCCAGCCGGCCAGATCGGCGTAATTCAGTTCGACAAAGAAACGGCCGGACAAACGATCCAGCGCCTCGCCCAACTCGCCGCGCACTTCACCACGCACGTCGACCCGTGCCGCCAAGGCTGCGGGTGGTGCAGCGGAAAGGCCAAAACGATGGCGCCGGCCACTATTGTCCAGCGCGAACTGCAAATCCTCGAGCACCAGCGGCGGCGCCTGGCGCAGCCGATCTTCCCAGACCACCGTGGCATTGCGGATGCGGATATGGTGCTGACCGAGCACCCAATCGGCAAAAGCCGGGTCACCTTCGCCTTCAGCGTTGATTCCCGCCACCGTCAGTCGCCCATCGGGCTCACGGCGTACATTCAGCACCGGCGCCTCGAAAGCCAGTACGTCGAGGATAGGTTTCCAGCGCAACAGCGATTGCCAGGACAGCACCGCTTCGACGCGCGCCAGTGAAAAGCTGGTCACGCCCTGGCGATCCGCCACCGACACGCCATCCAGGATCAAATCCGGATTCAGCCCACGCCAGCGCGCCTCCAGCCCCGCGATACGCACCGGCAAACCGATGGCACGACTGACGGCACTTTCGATTTCCGGCCGGTAATCGGCAATTTTCGGCAGGATGGCGTAACGCAAGGCCAGGACCAGCGCTGCGAAAGCCAGCCAGGCGAACAAGGCGCCCCAACCCAGCCAGCGCAAGCCCTGCACCACGCCCGGCCGCAGCAGCCAAGCCGGCATGGCAGGCAGCAAAGCACGCAAACGCAGCGAAAAATGAGCACCAAAGCGGGAAACAGAACTATTCAACGCAGATGCCGCTTTGCCAGAGGGGGGGATAGGTCACTACAATCGACAGCTTGAAAAAGCAGGCATTCTATCCCTTTCGGCCCTATCGCCGACCAAAGCCCATGGACACCGCACTCGACCCCCGCTGGCCAGCCGCCCTGGCGCACAGCCATTACCTTTCCAAATTGCTCACCGCGCGTCCGGAACTGATTCCCGAACTCGCCGCCAGCTGGCAGCAGCCTCTTTCCGAGGAATTACTGCTCGCGCCCTTGCGCCGCGACTTTGCCAATGACGACGAGGTCAAGACAACGCTCCGCCGCTTGCGCCACCGGGCCATGGCCCACCTGGCCTTGCGCGATCTCTGTGGCCTGGCGCCGCTCGAAGAAATCGTCGAAAGCATGACGCTGCTCGCCGATATCACGACCAATTTCACGCTCGATTACTATCACCGCCAGCTCGTCGCCACCTACGGCGAGCCGCTGGACCGGCAAGGCCACCCAGAACGACTGTTGATCATCGGCATGGGCAAGCTCGGCGGGCGCGAGCTCAATGTCTCTTCGGACGTCGATTACATCTTCGTTTACCCGGAAGAAGGCGACACCGCCGGGCCAAAGTCCATCGAGAATTTCGATTTCTTCAATCGTCTGGGCAAGCGCATCATCCAGGCGCTCGGTGACATCACCGGCGATGGCCAGGTCTTCCGCGTCGACATGCGTCTGCGCCCGAATGGCGACTCCGGACCGCTGGTCTGCTCGCTTGACTCGCTGGAAACCTATTTCATCACCCAGGGCCGCGAGTGGGAACGTTACGCCTGGATCAAGGGCCGGACGATGAACAGCGGCGACAACCTGCAGCCGGAATGGGTCACGGCGATGCAGAAAATCGCCCGTCCCTTCGTCTTCCGCAAATACCTCGATTTCGGCGCGATCAACGCCATGCGCGACCTGCACGCGCAAATCCGCCGCGAAGTGTCGCGCAAGGACATGGCTGACCACGTCAAGCTCGGCCCTGGCGGCATCCGCGAAATCGAGTTCATGGCCCAGGTTTTCCAGCTCATTCGCGGTGGACGCGATCCAGCCCTGCAAATTCGCCCGACGCTGTCCGTGCTGGCCTTGCTCGTCGAACGCAAACATATCCCTGCCGAGACCGAGCAGGAACTGCGTGACGCCTATATCTTCCTGCGCCGTCTTGAACATCGCCTGCAATATGTCGACGACAAGCAGACCCACCGCCTGCCGGAAAACGAGGCCGCCCGCGCCAGCGTTGCCCGGAGCATGGACTTCCCCGACTGGCCGGCCATGCTGGCGGTGCTCGACGGTCACCGCCAGCGGGTCAGCAAGCATTTCGGCGAGGTCTTTGCCGACCCCGAGGCCGGCGAACATCCGCTGACCGGCTTGTGGCTGAACCAGCTCGATGAAGACCGCGCCCTCGAAAGCTTCGGCAATCTTGGTTTCCGCCAGCCGCGTGAAGCCATTGCCCGACTGGTCAGCCTGCGCGCCTCAAGTCGCTACCGGCAATTGCCCAGCAGCAACCGTTTGCGCCTCGATGCCGTCGGCCCGCGCCTGATCGAAGCCGCCAGCGCCACCGCCGCGCCCGACACCACGCTGCAACGCGGCCTCGATTTTCTTGAAGGCATCGCCCGCCGGGGCGCCTACCTGGCGCTGTTGCAGCAATACCCGATGGCGCTGCGCCGCGTCGCCGACATGATTTGCGCTTCGAGCTGGGCCAGCGATTACCTCAATCGCCACCCGCTCTTGCTCGACGAACTGCTCGATCCGCGCCTCTACGAAATCGCCACCGACCTCGCCGGTTTTCGCGAGCAGCTGCGGCGCAATCTGCTCGATCACCAGAACGACACCGAGCGCGAGATGGACATCCTGCGCGAAATGCATCACGGCCAGGTATTCCGCCTGCTGGCTCAGGATCTCGCCGGTCTGCAGACGGTGGAAAAGCTGTCCGACTATCTCACCGAACTGGCCGACACCATCGTCCAGGAAACCTTGCCGCTGGTCTGGAAAACCGTGCGCAAGCGTCATTGTGAAACGCCGAAATTCGCCGTTATCGGCTACGGCAAGATGGGCGGCAAGGAACTCGGCTACGTCTCTGATCTCGACCTTGTTTATATTTACGACGACGCCGACCAGGACGCCGAAGAAAACTACACCCGCCTCGGCCAACGCCTGAATACCTGGCTGTCCAGCCAGACGCCGGCCGGCACGCTGTTCGAAACCGACCTGCGCCTGCGGCCCAATGGCGATTCCGGACTGCTCGCGGTATCGGTCGACGCCTTCCGCGAATACCAGCTCAAGCAAGCCTGGGTCTGGGAACATCAGGCGCTGACCCGCGCCCGCTGTTGCGCCGGCGATCCGGCCGTCGGCCAGCGCTTCGAGGAAATCCGCTGCGAAATCCTGCGTCAGCCGCGCGACCTGGCCAAGCTGCGCGACGAGGTCGTCGCCATGCGGCAAAAGATGTACGACGCCCACGCCTCGAAGAGCGACGCGCTGTTCAAACTCAAGCATGACCAGGGCGGCATCATCGATGTCGAATTCATCGTCCAGTACCTGATTCTCGGCTACGCCCACCAATACCCCGAACTCACCGGCAATCTCGGCAATATCGCCCTGCTGCGCATCGCCGGCGAACTCGGCTTGATCGAGCCGGCACAGGGCGCAGCGGTCGGCAACGCCTATCGCGAATATCGCCGCCTGCAGCACGCCCAGCGCTTGTCGACCACGCCCAAGGCGCCGCTGGAACGCGAATTGGTGGAAAAGCACATTTCTGCGGTCAACGCCCTGTGGCAGACCGTTTTCGGCTGACCCCATTCCCCTTACGGAGTCCCCCATGAGCAATTCACCAACCCCGCATCGCTGGCGCTTTTTCAGTGCCGGCGGCTTCGACCAGGTCCGCCTCGATAGCGGCGCCGACCTGGCCCATCTCGGCGAACTCGACCAGAAACTGTGGAGCGCCCTGTCCTGCCCGGTCAATGGACTGGAATTCGACCGCCAGACGCTGGCGCTGATCGACAGCGACCAGGACAGCCACATTCGCGCCCCGGAACTGATCGCTGCCATCAACTGGGCGACGGCCCTGCTCAAGTCGCCCGACAGCCTGCTGGCCGGCGGCCCGCTGGCCCTGGCCGACATTGACGACAGCAGCGCCGATGGCCAACGCCTGCTGGCCTCGGCCAGGCATGTGCTGGAAAGCCTGGGCCAGGCCGACGCCAGCCATATCGCGGTCGCCGACACCGCCGACAGCGCACGCATTTTTTCCGGCATGCCCTTCAACGGCGATGGCATCGTGCCACCCGCCCAGCTCGACAGCGACCTGCAAGCCGCCATTGCCGACATCATCACCTGCCTCGGCGGCCAAGCAGACCGCAGCGGCGAAACCGGCGTCGACCAGGCTACGGTCGACCGTTTCTTCAGCGAAGCCGAGGCCCTGACCGCCTGGCGTCAGGCGCCACAAAACGATGCCCAGCTGCTGCCGCTCGGCGACGCCACGGCCGATGCCCACGCCGCCCTCGCTGCCGTCAGCGCCAAGATCGACGACTTCTTCACCCGCTGCCGCCTGGCGGCTTTCGATCCGCGGGCCGGCGAATTGATGAATGGCGGCGAAGACGAATTACGCGCCATCGCCAGCCTTTCGCTGACCGGCGACAGCGCCGAAATCGCTGCCCTGCCGCTGGCCTATGTGAAAAACGGCGCCCTGCTGCCGTTGACCGCAGGATTGAACCCGGCCTGGACCGCCGCCATCGCCCGCCTCCGCCAGCAAGTCATCACACCGCTGCTCGGCCAGCGCGACAGTCTGGACGCCGCCAGCTGGGACGCCATCAAGGGTGCGTTCACCGCTTACGCCGCCTGGCTCGCCAGCCACCCGGTCAGCACGCTCGAACTACTTGACCCGAGCCGCCTGGGCGCCCTGCTAGCCAGCGATTACCGCGCCCGCTTGAGCGAGCTGATCGCCAGCGACAGCGCCCGCAGCGGCCAGGCCGAGGCCATCGGCGAAGTCGACCGGCTGGTGCGCTACCACCGTGATCTGGCCAGACTGGCCAACAACTTCGTCGCTTTCGGCGATTTCTACACCCAGCGCGACAAGGCCATCTTCCAGGCCGGCACGCTCTATCTCGACGGCCGCAGTTGCGAGCTCTGCGTCAAGGTGCTCGACGCCGGCAAACACGCGGCGCTGGCGACGCTGTCCGGCGTTTACCTGGCTTACTGCGAATGCGTGCGCCCCGGTGAAAAAATGACCATTGCCGCCGCCTTCACGGCCGGCGATTCCGACCAGCTGATGGTCGGGCGCAACGGCGTTTTCTACGACCGCGACGGCAAGGACTGGGATGCGACGATCAGCAAGATCGTTGACCACCCGATCAGCATCCGTCAGGCCTTCTGGTCACCGTACAAGAAGCTGATCCGCCTGATTGCCGAGCAGGCGCAAAAATTTGCCGCGACCAAGGCCGGCGCTGCCGACGCCATGGTCAGCAACACCGTCACCGAAGCCGGCAAGAAAATCGAAAGCGGCACCAAAGTGCCGCCCGCGCCCTTCGATGCGGCGAAATTCGCCGGTATTTTTGCCGCCATCGGCCTGGCCATCGGCGCCATCGGCACAGTGCTGGCCTCGGTGATTACCGGTTTCCTCGGTCTCAAGGCCTGGCAGATGCCACTGGCGCTGCTCGGCCTGATACTGATCATTTCCGGCCCGTCGATGGCCGTGGCTTTTTTCAAGCTCAGGAACCGCAATCTCGGCCCTATCCTCGATGCCAACGGCTGGGCGGTAAATACCCGCGCCCGCATCAACATCCCCTTTGGCACCGCCTTGACTCACCTGGCGGAACTGCCCGAGGGCGCCGAACGGGCCTTGATCGACCCCTACGCCGAAAAACAGACGCCGTGGAAGTTCTATCTCGTGCTCGGTGCGCTGGGCATGGGCCTGTTGATCTACGTCGGCCGCGCTGCCGGCATGTAAATCCGGACAAGAAAAAGCCCACGGCCAATGGCGGTGGGCTTTTTTACTTTGTGGCAGAGGTTTATAGCGCTCAGGACCAGTACAGATCCCCCACCGGCAGGCTGTTGAAAGCCGTCAGCAATTCCGGGATCGGTTTCATGGTGACGATCCCTTCCGTCTGGCCAGCCGGTACGCTCGGGATGTTATCGAGAATAACCATGACACTGACCACACTCGCCGGGAAAGTCTTGTCATAGACGGAGAAATATTCCATGTAATGGCCGGGATCACCCGAAGACGGGGTGATTGCCAGCGTCGAATACTTGGCATTGCCATTGGCAATTGACAGCGTATCGTCGCTGCCAAAGTTGTGAATAATGACTTGAGCGCCATTGATGACAGTCGCCATGTCGACGACGTAATTGAACGCCCCCTTGCTGGCATCGAGTGCGCCATAGGGGGTAGAAACAACTGGGTTGTCGAGATAGGCCTGGAAAAGGTCGACCTGTGAACCCGAGCCCCCGCCCGCTGTGTCAAGTTGCGTTGGGTCCAGACTCTGGCCCGACCAGAAAGATTTCACCAGATCAGTACCAACACCAAGAATTTCACCGAGCATCTGGTTGGTCAGGCCAAACACCTTCAATTCACCAAAAAGTTTCGCCGGATTTGCGATATTGCTCATGATGTAATCATGAGCCTGGGCCATCGTTATATTCTTTGTCGAAAGAAAGTCGGCGGCAGTTGTACCCGTACCGCCGTCAAGCTGCGCCGGATCAAACCCCAGGCCAGACCAGAAATTCTTGACGACATCGGTGCCAATGCCAAGGATTTCACCGAGCATTTGGTTGCTCAAGCCAAATGCCTTGGCGCCGTTGAAAATTGTTTCCGGGCTGCTGATGTTGTTCATGATGAAACCGTAGGCCTGAGCCACGGTGACGCCCTTCGTTGCCAGATAGTCGACCGCTGTCGTCATTGAATACCCCCTGAAAATTTAGGTGAATTAGCAAACGAGTATTTTGAAGCCATCTTCTGGAAATGCAAGGCACATTTTATTACCATGAACTGCGCTTACGCCCGGTCGCCTAGCCGCCGCAAGCGCTCCCCCGCCGCCAGCAAGGTTTCCTCTTTTTTGGCAAAACAGAAACGCACCACCTTGTCGTCACGGCCATCGTGGGTAAAGACCGACACCGGAATCACCGCCACGCCGATTTCTCGCGTCATCCATTCGGCGAATTCGCGATCCGGCAAGTCGGAAATCCGGTCGTAACGGGCGAGCTGAAAATAGGTGCCGCGACAAGGCAAGAGCTCGAAGGGCGTTGCGGCCAGGATGTTGCGGAAGAAATCGCGCTTTTCCTGGTAAAAGGCCGCCAGGCCAAGGTGGCGCGAGTGATCCTGCATATAGTCGGCGAGCGCCAGTTGCGACGGCGCATGCACGGTGAAGACGTTGAACTGGTGCACTTTGCGGAACTCCGCCATCAGATCCGCTGGGCCGACGACGTAGCCGATTTTCCAGCCGGTGATGTGATAGGTCTTGCCGAAGCTGGAAACGACGATGCTGCGCGCGGCGAGTTCGGCATGACCGCAGAGGCTGGCGTGCTGTTCGCCATCGAACAGGATGTGTTCGTAAACCTCGTCGGAGAGCACGACGATGTTAGTGCCGCGCAGCATTTTTGCCAATTTATCGAGGTCGACCGCAGAAAGCAGGCTGCCGGTCGGGTTGTGCGGCGAATTGACGATGATCATCCGCGTCCGCGGCGTAATCAGTTGCTGCACCGATTCCCAGTCAGGCGTGTAGTCGGGGAAGCGCAGTTGCGCATAAACCGCCTTGCCGCCGACAGTTTCAATGGCCGGCACGTAGGAGTCATAGACCGGCTCGAAAACGATGACCTCGTCGCCCGGCCGGACAAAGGCGGCAATGGCGGTGAAGATCGCCTGCGTCGCGCCCGCGGTGACCGTGACTTCGCTTTCCGCATCGAAACGCGCGCCGTAAAGCGCCGCTACCTTGTCAACGATGGCCGCACGCAATTCCGGCATGCCGGCCATCGGCGCGTACTGGTTGCGGCCGGCCAGCATGTAACGATGCACGGCGTCGAACAGCGCCGGCTCGGCTTGAAAATCCGGGAAGCCCTGCGACAGATTGACCGCGCCGCACTCGGCAGCCATGCGTGACATCACAGTGAAGATGGTCGTGCCCATCTCGGGAAAACGGGAAGCGATGCGGACGGAGGTTTCCATGATTTTTGCGGTCGACGGGCTGTAGGAGGCAAAAATGATCGGGGAAAAGGCCGGCCGCGACAAGCTAAAATGAGCGCCCCGCCCACCGCCCATCGGCTCACCATGAACATCGACGGCATCCCGACCCGCACGCTGCGCGCCCATCCAGCGCAGAACTGCATCGACATCATCGACCAGACCCGCCTGCCGCACGCGCTGCACTGGGCACGGGTTTCCACCCTCGACGAAGCAGCACACGCCATCCGCGCCATGCTGGTACGCGGCGCGCCGCTGATCGGCGCCACCGCCGCCTACGGCCTGGCGATTGCCCTCGAATTCGAAGCTTCCGACACCCGCCTGCGCGAAGCCGCCGCGCTTTTGCGGTCAACCCGTCCCACAGCAGTCAATCTGCACTGGGCACTGGCGCGCATGGAAGGCGTGCTGCAGCCGCTGCCGGCCGCGGCCCGCCATGCTGCCGCCTGGGTAGAAGCCGAAAAAATTGCCGAGGAAGACGTCGCGCAAAACGCCGCCATCGGCCAGCATGGGCTGGACCTGTGGAAAGACCTGATCGTCGCCGACGGCCAGACCCTGAACGTCATGACTCACTGCAACGCTGGCTGGCTGGCGACCGTAGACTGGGGCACGGCCCTGTCGCCGATTTACGCCGCGCACGATGCCGGCGTGCCGGTGCATGTCTGGGTCTCGGAAACCCGGCCGCGCAACCAGGGCCTGCTGACGGCCTGGGAACTCGAACAGCACGGCGTGCCGCACACGCTGATCGCCGACAACGCCGCCGGCCTGCTGATGCGCCAGGGCAAGGTCGATGCAGTGATCGTTGGCGCCGACCGCATCGCCGCCAACGGCGATGTTGCCAACAAGATCGGCACCTATCTGAAAGCCCTGGCCTGCGCCGACAACGGCATTCCCTTCTACGTCGCCGCGCCGCGCTCGACCATCGATTTCGCCTGCCCGGAAGGCGCCGACATTCCCATCGAGGAACGCGACGGCGACGAATTCCGCTTCGTCCATGGCCTCGACGGCCACGGCCAGCCCTCGGCCTTGCGCCAGCTGGCGGCCAGCGAAGACGTCGCCAACCCAGCTTTCGACGTCACTCCCGGCTGGCTGGTCAAAGGCATCATCACCGAACGCGGCGTCTGCCCGGCCAGCCGCGAAGGCCTGCTCGGCTTGTATCCCGAGGAAGCCGGGCAAAGATGAGAGAATCCCGGCATTGATTTCCGCTGCGAGGTCCGCCATGTCCAATACCGTCCGCAAGCCGCATTTGCTCAGCCCCGAAGACTATCTTGCCTTCGAGGAACAGGCGCAGATCAAGAACGAATACGTTGACGGCGAGATTTATGCGATGACGGATACGACCGTTAAGCACAACCGGATTCGCGGCAATCTTTACCTTGCGATGAAGCAACATCAGACAGGCCAGCCTCGTGAGATCTTCATGGCTGCCCTCAAAGTTCACGCCGCTGCCGCTAACGCCTTTTATTACCCCGATCTAGTCGTCCGCTGCCAGACCCAGCCGCTGCCGGATGAGACCCGCGTCATCGACGACCCGACGCTGATCGTCGAAGTGCTTTCGCCGTCGACCGAAGCCATCGACCGCCGCGAAAAACTCGCCGCCTACCGGCGTATTCCCTCGGTGCAGGAATACGTGCTGATCGCCCAGGACGAGCGCAGCGTTGAAATTTATCGGCGCGACGGCGACATCGGCTGGCATTACCTGCCCTTTACTGACAACGACAGCGTTGAATTCGCCAGCATCGGCCTGCGCCTGGCGATGGACAGCATTTACGGCCCGGCATGAACCCCCTTCCCGAACAACTGATTGCCACCGCCCGCGCCATGCAGCCCATCGGGCTGAACAAGGGCACCTCGGGCAATGTCAGCGTGCGTCATGGCGAAGGCTTCCTGATTACCCCGACCGGCCTGCCCTACGAGGCTCTGGCGGCCGATGACATCCCGCTGATGGCGCTCGACGGTTCCTGGCAAGGCCTGCGCAAGCCGTCGTCGGAATGGCGTTTTCACCGTGACCTCTACGCCACCCGCCCGGAAGTCGGCGCGGTGCTGCACGCGCATTCGCCCTTTGCCGTCAGCCTGGCCTGCCTGCGCCGCGACATTCCGCCTTTCCATTACATGATCGCGCGCTTTGGTGGCGACAGCATCCGCTGCGCCGATTACGCCATTTTCGGCTCGCCAGCGCTGTCGACCGCAGCAATGAGCGCGATGGCCGGGCGCAAGGGCTGCCTGCTGGCCAACCACGGTCTGCTCGTCGCCGGCCGCGATCTCGCCGACGCCTTCGCGCTGGCCGTCGAACTCGAAGAACTCTGCGAACAATACTGGCGTGCCTGCCAGCTCGGCGAACCGGTGCTACTCAACACGGTCGAAATGGCTGAAGTCATCGAAAAATTCAAAGGTTACGGACAACAGGCAGCGCAGCAATGAACAGCGAACACGATCTCTCGCGCTGGGCGCACGCGCATCGTTACGCGGCCGGCAATGCCGCCGCCGAACGCGGCACGCAACTGGTGTTGTGGATCACGCTGGCAACGATGTTCGTCGAGATTGTCGCCGGCTGGCTGACGCACTCGATGGCCGTGCTCGCCGACGGCTGGCACATGAGTTCGCATGCGCTGGCCATCGGTCTTTCGGCCTTCGCCTACCGCAGCGCCCGACGCTACGCCGATGACCCGCGCTTTGCCTTCGGCACCTGGAAAATCGAAATCCTCGCCGGCTACACCAGCGCCATTGTGCTGCTCGGCGTCGCCGCGACCATGCTCTACAGCTCGCTCGAACGCCTGGTTCAGCCGGAAAGCATCCGCTATGGCGAAGCCATGGCCGTTGCCGTCGGCGGTCTTGCGGTCAACCTCGCCTGCGCGCTGATTTTGGGCGGCGCCCATGAGCATGGGCACGATCATGACCATGCCCACGGTCATCCGCATGAACATGCCCATGACCAGCACCACGACCTGAATCTGCAAGCCGCCTACGTCCATGTGCTGACTGACGCCCTGACCTCGGTACTGGCCATCGTCGCCTTGGCGGGTGGCTGGGTTTACGGCTGGGCCTGGCTCGACCCGGCGATGGGCATCGTCGGTGCAGTGCTGGTCGGCCTGTGGTCAAGGAAACTGCTGCTGCAAACCGGCAATGTCCTGCTCGACCGGGAAATGGACCATCCGGTCGTCGCCGAAATCCGCGAAGTTGTCGAAAGCCTTGCCGGTGGCGACGTGCAGATCACCGACCTGCACGTCTGGCGCGTCGGCACCGGATCTTACGCCTGCGCCATCTCGCTGCTGACCCACGACCCGGCCCTGACGCCGCTGCAGGTGCGCGAGGCGCTGGGCATCCATGAGGAAATCCAGCACGCAACGGTGGAAATTCACCGTTGCGACCAGTGCCCGGATTGAGCAATCCGCCAACTTACTGCGCGACTTACTGCGCGATTTACTGCGCGATTTACTGCGATTTCGTGCGCAGCATCGAAGCGCTATTGGCATCTTCCTTGTAAGCGTACTCCAGCTTGCCGTTGCGGATTTCGGCGAGCACGACCATGTTCTGCGAAATGGCCTCGTGATCATTGGCGGTAAAGGGATGCGAGTAACGCGCGGTGACCGTCGAAGTCGTCGGGTGAGTCAGGTTTTCCAGCGCGGCGCGCACCTTCGCCCCGTCGACCGAACCGGCCTGGATCATCGCCATCGACAACAGGCGCAGGGCATCGTAAGTCTGGGCGGCGGCAACGCCGGAAGGGATCTGGCTGACCTTATTGATCTTGCGATAGCCCACCGCAAACTGATTCTTGCTCGAACTCAACTCGTTTTCGATGAAAGTCACCGCCGTCCGCGCCCCCTCGGCGCTCTTGCCGGCCTTGGCCAGGAAAGTCTGCTGCGACAGGGTCCAGGGGCCAACGACCGGCAGCTTGAAGCCCATTTTTTCCATTTTCTTGACGATCTCGGCGGCATCGGAAGCCAGGGCGTAGAGCACCAGAACCTGCGCGCCGCTCTCCTTGACCTTCTGCAGTTGCGGCCCGAAATCGCTTTCACCGACCTTGAAACTGGCGACCGCCACCGGCTCCAGTTTCAGGTGTTGCAGCTCCTGGATAGCGCTCTGCTTGCCGGACGTGCCGTAGGGCGACTCATCGTGCAGCAGCGCGACCTTGCTCAGGCCCCGGCGCTTGACCGCATCATTGAAAATCGCCACCGTTTGCAGATCATCGCTCGCCGACGTCCGGAAAATATAGCTGTCAGCCTGCGCCGGCGGCAGATGCGTACGGGTAATTATCGCCCCCGTCGCCGCCGAAATAATCAGGGGAATCCGGGCGTCCTGGAAAACCTTCGCCGCCTGCATGACCACGCCAGTGTTGGCAAAACCGACCACCGCCGCGACTTTTTCCTTCTCGACCAGTTCCCTGGCCATCGCCACACCGACTTCGGGCTTGGCCTGATCGTCGCGCACAACCAATTCGACCTTGCGCCCCAGCAGGCCGCCGGTGATGTTCACTTCCTCGACAAAAACCTTGGCCCCACCAACCACGCTCAAGCCCATGTCTTCGGAAGCCGGACTGGACAGCGGCCCGATCACGCCTATCCGGATCGGCGCCACATCCGCCCAAACCCCCAGTGACAAACCTGACAACAGGGCGAACAAAACGACCTTAGCTGACCACATCGCTCTTTTCTCCAAAATCTGAATTATTAATTATCTCCTGAACAAGACAGGAAATTCTTATACAGACCCACGATAGCAATTGAAAAGCCGCTTGCCAGCAAGGGAAATCCCCTAAAACTCATGGAGTTAGGGAAATCCCTCGGGAGACTTCGAAGGCGGGCTGAAAACCCCGCAGACGCCGACGAGGCATCAGCGCAACAGACAACTCGTCCCCGGGCAAGCCACCTCAGACTTCCAGTACCCGCAGCAACGAAGACGTATCGTCGCGCCCCATGCCCAGCGCCATCAGGGCATTCAGTTGCTGGGCCACGGCGGCGGTCAACGGGACAGGAACCCCCGATTTGCGCGCGGCTTCCAGCACCAGACCATAGTCCTTATGGTGCAGGCGGGCCTCGATGCCGGCGGCGAAATTGCGGTCGACCATGCGCTGGCCCATGATTTCCAGCACCCTTGACCCCGCCGAGCCGCCAGCCAGTGCTTCCCTGACCTTGGCGCAATCGACGCCGGAGGCCGCCGCCAGATGCAGCGCTTCGGCCGCCGCCTGGATGGCCGCAACCATGATCATCTGGTTGCAGGCCTTGGCGACCTGGCCGGCGCCATTCGGGCCGATGTGCACGATGCGTTTACCCAGGCAATCGAGCAGCGGTCGGACCCGTTCGAGCACCTCGGCATCGCCGCCGGCCATGATCGCCAGCGTCGCGTCGATAGCGCCCTGGGCGCCGCCCGACACGGGTGCGTCGAGCATGTGGATGCCTTTTTCGCCAAGCTTTTCGGCGATGCGCCGGGCAACGTCGGGGGCTATGGTTGAACAATCGACCAGCACCTTCCCTGCCGCCATGCCGTGGACCAGGCCGTTTTCGCCCAAGGCCACGCCCTCGACATCGCTGCTTGAGGTGATCACCGTAAACACCACCTCACAGGCTGCGCCCAGTTCGGCCGGGCTGGCATGCACGGTGGCCGGCAAGCCTTCGGCGCTGTGCGGATTACGCGCCCAGACATGCAACTCATGACCGCCGCGCTGCAGATGCAGGGCCATCGGGCGCCCCATGACGCCCAAGCCGATAAAACCGACCTTCATTCCTGCCCCGACAGCTTTTCCAGCAATTTCAACAAGGCAATGGAGTCTTCCTCGCCCATGCCCGAGCCGACCATGGCGCTGAACAGCTGCGCCGTTGCCGCCGAACCGGGCAGGCACAGGCCCAGTTCGTGCGCCGTCTGCATGACGATGTTCAGATCCTTTTCATGCATCCAGCTCTTGAAGCCCGGCTGAAAATTGCGATCCAGCATGCGTTGACCGTGGTTTTCGAGAATCTTCGAGTAGGCAAAACCGCCGAGCAGCGCCTCGCGTACCTTGCTGCGGTCGACGCCGTTTTTCGAGGCAAAAGCAAAGGCTTCGGCCACGGCAACGACGCCCATGCCGGTGACGATCTGGTTCGCCGCCTTGGTCACCTGCCCGGCGCCGGCGCCGCCAACATGCACGATATTCTTGCCCATGCAGGCAAAAGCCGGCTGAGCCTTGGCAAAAGCCGCTGCCGAGCCGCCGACCATGATCGACAAGCTGCCGGCAATCGCCCCGACTTCACCCCCGGACACCGGCGCGTCGAGGAAATCGACACCGGCTGCGGCCAGTTCCTCACCAATCCGGCGCGCGGCGGCCGGCGCGATAGTGCTCATATCCACCGCGACCAGGCCGGGTTCTGCACCCGCCGCGACACCACGCATGACTTCGGCAACGTCTGGGGCATCAGCGACCATCGAAATCACCAGCTCATTGCCTTTGACCGCCTCGGCCGGGCTGGCTGCGCCCGTCGCGCCGGCGTCGAGCAGCGGCTGCATCGATTCGGCGCGCCGCGCCCAGACGGTGACTTGATGGCCACCTTTCAAAAGATTGAGGGCCATCGGGCGCCCCATGATGCCCAGACCAATAAAAGCGATTTTCATGCTGCGTCCTCTGCTGACTGAAGCTGCCGATTCTAGCCGAATGCTTCGGGCTGGCAGCAAGGCGGGAGATGCCCGCGACACGGCAGATGCTTAGCGCTTACAATCGAACGAAAACAAGGCTGCAGCAAAAATGGCAGCCAGCTTGAAAGCACTGGCGCAGACGCCCCCTGCCAGGCATCACCGGGAACGGCAAGGGAATAAGCACCACCATCTTTCGTCTATTGAAAGCACAAGAAAATGCCCGACATCGCGAAACTGGCCGGAGGCCGAGCCCTGCTGGTCGAAGACAATGAGCTGAACCAGGAAGTCGCGAGTGAATTTCTTCGCGACACAGGCCTGGAAGTCGATATTGCCGCCAACGGCGTCATTGCGCTGCAGATGGTGCAATGCAAAAACTACCACATCGTGTTGATGGACATGCAGATGCCGATCATGGATGGCATCACCGCCACCGAGGAAATCCGCAAACTGCCGGTCGGCGAGGATTTGCCGATCATCGCCATGACCGCCAATGCCATGCCCGATGACCGGGAACGCTGCTTCAAAGCCGGCATGAACGACCACCTTGCCAAGCCGATTGATCCGGAGCGCCTGATCAGCAAGGTACAGCAATGGATCAGGCTACCAAACGCAAGGCCCGGAAACAACGCTCCCCCACCCTCCCTGGAAGCACTCGCTGACATTGCCGGACTGGATACGGCACTCGGGCTCGAACTGGTCATGGGCAAGGCCAAGCTGTATCTCTCCCTGCTGGGCAAGTTCGTCCTTCACCAGAGCGATGCGCCGAGCCGTTTCGCCGGGCTGCTCGCGGCCTCCGACTGGGACACCCTGCAACGCGAGGCACACACACTCAAGGGCAATGCCGCCCAGCTCGGCGCCCAGGAAATCCGCCAGCTTGCCGAGCAACTGGAGCACGCCGTCCGCCAGCGTGAGCCTGCAGAAGCCGTGCAAATCAGACTGGATCAACTGCAAGGGCCGCTGCAGACCCTGCTTCAGACACTCAGCGAACGCCTGCCGAAAGGCTAGGCCATCCTTTTGCCTGAGGCCAAAGGCCGGCAATACAGCCGGCCTTTGGCATTGATGGTGACTGGACTATCAGTTGCAGCAGGAACCGCCGCTCTTGACGCCCAACTTCTTCAACAGCATTTCCGGCGGGCAAAAGCCGGTAAAGCCGCTTTGCAAAAGGTTGAAGCCGACAAATGCGGTAAACGCCAAAAACCACTCGGAAACGAAAACCGGGCTGTTGTGATAGCCCAGCGCCAGCGAGAGCAGTACGAAAAAGCCGGCCATGATGCGGATGATGCGTTCGGAGGTCATAGGTGTTCCTTTTTGAAAGCGGCGTAATAAAGCACCGGAATAACGACCAGCGTCAGTAGCGTAGACACCAGGATGCCAAAAATCAGCGCCAGGGCGAGACCGTTGAAAATCGGGTCGTCGAGAATGAACAGCGCGCCGAGCATCGCGGCCAGCGCCGTCAGCGCAATCGGCTTGGCGCGCACGGCGGCGGACTGGATCACCGCGTCGTGGAAGTTCATGCCGGCGGCGACTTGCTGGCGGATGAAATCAACGAGCAGGATGGAGTTGCGCACGATGATGCCGGCCAGCGAGATCATGCCGATCATTGAAGTCGCGGTGAATTGCGAGCCAAAGAGCGCATGGCCAGGCATGACGCCGATGATGGTCAGCGGAATCGGCGCCATGATGATCAGCGGCACGAGGTAGCTGCCAAAGTGCGCGACGACCAGCAGGTAGATCAGGATCAGGCCCACCGCGTAAGCCGCGCCCATGTCGCGGAAGGTCTCGTAAGTCACCTTCCATTCGCCGTCCCATTTGACGCTATAGCCGGCGTAAGGGTCATCGGGCTGATGGATGAACCATTCGCCCAGCGTGCCGCCCTGCTGGAGTGCCATGCCATTGATTTTGGCGCGGATGTCGAACATGCCGTAGAGCGGCGAATCGAGCTTGCCGCCCATGTCGCCAACAACGTAGACCACCGGCAGCAAATCCTTGTGATAAATCGCCTTTTCGCGCGTCGCTTCGCGCACTTCGACCAGTTCCGACACCGGCACCAGCTTGCCTTCACGCGAACGCACGCGCAGCTTGAGCAGCGCATCCAGGGTGGACTGTTTTTCGGCCGGCAAAACGATACGCACCGGAATCTCGAACTTCGATTCGCCATTGTGCACCGGCGTCACGTCCATGCCCGCCAGGCCCATGCCGACCACTTCAACGATATCGCTCTGCGCCACACCCAGCTGCGCGGCCTTGTTTTGCAGCACGTGCAGCACGAACTTTTTGGAATCGGCATCAATATAGTCGTCGACCGCAACAATGTCGGCGGTGCTCGCGAAAGCCTTGCGCACTTCCTTGCCCACCGCCATCTGGCCGGCGTAATCCGGACCATAGATTTCCGCAACAATCGGCGACATCACCGGTGGGCCGGGCGGCACTTCAACGACCTTGGCGACGCCGCCATTCTTCTTGCCGATGGCCTCGATGCGCTCGCGCACCGAGATGGCGATCTCATGGCTCTTGCGTGAGCGATGGTGCTTGTCGGCGAGATTGACCTGGATATCGCCCTTTTCCGGGGTTGAGCGCAGATAGTACTGGCGCACCAGGCCATTGAAGTTGATCGGGCTGGCCGTGCCGGCATAGGCCTGGTAATTGACCACATCCGGCTCTTGCGCCAGCTCGGCACCGATTTCATGCAGCACCCGCGCCGTTTCCTCAACGGGCGTACCGACCGGCATATCGACGATGACCTGGAATTCGCTCTTGTTGTCGAAAGGCAGCATTTTCAACACGACGAGCTGGAAATAAGCCAGCGACACCGAACCGAGGATCAGCACGACGATGGCAATGGCCAGCCTGACGCGCATCGCCGCGCCCTTGACGGGGTCGAGGAAGGGCGTCAGCAGCTTGCGGAAAGTGCGGTCGAGCTGGGCGTCGAGTTTGGAGGCGTGACTAACCTCCCTCCCCTTCAAGGGGGTGGAGGCGGGAATTGGCAGAGCAGCGCTCTGCCCCGCCGGAACGAGCTGGCTGTGCAAAGCCAGCTCTCCGGTCGGGGTGGGGATGGGTGTCCTCTCGGCTAAACCCATCCCCCTCCCGACCTCCCCCTTGAAGGGGGAGGAGTGTTCGCCGGACGCTGACGACTTCATCAACCTCGCCGCCAGCCAGGGGGTCACGACGAAAGCCACGGCCAGCGAAATGGCCATGCCCATCGACGAATTGATCGGGATCGGGCTCATGTACGGCCCCATCAGGCCGGTCACGAAAGCCATCGGCAGCAAGGCGGCGATCACTGTCAACGTCGCCAGGATGGTCGGTCCGCCGACTTCATCGACCGCGCCGGGGATGATTTCCAGCAAGGTCTTTTCCGGATACAGCCCCTGCCAGCGGTGGATGTTCTCGACGACGACAATCGCGTCATCGACCAGAATCCCGATGGAGAAAATCAGTGCGAACAGCGACACGCGGTTGAGCGTGAAGCCCCAGGCCCAGGAAGCAAACAAGGTTGCCGCCAGCGTCAGCGACACGGCGACACCGACGATCACCGCCTCGCGCCGGCCGAGGGCGAAAAAGACCAGCGCGACGACGAAGGCCGTGGCAAAAATCAGCTTGCCGATCAATTTCTGCGCCTTTTCGGTCGCCGTCTCGCCGTAATTGCGCGTCACCGTGACGTCGATGCCTTCCGGAATCACGGTGTTTTTCAGGCTTTCGATGCGGTTGACCGCCGCCGTGGCGACATCGGCAGCGTTAACGCCGGGCTGCTTGGACAGCTGTATGGTTACCGCCGGAAATTCGCCGTCCTTGTTGCCAAACCAGGCATAACGCTTGGGCTGATCGGGGCCGTCCTCGACCGTCGCCACATCGCCGATGAACACCGGCTTGCGCGCCTTGGCGTCGCCTTGCACGGCGACCACCAGTTGCCGGACATCGCGCGCTGATTCGAGATAGGTGCCGGTCTGCACCAGCACTTCGCGATTACCCGCAGTCAGGTTGCCCGAGGATTGCAGCGCGTTGGACATTTTGAGCGCGCCGGCGATGTCCTGCGGCGTGACGCCAAAAGCCGTCATACGCTCGGCGTCCATCAACACGCGAATGGCGTGGTCGGGGCCGCCAAGCGTCGAAATGTCGCGCGTGCCCTTGATGCGTTTGAGTTCAATCTCGACGGCGCGGGCGACCTGTTGCAGATCGTAGGCCGAGCGCGTCGGGTCAGTGGTCGAGAAAGTCAGGCCGACAATCGGCACATCGTCGATACCGCGCGGCTTGATCACCGGCTCCATCACACCCAGATTCGGCGGCAGCCAGTCGCGGTTGGAATGCACGGTGTCGTACAGGCGCAGCACCGCGTCGTTGTACTTCACGCCGACATCGAACTGCACGGTGATGATGGCAATGCCCGGCCGCGCCATTGAATACACATGCTCAACGCCATGCATGCGCGACAGCACCTGCTCGGCCGGCCGCGCCACGAGGTTTTCGACATCCTTGGCCGAAGCGCCGGGGAAAACCACCATGACATCGGCCATGGTCACGTCGATCTGCGGCTCTTCCTCGCGCGGCGTGATCAGCGTGGCGAAAATCCCCAGCAGCAGCGCCACCAGCGCCAGCAAGGGCGTCATGCGTGACGACTGGAAAGTGGCGGCGATGCGCCCGGAGATACCGAGCGCGGACTTGTTCTCGGCCATCGCTTACTTGCCCGACTTGAGTTGCGGATTTTTCACGGCAATTGCCGCCTTGACCGGATCGGTCACGACCTGCTCACCGGTGCTCAAGCCGGCGAGCACCTCGATTTCACCTTGCCCGACGGCATCACCCAGACGCAACTGGCGCAGGCTCAAACGGCCATCGGCGCTTTGCACATAAACCGCCGCGACTTCACCGCGGCGCAGTACCGCATTGGTCGGCACCGTCAGCTTCTCAGCCTGGCCGGTCACGAAATGCACGCGGGCGAACATGCCCGGTGTCGCCTCGGCCATCGCCGGCAGCATCACCCGCACCAAGGAAACATGGGTTGCCGCATCGGCCGTCGGCAAGACCTGAATAGCCGTCGCCTCAACCCATTTGCCCAGTTCGGGAAACTCGATCCTGGCAGTTTTGACACCGCGCATCTCGTTGAGCCGGTACTGCGGCACGCTGGCGGTTACGCGCAGGCTACCCGGCTGGTAAATCGTAAACAGCGGCGAACCCGGCATCGCCATATCGCCGAGTTCGGCATGGCGGCGGGCAACAATGCCGCTCATCGGCGCGACGATCGTCGCGTGGCTCTGGCTGGCACCGGCGGCAGAGCGATTGGCAGCGGCCGCATCGAAGTCGGCACGCGCCTTGTCGACGGCCGCCTGGCTGACGAACTTCTGTTTCTGCAATTGCGCCTGGCGCTCGTAATTGACTTTGGCGTTGGCGTAGACCGCCTCGGCAGCGCGTGCCGCTTCCTCGGCTTCGCGGGCATCGATGCGCATCAGCACCTCGCCCTTCTTCACCGCCTGCCCGGCATCCGCCCTGACCTCCAGCACCCGCCCCGGCGCCTGCGCCCCAACCGTCGCCTGCATCACCGCCTCAACGACCGACTCAGTCGGAAAGCTCAAGGCAACAGCGTGCGGCTTGACCGCGATCACGGGAAGCCCCTCGCCAGCCAATGCTACGGTCGACGTCAGGAAAAGGGCAAAAATCAGCGAATGGAGATATGTCTTCATGTATATAAGAATACTCTAATTTAATTAGCTGCGGCAAGCTCAATGCCACCAAAAGAAAATCGCAAAAACCGCCCAAGGGAAATTCATTTACCATTATTCAGGCAGCGCTTCGGCAATTCGAGTTAAATTTTAGACAACAATTTGTATGCACAAATTTGTGCTATAAAATATGAAAAGAATCTTCGAGTGGGATACTGACAAGGCCGAAAGCAATTATCGAAAACACGGCATCGCATTCGAGGAGGCCGCCTGGACTTTCGATGATCCTTTCGCTTTATCAATTCTGGAGCGTATCGAGCATGGTGAAGAACGCTGGCAGACCATTGGTCAGGCTGGCGCTTGCCTTCTGCTACTGGTCGCCCACACCATCCGTATCGACGAACATGAGGTCATCCGCATCATCTCGGCCCGTCGCGCAGACCGCAAGGAAAGGAAACGCTATGAGCAAGGCTAGATACGAACAAGGCAAACTACCTGCCATCACGCCCGAGCGGGCGGCTGAGTTAAAAACGCTTGCGGCGCAGGCGGATAGCGAAATCGACTACAGCGATATCCCGCCCATGGATAGCGCCGCCTGGGAAAAAGCGCTACTCAACCCCTTCTATCGCCCGACCAAGACCCACACGACCATTCGCGTCGACAGCGATGTGCTGGACTGGCTGAAATCCAAAGGTAAAGGCTACCAGACCCGGCTCAATGGCATTTTGCGGCAAGCAATGCTCGATGACTTGCATAAGATCTGAACTGCCGACCATCCCCGTAGCGCTCGGCCTCAGCAACGCCGGGGGTTCTGCGGTCAACGCCTGAAAACTGGCAAAAATGCTCAAGCCTGCTGGCGTTCGGCCCAGATGTTGCGGCAGCGGGTTTCGATGATCCACCAGCTGCACAGCGCGCCAGCGACGGCGCAGCTGCAGGCGACCAGCAGACCGCCGCGCCAGGCGGCGAGATCGTAGATGCGCGCGCCGTTCAGCATTTCGCCGTGCCAGCCCTGATCCATGACCCAGCCGACCAAGGGTTGCAGCAAGGCGGCGGCGAGGAAGCTGCCCATGTTGGTGACGCTCGTGGACATCCCCGACAGCAGCGGCGGATTGACTTCCTTGGCGCAGGCCCAGGTCAGGCTGAAGCCGGCGGTGCTGACGCCGAGCAGCGCGAACATGCTGTAGGACATTATCGGCGGCAAGCCCACGCCGGACAGTAGCCACAGCCAGACGCCGGCATAGATGTGCGTCGCGGCGATGATCACCGGTTTGCGCCGGCGCAGACGGTCGGAGATCGTGCCGAGCAGCAGGCAGCCGACGGCGAAACCGCCGAACCACAGCGACAAATGCGAGGCGGCGGTGCTGCGCTCCATGCCGTGCACCTGCATCAGGTAAGGCACGGTCCACAAGCCGGCGAAGGTGAAAAACGCGCCGCAGGTGCCGGTATTGACCAGGATTGCCGGCCAGGTGTCGCGGTTGCGGATGACCGACAGCAAGCTGCCGAAGAGCACGGCGCGGTCAAACTTGATGCCGGTCGGCTTGCCCGGTTCGGCATCGGGACGATCGCGGACGATCAGCCAGCACAGGCCGGACAGCACGATCGACAGGATGCCGACCGCGGTGAACACGCCACGCCAGCCGGCGGCCTGGGCCAGCGCCGACAGCGGCGCGCCGGCGAGCACCGAGCCGAGGTTGCCGATCAGCATGCAGACGCCGACCAGCGTCGCGAAGCGACTTTCCTCGAACCACACGGCGATCAGTTTGAGCATGGCGATGAAGACTACCGATACGCCCAGCCCGACCATGGTGCGGCCGACCAGCGCCATGTCGAGCGAGGTGGCCATGCCGAACATGAAACTGCCGGCGCCGCCGATCAGCCCGCCGAGCATCAGGATGCGCCGCGGTCCGAGGGTGTCGGCGAGCATGCCGGTGGGAATCTGCATCACCGTATAAATGTAGAAATAGGTCGCCGCCAGCACGCCCAGCGAGGCTGCCGAGGTCTGGAACGAGGCCGCCAGATCCTGGGCGATGCCGGCCGGCGCGAAGCGCTGGAAGAAGGACAGGACGTAGGCCAGGGCGACGATACCGAGCGCCAGCCAACGGCGGCGCCTTTGTTCCTCAGTCAAATGCTGCATGGGGTTCTCCTTTGGTTTTGTGCTTGTTTTTATCGTTGACCGCAGTAGCGGCCTGGGTGCTTCAAGAGGCGTTTTCGATCAGCAATTCCTCGATCTCCTGACGCCCCACCGGCCCGGCCATGGCAATTACCGTAAAGCCCGGCTTCAGCAGAAAATCCTTGTCCGGATTGAATTGCCAGCCGCCATTGCGCTCGCGCACGGCGAGGAAGACAAAGTTGGCGCCGTGCAAACCAACCGCGCCGATAGGTTTGGGGATAAAGCCGGCCGGCACCGGTACTTCCTCGATGCGCAGGTTCTTTTCCGACTTCAGCATCTCGTCGAGAAAGGACACCACGTGTGGCCGGATCATCGCCGAGGCGATGCGCATGCCGCCGGTGAAGTCGGGCGAAACGATGGCATCCGCCCCCGCCTTGCGCATTTTTTCGATATTGCGCGTTTCCTGGCAGCGGGCCACGATGCGCACCTCCGGCTTCAACTGCTTGGCGGTGATGACGATCATCAGATTGCGCGAATCGTCGCCGGTAACCGCGAAAACCCCCTTGGCGTGTTCGATGTCAGCCGCCAGCAGCACATCATCGTCGCTGGCATCACCTTCCAGATACAAAAAACCGGGATTCTTTTCCTTGTAATCCTCAAGGCGCTGCGCGTCTTCATCGATGCCAACAAAATGGCGATGGGTGGATTCCAGTTCATGGGCGATATTGCGTCCAACCCGGCCAAAGCCGCAGAGGAGGTAATGACCTTTGAGTTTCTTGATGGTTTTTTCCATGCGTCGTCTCCGCAAGCTTCCATTGAGATCGGTTTCGAGAATGGCCACCGTGACCACCGAGAACAGCAGCGACAGATTGCCGGCGCCGAGTATGCCGATGACCACGGTCAGCACGCGCGCCGGCTGGTTGCTCGACATGTCGATGATCTCGCCGAAGCCGATGGTGGCGACGGTGATGAAGGTCATGTAGAAACAGTCGAACCACGAATACTGGTGATCGGTCAGTATCAGGTAGCCCATGGTGCCGAACAGGTGCACGAAAATCAGGGAACCGAGGGCGATATACACCAGCCGGACGATGTAGCCGGTCTGGGAAGAATTGATGCTCGAAGCCAAGCGTCCTCCGCTCAGTCGGCCAGAGGCACGGATTGGGTCATGAAAATGACCGCCTTGCCCCCGTCCATGTTGGCATGCAGACCTTCGACCAACGGCGGGCTGATCGGCTGATCGGCATCCCAGCGAATGATGAAATTCGCCCCGGAGCCACCGGTAGCATCGTTCAGTTCAACAAAAAGTTCGTGCGTGCCCAGCGGTGGAATCGTCAGCGGCATCGGCACGCGCTCGGCCAGCAGCTTGCCGGCCGTGTCGTAATACTTGGCCGACAGCAGGCGTAAAGGCCGGCGCTGATCGGTGTTACGAATGCTGACCAGCGTCGACAACAGCACCTGCGACGACTTGCCCTTGCTTCCCAGATTGCCGTAAAGCATGTGTGAATAGACTGGCAGATACAAGGATTGCCCCTTGCTCGCCTGGCGGGCCTCCTGGGCCATTGCTGCGGTCGACTGCCCAAGCAGGGCAAAAACCAGCGTCAGCACCACCATCCAGACTGTCTTGTTGTTTTTCATTTTTGTATCTCCCCGGCGTCCGATTCTGCCACAGGCCAGCGCAATCACGGCAGAACAGCCAGCGCCAGGCAGCAAGATTGGCCGAATTTGCACGCAAGCTGGCGTCTACCGCAAAAACGCCCCCGGTCAATCGCTTTAGGATGGCCGCCCAATATCCACAGGAGACTCCGAAATGCCCGCCTTCCAGGACTACTACCCCGAGAATGTCGCCCACTGTTACGGCTGCGGCCGCCTGAATACCGACGGTCACCAGATCAAGACCGACTGGGAGGGCGACGAAACCGTCACCCGCTTCCAGCCCAAACCGGAACACACGGCGATTCCCGGCTTTGTCTATGGCGGCCTGCTCGCCTCACTGATCGACTGCCATTGCACCGGCACCGCCGCCGCCGCGATGTACCAGGCAGAAAACCGCCCGCTCGACAGCCTGCCGGCCTTCCGCTTCGTCACCGGCTCGCTGCATGTCGACTACCTGAAACCGACCCCGCTCGGCCCGGTGCTGGAAATTCGCGGTCGGGTCAAGGAAATCAAGGGACGCAAGGTCATTGTCGAAGCGACCGTTTACGCCGAAGGCATCGCCACCGCCCGTGGCGAGGTCGTCGCCGTGCAGATGCCGGACAGTTTCGCGCGCTGAAAAGCCCGCCGCGCTATTTCCGTTTGCCGCCCGCAGGCTTGACCGACAGCGAGATCAGGAAAGGAAACTCTTCATCTGCAGAATGGCTGACGCGAAATTCCGGGCCGATGGCGCTGGAAATCGCCGCTTTCAGTTCATCCAGATTCACCGCCTCGCAACGCAGGTCGGCGGTGATGTAGCCCTGATCCTCGTACACCGGAAAATCCGAGCACCCGGCCGGTTTGATGTCCTGACCATAGACGCTGCAGTTGTGCTGCACCTGGTCGTAAGCCGGGCAAGGCTTGCGGTGGATGTAATAGAGCCCGTTACCGGCGCGGATCTCCTCCGGGCCTTCACCCCTGGACAGCTTCTTGTCGAAGGCCGGGCGCGACTCGTCCAGCCGCCAGAACTGTTTGACCTGCTTCCATTCCAGCTCAAGCACCAGTTTCTCCAGCCGGCAACAAGGCTGCAGGCAGCTGGTGCAATGCGGAATTACGGAAGCAGCCTGATAGGCGGCCAGCGCATCGTTCAGGACTTTAGCCGGCACACGCGGGCGGGAGGGTCGGTTCATTGCGGGGAAGACCAGGAGAATACGGCGGACAAAGGCATCAGGAGCGAAGC
>JAVBXO010000048.1 GCA_030824535.1 Azonexus sp. | reverse complement strand
GGGCTTGGCAGTCTGCAATTCACTATCGCCGAAGGAGTTCAAGCATGAAGCACGGTCGCATCAGCTATAACGGCGCGGTCCATCAAGTCACCGAAAACAACGGCCGCGTTCGTCTCGCCGACGGCCGCCTGTTGCAGGAGGGCGATTTTCAGTGGCTGCCGCCGGTTGAAGTCGGCACCGTCTTCGCGCTCGGCCTGAATTACGCCGACCACGCCAGGGAACTGGCGTTCAAGGCGCCGGAAGTGCCGCTGGTTTTCCTCAAGGGGCCGAACACCATTACCGGCCACAAAGCCAAAACCCGCCGCCCGGCCGACGCCACTTACATGCACTACGAGTGCGAGCTGGCGGTGGTCATCGGCAAGACCGGCAAGAATGTGTCGAAGGCCGACGCGATGGACCTCGTCGCCGGCTACACCGTGGCCAACGACTACGCCATTCGTGACTACCTGGAAAACTTCTATCGCCCGAACCTGCGCGTGAAGAACCGCGACGCCTGCACGCCGCTCGGCCCCTGGCTGGTCGACCGTGACGACGTGGCGAACCCGATGGCCCTGAAGCTGATGACGCGGGTCAATGGCCAGACGACGCAGCAAGGCACGACCGCCGACATGATTTTCGATATCGCGACCTTGATCGAATATCTGTCGTCTTTCATGACCCTGAACCCCGGCGACGTGATCCTGACCGGCACGCCGGAAGGCCTGGCCGACGTCAAGGCCGGCGATGTCATCGAAACCGAAGTTGAAGGCATCTGCTGCCTGATCAACACCATCGTCGACGACGCTAGCTATTTCGCCAATTAATTTCGCCAAGAAGTTTCGCCAACTACAGACCAAAAGCGAGAACAGCATGATCAAGCACATCATTAACGGCCAGCAGGTCGAGAGTCGGGAAGTTTTTGAAACCATCAACCCGGCGACCGGCGAAGTCATCGCCGAGGTTGCCAGCGGTGGTGCCGAAGAAATCAACGCCGCCGTCGCCGCCGCCAAGGCCGCCTTCCCCGGCTGGGCCGCAACACCGGTCAAGGAACGCGCCCGTCTGGTGCGTAAGCTCGGCGAGCTGATCGCCGCCAATGTCGAGCCGATTGCCGACATGGAAACCGCCGACTGCGGTCAGGTCACCAACCAGACCAAGCGCGTGCTGATTCCGCGCGCTTCGGACAACTTCAACTACTTCGCCGAGCTGATCCAGCACATGCACGGCGAAACCTACGATTCCGACACCGGCCACCTGAACTACACGCTGTGGCAGCCGGTCGGCGTCTGCGCGCTGATCTCGCCGTGGAACGTGCCCTTCATGACTGCGACCTGGAAGACCGCGCCTTGCCTGGCTTTCGGCAACACGGCGGTGATGAAGATGTCGGAATTGTCGCCCTTGACCGCCCACCGCCTCGGCGAACTGGCGCTGGAAGCTGGCATTCCGCCGGGCGTTTTCAACGTCGTCCAGGGCTTTGGCGACAAGGCCGGTGAGCCGCTGGTGTCGCACCCGGACGTGCGCTCGATTTCCTTCACCGGCTCGACCGCCACCGGCAACCGCATCGTCAAGGCCGCCGGTCTGAAGAAGTTCTCGATGGAACTGGGTGGCAAGTCGCCGTTCATCATCTTCGATGACGCCGATTACGAACGGGCACTGGACGCCGCGATCTTCATGATCTTCTCGAATAACGGCGAACGCTGCACCGCCGGTTCGCGGATCATCGTTCAGGAAGGCATCTACGACAAATTCGTCGCCGATTTCGCCGCCCGCGCTTCGCGTCTGGTCGTTGGTGACCCGATGGACCCGAATACCGTGATCGGCCCGATGATTTCCAAGGGCCACATGGACAAGGTCAATTACTACATCGAACTCGGCAAGCAGGAAGGCGCTGAAGTCGTCTTCGGTGGCGGCAAGCCGGTCGTGGCTGACAAGTTCAAGAACGGCTTCTGGGTGCAGCCGACGGTCTTCGCCAATGTCGATAACAGCATGCGCATCGCCCAGGAAGAAATCTTCGGGCCGGTGCCCTGCATCATCCGCTTCAAGACCGAAGAGGACGCCGTGCGCATCGCCAATGACACCATCTACGGCCTGTCTTCGTATTTGTGGACCAACAACACCGGCCGCGCGATCCGCCTGGCCAAGGCCATCGAATCGGGCATGACCTTCGTCAACAGCCAGAACGTCCGCGACCTGCGTCAGCCGTTTGGTGGTTCCAAGGCCTCCGGCACCGGCCGTGAAGGCAACCACTACAGCTTCGAGGTGTTCTGCGAAGCCAAGAACATTGCGGTGTCCTACGGCAACCACCACATTCCGCGCTGGGGCGTGTAAGGCAGTTTTCCTCCCCCTTCAAGGGGGAGGTCAGGAGGGGGATGGGTTTCCGGTGATCCAGGAAAACCCATCCCCACCCCGGCCCTCCCCTTGAAGGGGAGGGAGTCAGAGAACACAAGGAGACAGCAAATGGGAAAACTAGTACTCGCCGCCAAGATCACGCATGTGCCCTCGATGTACCTGTCGGAGCAGGACGGCCCGCACAAGGGTTGCCGGCAGGCGGCGATTGATGGGCACAAGGAAATTGCCCGGCGCATGCGTGAATTGAAGGTCGACACCATCGTCGTTTTCGACACGCACTGGCTGGTCAATTCCGGCTACCACATCAACTGCGCGCCGCGCTGGGTGGGGCTTTATACCTCCAACGAATTGCCGCATTTCATCAAGAACCTGCCTTACGCCTACGACGGTGTGCCCGAACTCGGCCATGCCATCGCCGCCCGCGCCACGATGGCCGGCGTGCATACCCGCGCCCACGACGCGACCAGCCTCGGTCTGGAATACGGCACGCTGGTGCCGATGCGCTACATGAACGAAGACCAGGCCTTCAAGATCGTTTCGGTGTCGGCGCTGTGCACGGTGCACAACCTCGCCGACTCGGCCACGCTCGGCGCCGCCGTGCGCGAGGCCATCGAGCAGGATTTCGCCGGCAATGTCGCCATCCTCGCCTCCGGCTCGCTGTCGCACCGCTTCGCGCAAAACGGCGTGTCCGAGCAATTCCTGCACAAGGTCTGGGATCCGTTCCTCGAAGCGGTTGACCGCGACGTCGTCGACATGTGGCAGCGCGGCGACTGGAAAACCTTCTGCGGCATGCTGCCCGAGTACGCCGTCAAGTGCCACGGCGAAGGAATGATGCACGACACCGCCATGCTGCTCGGCGCGCTGGGCTGGGACCAGTACCAGGGTCAGGCCGAAGTCGTCACGCCGTACTTCGGTTCCTCCGGCACCGGCCAGATCAACGTCGTTTTCCCGGTTTAAAAAGAGCTGAAAGAGATGCTCCAGCGCTCGCTACCGTCATCCCCGCGCAGAGCCTGCCCTCGACCTGATCGGGGGCGGGGATCCAGTTCGTCGAATTTCCTGGATTCCCGCCTGCGCGGGAATGACGACGGCTTTGGGGCCTTACTAAAGCCAGACCATCACCCCGATAGAGAAACCAACCAACAAATTGTCAGGAGACAGATTCATGGGTGAAATCGTCATGGCCGTGAAGGCCACACATGTACCGTCAATGCTCATTTCCGAGCAGCCCGGCCCGGCGCACGGTTGCCGTCAGGCGGCCATCGATGCCGAGCACGAAATCGGCCGTCGCGCCGTCGAGCTGGGGGTCGATACCTTCATCGTTTTCGACACGCACTGGCTGGTCAATGCCGGGTATCACATCAACAACAACCCGGTTCATGCTGGCAATTACACCAGTCACGAGTTCCCGCACTTCATCCAGGATCTGCCTTACGAGTTTCCCGGCAACGTCGAGCTGGGCCGTGAAATCGCCCTGGAAGCGACGGCGATGGGCGTCAAGACCCGCGCCCACGAAGTGGCTTCGCTCGATCTCGAGTACGGCACCATCCTGCCGATGCGCTACATGAATCCGGAAGGCAAGATCCGCGTGATCTCGATTGCCGGCTGGAGCACCTTCGGTTCGCTGGAAGAGTCGCGCATTCTGGGTGAAGCGGTGGCCCGGGCCGTTGCCCGCAGCAACTGCAAGGTCGCGCTGATCGCTTCCGGCTCGCTGTCGCACCAGATCTGGGAAAACCGTCTGGTCGAGCAGGGCTTCAACAGCATCAGCCGCGAATTCAACAAGCAGGTCGACCTGCGCGCGCTGCAACTGTGGGAAGCCGGCGAATACGCCACCTTCCTGCGCATGCTGCCCGAGTACGCCCAGTACTGCACCGGCGAAGGC
>JAVBXO010000054.1 GCA_030824535.1 Azonexus sp. | reverse complement strand
GCTGATCCCTGCTGCTCGTGAGCGCGGCGCCGACGTTTGCCTTGGTGGCGAGGACTCCTCCCGGGCCGATCCGGAGTTTCTGCTCCAGATCCTCGAGGTCGCCCAGCAGGCCGGTGCCCGCCGCTTCCGCTTTGCCGACACGATGGGCATTCTCGACCCCTTCACTACGCATGCAGCAATCGCCACATTGCGCAGCCATACCGACCTGGAGCTGGAAATTCACGCCCATAACGACCTTGGGCTGGCGACGGCGAATACGCTGGCTGCTGTCCGTGCCGGTGCAACCCACATCAACACAACGGTCAATGGCCTTGGCGAGCGTGCCGGCAATGCCCCGCTGGAAGAGTCTGTGGTGGCATTCAAGCAGTTGTACTCGATTGATACCGGCGTAGACACGCTTTGCCTGGCGTCGATCTCTGCCCTCGTTGCCCAGGCATCGGGACGGCCGGTTGCCGCCAACAAGAGCATTGTCGGCGGCTGGGTTTTTACCCACGAAGCGGGTATTCACGTGGATGGACTGTTCAAGAATCCGGAAAACTATCAAAGCATCGATCCCAAAATACTTGGGCGCAACAACCGTATTGTTCTCGGCAAACACTCCGGTACTAGCGGTGTTGTTCGCGCCTACGAAGAAATTGGCCTCACGCTGAGCGAACCCATGGCGCGAAAAATCCTGATGCAAATCCGTGGTTTTGCCATGGACAGGAAACGCCCGCCCGACACCAGCGATTTGCAACGCTTGTACGCCCAGACGCTGGAAACCGGCTTGGCCTGAAGGTTTGACTGCTTAAGCCCCCTTTTTCTCTCACCGGCTTTTTCTAAAACATCAATGCGCACGAGGCTGCATCGTTCTGCAGCGGTGACTCCGGAAAAAGCTGACTACAAGCAGACACTAGACCAAGCCGGGCAAGCTGCTGGCCGTGGTTTTCTATTGTGCAATGCATTAATTTTTTCCGGGAATCATTGATCTGTCGCTACCACAGCAATAGACTTTTATTGTTGCATCGCAGCAAATCCTTGAACTTGCACAGCCCTGCCGCTGTCACGAATCGCCCCGGAAAGGCCCAAGCCATGCCCCATACGCACGCTCACACCAAAGCGGAAGCCATCCACGAAGCCCTGGAAGAATTCACGGTTGCACACGCCCACACACCGGACACGCATGAAAAAGCCCGCGTCGTTTCCGATGCCGTCAAGCAATGGGAACATGAGGAAGTCGAACTGCTTCACGCCGAAAAGCAGTTCGCATAAAACTGAAATTGGCCAGATGCGCCCTGCTTCGGGCGCCTGTCAGCTTGTCTTCAAAAATGCCTCAAATTTGCGGTCGACCGCAAATTTGAGGCATTTTTGCTCAGAGCCGGCCAGTTCCGAACACCGTCGTTGAGAAGCTACAGGAATGGTGGTGCTTAAAAGTAGCCGGCATGGAGCAAGGCAATCAGTAAATTGACACTGATAAAGGACAGCAAGGTTGTCAGCAACAGGCTGGCGGCGGCTGTTGCCTCCTGACCATGCCGCTGGGCGAGGATGGGATAGACGCTCATGATCGGCATCGCCGCCAGCAAAACCCCGGCCTGTTTCATTTCCTGCGATATCGCCAAGCCCATGACACCGAGGCCACCGAATGCGGCCAGCACCAATAGTGGATGCAACAGCAGTTTTCCCAGTACCACCGGCAACACCTGTCGGGCCATGCCATGCATGGATAAGCCGTAGAGCGTCCCGCCGATGACCAGTAGTGATACGGCGCTGCTGGCCTGGGCAAACAAGCCGATAGTCCGGGTCAAAGGCGTTGGCAGCTGCAACCCCAGCAATGCTACGGTCAACCCCATCATCAGGGCCAAAATCAGCGGATGGGTCAACAAGCGACGCAGCAACTGGCCAATGAGCTGACGATTGCTGCACCCTTCCTTGCCGCCGCCATCGGCAAGCAGAAGCAATAAGGGCAGGACCAACAGGTTATCGAGGATCACATTCATCGCAAAAGCAGAGGGCGCAATCGTCGGTAAGGTCAGCAACAGAATGGGGAAACCGACGAATGCACTGTTCGATGAACTCATGCCCATCGCCCCATAGACATCCGCCGGGGCCGCCTGCCGACAAACACGGCTCACCCAGAACAGACCGCCAGCGATCATTGCCAGCGTACCAATTGCGTAAGCCAGCAGGTAGCCGATATCGAAAACTTCGGTAAAGGAGCGCTGCGCCACGGCATTGAACAGCAGGCAGGGCAAGGCCAGATTGAGCACCAGCTTGCCCAAAACCCGCATGTCGGCCTTGCTGAACAGCGCAAAATGCACGGCGAGCAGGCCGATCACGATGATCAAGTAAATTGGCCCGGTAATGACCAGAATTTCAAACATTGGTCATTTTTCCTGCGTGCTGGCCGTGGTCACCGGGATACCGCGTCAAACCTTGGCCGGCGGCAATCGCAACCGACCGCCACGCTTACTGGCCCTTGAGAGCGCGATGCACGATGTCGACGACGGTATTGAGTTGCTCAATCGGCACCTGACCAGGCGCTGAAGTCTTGTCCCCGACGGCAAAGCTGACCGAAGAACCGAAAACCCAGCCGAACAGGCGGCTCAAGGACCCCAAACCGCCCATCGACATGCTGATCAGCGGAATTTTCAGGGTATTACGGGCGGTCAGCGTTGCATCGAGCAAGGTCAGCACATCGCGCAATTCCTTCGGCATCACCGCAATCTTGGCGATATCCGCGCCGGCCTGCTCCATGGCAACAAACTTCGCGAGCAGCACTTCGGTACTCGGCGTTTCCTGAAAATTGTGGAAAGAGGCAATCAGGCGGACACCGGTTTCGCGAGCCAGCGCAACCGCTGCCGCAAAATAAGCTGGTTCGACGCTCAGTTCGTAGTCGAAGAGATCAACTGCACCGCAACGGCAAACCGCCTGGCACATCGCGAGAACCTGATCCTCGTCAAGCGGAATCGGATTGCCGCCTTCACGAATCGAGCGACGGGTAAAGATCAGTGGAATTCCGGCAGCGTTTTCCTGAATCGCCTTGGCCATCGCGACAACCCGCCCGGTATCGGCGATACCGTCAAAAAAATCGACGCGCCATTCCAGTAATTCCGGTTTTTTCGGAAGAATCGCTGCCAGTTCGCTGAGGACAGCCGCTTCAGTGGCACCAACAAGGGGGGCGCAAACCAGGGGTTCCTTATCGGCGGACAAGGAAGCGTTCTTCAGCTCAATCGGACGAGAAAAAGACATGTCAGACTCTTAGTGTGCTACAGTGGAAATTATTCTATCAGACAAAACACTGTTCTGATAATGGCGCAAAATAGACAAATTTTTAACGCCAGCAAAATGCCAGAAATAAAAGCGCGGCGCAGACTATTTTTTTGGCCAAATACCGCCAAAAGCAATTGAAAGCTGGGCCGAATACTTTTCCAGAACGGCGACCATGCCAACGAGATCAGCGTTCTCGAAACGATATCTGGGTCCGGAGAGGCTGATCGACCCTGCCAGCTTCTGTCCGGTTGAAAAAACCGGACAAGCAATCGCTGCGGTTTCAGGATCGCATTCGCCCATTGAAATCGCGTGCAACTGTTCACGGATATGGTCGTACCTGGCCCCCTCTTCTCCACTAAATGCGAGAATCACATGGCCGCTTGCCCCTTGCTTCAGCGGCAATCGCGCACCTTCCTGAATCGAATCACGGATCGCCCTGGTAGATTCGGCGCAGTGGATACAGACTCGCTGTTCCTCGTCACGAATGAAAAACGCGGCACCTTCATGCAATTCAGCGACGATCTGATGCAGAACCTGAGGCACGAATTCGGAGGTCTTGAAGTGCTTTTGATAAAGCGCTCCAAGGAACATCGGCTTTGGACCCAGACGAAATGCTCCATCTTCAAGGCGGCGCAGATAGCCAAATCGCTCCAACGATTCGGCAAGGCGCAGCGTAGTGCTTTTGTAAAAGCCGGCCCGCCTTGAAAGCTCGGTCAGTGTCAAGCTGTGATCAGCCTCGGTAAACGCATCCAGGATTGTTAATGCCCGGTCTACCGCGGCAACGCCTCCATCATTCGCTGGCATGCTTTCCCCAAAAAATAAAATCAAATTCCATTTTTCAATTATGTCATGGCTTGATGCCTGGATCGGCGCAGCACACCGGTTGCGCCCATCGGCTATGCTGTCACTTCCGACTTCGCGCAGCCCTCTTCCTGTACGCCCATGACTGATTCCA
>JAVBXO010000120.1 GCA_030824535.1 Azonexus sp. | reverse complement strand
GCGCCCGGCGCCAACCCGTAAGTCGTCGCATGCCCATAGGGAGCGAGCGCGCACGACTGGCCGGCAATGGTCCCCTCGACGCCTGCGTCGTCTGACGATACGAAGCGGTCCCCCACGATGCCGAAATATGACACCCCGGACTCCAGCGGATCGGTGAAATCTGCCCCGTAATACGTGACCGTCTCGCCCTTCGTGAAGAACAGCGGCACACCGATTCGCGCCGCCGCATGCCCGGCCGGCCCGGATGCGCTCCAGGCCGAAATCAGGGATACCGAGTAATACCCGGTTTGCGGCACAAGCATCGTCCCCAGGCCCGTTAACAGAATTTTCCCGGTAATCTGCGGCAGATTATTGACACGGTCCTCGACACGCACCATCGCCGCATCAACGACCCCGAGCACCGTATCGACGCTATCCACCTTGCCATCGACTACCGCCAGCGCCGCCGCGATGGCTTGCAGATTTTGAGGATTATTAATACCCATGATTACCCCGCCACCATAACAACAGCGTCATTTTGAGTTTCGGCATAAATCGATACTGCGCCGTTCGGCACATAGCCCGCTATCTCGAAACTCCCCCCCGGCATGATTACCACCCCGTTCGCGCTGGTTGCCACATCGCCCGACACGTTCACAAAAATGCTGCTCGTCGCGTGCCGGTTCTGGATCAACACATATCGCCGCTCGACAGAAGCGTGCAACACCTCGCGCGCCTCCAGGTCGGCGAATGCCAGCACTGCCTGGCTAAATGGCCCGCTGACGTTTTCTACATGGACTGTCGAATAGCCCCGGTTATATCGACTACTGCCGTTACTGATGCCGAACGTGACGGTATCCGCCGCGCTGGTCTGAATCTGCACACGATCAAACGCCGGTTCTGTGTCCGACATCTCCCCGAGCGTGCATTCAAGTCCGGACAGCACATTTTTGATGTCGCCCAGATCCAGCTTTTTACCCTGCCTGTAAAAGCGAATGTCGACCGGCGAATTGCACGCGATGAGTGCGAAGTACTTGCCCGGCACGTTCAGGTCGATCAGCCCGCTACCGTCTTCGAAGCTAAATGAATATGTTTGCATTACTTCCCCCAGGCCATGACGGCCGCAATTCCAACAACGACCAGCCCCGCCAGTACCAGGCTTTTCGTCCCGCTCGCCTGGCTTGCTGCATCCTGATAAGCGCCGGCCGCGCCGGCCGTCAAATCCCGCGCCAGTGAAACGTTCTGACCCAGCATGCCCTGACTTTGCTCATTCAGCTTGAGCATCGCGCCCAGGATCAATCCGTAGTCATTTGAATTTGCCACTTGCTGCCCGGTGACGATTTTCGACGCTTCGGCCATCAAGGTATTCGACGTAATGCCCATTGCCGCCAGGGCGTTGCTCGTCGCGTCGCTGGCGGCATTCAAGCCCGCCGCCGCCACGTTACCCGCCCCGGTCAGCGCACTACTCGCCGTGATGCCCATCGCGCCGAGGGCATTACTCGTCGAGTCACTGACGGTATTCAGCGATGCGGCTACGACGTTTCCCGCACCGTTCAGCACATTGTTCAGCGCCGCCATTGCGCCGCCATCTGTCACGCTATTGAACACGCTATTGTTCGAGCCGTTCAGGCTTAGCGATGTTGCGCCGGCGTCGGCAACGCTGCGGTTATCCGTGTTCGTGACGTCGGTTTTTGTCGATTCACTACTCGACGAACTGTCGTTAAAAAGCCCACCAAAAAGACTCATTTTGCCAAACTCCAAATCAGCGCACCGATAGCCAGCAGCGACCACATATCCAGCCCTTGACCTCCCGACCCCGGCAGCATTCCACCCAGGCCCGTCGAAAGCTCAGCGCTTGGTGACGTCGTCCGGCTCGTCGTCGCGCTGACTTCTGCGACCGACCCGCCCGTTGTCACGACGTATGCGCCATTGTTCATTGACGCATCGACCGACCACAGCGACGACGACAAGCCCGGCGTTGCTGCCGCCTTGCCACCGTTTTTCGAGTTAATCGACGCCGACCCCAACTGAGCCGCCGCCGTAATTGCCGCCGATATCCAATCCATCGCCTAATCCTTGACCATCAGGACGATTGCGGCACCCAGGATCAGCAGCGCCGAAAAATTCGGGCTTACTTGAGTCGCCCGCATGCCGTTTGCCGCGTACCCCTGCATGAAGAGCCCACCATTGGTTGCCTCATAGCGCCTGTAATCCAACATCATTGCTTGACTACCGAGCGTGCCCAATGTGCTGATACCCTGCGTTAGCAGTTTCAGCGTGCTATCAGACATGGGCGACGAATAGCCGGCCGTATTCGCCGGGTTATTGACTTGCTGCGCCGCCGCTGGTGTCACGAACGTCCCGTCGGTCTGATACCCCGGCACGCTATCATCCAGGATCAGCGTCAAATCCCCGTATTCATCTACTCCGACCATGCGACCCCCTTGTTACATGTTGCCGATCACATCCAGGACTTCGATCACCGCTGTCACCGTGTCGGCACCGCCGAAAATCGGGTTGAATTCCATCGATACCATATCGGCCGTTTTCACCGAATTTGCATAATTGTCATCGCAACACGGATCATAGGTGTAAAGGTTCGCCTGGCTTTCCTTGCGGTACTCGCCCTGGTAGAACGAATTGACGGCAGTCGGCACACTGTCATGAATGACAATGCCGTTTTTCTTGACTTCCAGCGATGTCATCTGCCCACCGTGCGCAAAATGCACGCGCTTGATGATCGCGCCCTTGTTTGCCGCATCGATCAGCTTGAACGGGAACTTGCCCGACGATCCGAAGCTAGCAGTGAACGGGATCTGCTTGGCGATGACGCCGAGCGGTGCCGGCGGACCGAGTTCTGACCACGACTCCAGCGTTGGCCCCGTCGCGCCGGCAATCGTGACTTCCATCGTGACCGACGAAACACCGTTCGCGGTGTTGATGTTGCCGATGAACTGCTCGGCCATGCTCTTTGCACGCGGCTCAGTAAAATCGATGGTCAGGAAATCAGGATCAGAAGCAATGCCCCGATAGCTGTTTTGCGCATCCAGTCGGGCGCCGGTGTTTTCCCACACGGTTTTTCCATTGACCCGAACCTTGATGTTCGTAATCATCGACTTCGAAAAACTCTCGCCGCCGAGCGCAAGAATGATGCGGTTATAGCTCATACCGATCGGCAGCGAAACCGACGCTACGCCGCTGTTTCCGACGTTCGAGAATGGCAGGTTTTTAACGAGGAGCATTTTCCGGCCCTCGCTTACAGGTCTTTGACGAACGGAATGCCCATGGACTTTGCCAGGGGAACAACGATAACGCGAGTAGCGACCGCGAAGGCCAGGAACCAGGCGTAAGACTTCAGTTTGGTTTCCATTTTTTGGAATCTCCAGGAGGTTGAAATTAGCCGTTTCGGCTTGACCTCCTTTTTCTCGCAAATCCCGTAAAACCAAGAGAAAGCCCCCCAATGGTTACGCGCCATTGGGGGGCCGATTTTTTGCCTGACCCGCGGTCAACTATTTTTCATCTGGCCTTGAATTTCGTGATTCCGCGCACTGCTGCACCGGCTCTCGGCTCCCTCTCGATGTAGTGCATATCCGGCATCGCCAGCAATTCGGACGGCGGTACACCCAGGAGCCTAGCCATTACTTTTGCATCTTCGGCGAACCCGAGCCGCCCGGTGTGATAGAGGGAGCAATTGCCGAAGAAGTCCTTATCGACCGACGCCGGCCGCTGACTCAGCGCATAGACGCTCGCACCGTATCCACGCCCCATCAGGTTCAGTTTTGACCAGCCCTCTGGCGCCGACGATGCGAAAGTTACGGTATGCACTTCCTCGACGACCACGCACATATTCCGCGCCAACCTGGCGATTTCGCAGAACGCGGAAAACAGGACCGTGTCTTTTTTCCGACTTCCCGGCGGTGCAAAGATGACACAGCACGGCCCGGCCCCGGCCGCCTTCACGACTTCCAGGCACTGCGCCGCACTGGTCACCAGCACCCCGCCGAAGCGGCCGGTGTAGTTGTCAATGACTTCCTTCGGCGACCAGATCATCAGCCGCTTGCGCTTCGGCCGCTCCAGGCGTTGCAGCAGCCATTGTGTTTTGCCGGTCCCGGTCATGCCGGCGACAAAAACAATTTCTGACCGGTTCGCGTTTCCGTCCATCACCGATAAAGGCTCATTTGCGGATGCATTGCTGTAATCGTTGCGCCCTCTTTTTCCGTATCACCGGCCGGAACGGCTTCTGCCC
>JAVBXO010000430.1 GCA_030824535.1 Azonexus sp. | reverse complement strand
ATCGCCTTGCTTGCCATGCCGCTGCCGAAAAACACCCAATGGGCGGTTTTCCTGCTCTGCCTGTTTGGCTTTGGCATCAAGCTGCCGCTGGTGCCGCTGCACACCTGGCTGCCGCAATTCGCGCTCGCCGCGCCGGGTTCGCTGACGGCCTTGCTGGTCGGGCTGAAACTTGGCGCCTACGGCCTGATCCGCTTCGCCATTCCGCTGGCCCCCGACGTTGCCATCCAGTTGCACTGGCTGCTTGCCGGTCTCGGCACGCTGGCGCTGCTCTACGGTGCAGTGGCGATGCTCGGGCAAAGCAATCTACGCGTCGCGCTGGCCTACGCCAGCATCTGCCACGTCGGCCTCGCCGTGTTGGGGCTGGCGTCGTTCTCGGCGCAGGCGACGCAGGGGGCGGTGTCGCTGCTCTTGAGTTTCTCGGTGGCCACCGGCGGCGCCTTCATCCTGCTCGAATTCCTCCGTCAGCGCACCGGCTCGACCGACATCCAGGCGCTGGGCGGCGTTGCCAAAAGCATGCCGCTGCTCGCCACCGGCTTCCTCGTCTGCGGTCTGGCCGGCGTCGGCATGCCCGGCACCAGCAGTTTTCCTGGCGAATTCCTGTTGATCCTGTCGGCGCTGGAATCCCACACCGGCGCCGGCATGGCCGCGCTGTTCGGTCTGTCGATTGCCGCCGGCGCTTTCCTGCATCTCTACCGCAAAGCCTTTTTCGGCCCGATTTCACGGTCGACCGTAGAAAACGCCGAAGATCTGCGCCCCCGGGAATGGGCAGTGCTGATCGCGCTGATCGTCATGATCGTCGGCATCGGCATCTACCCCGAACCCTGGTTCGACCGCGTCCGGCCGGCGGCGGAAGCCTGGGCGGCGACGCTGGCGCGTTGAGGATGTAGCGCTGAATGCAAAAGGCGCCTAAAGGCTTGTTGTTTTATACAAAAATTTGTATATTTGGCGAATGGCCCATTTGAAATCTGTCGTATTTCTGGGAAATTCCCTGGATGACCTGCGCGCTTTTCCGGTGTCCGCGCGGCAGGAGGCTGGGCATCAGATCGACCAGGTACAACAAGGCAATGCGCCGGATGACTGGAAGCCGATGCCAACGATTGGGCAAGGGGTGAAAGAAATCCGGATTCGCGATGCTGCCGGCGCATTTCGGGTCATTTATGTGGCGAAGTTTGCCGATGCGGTTTATGTGCTGCATTGTTTTCAGAAGAAAACGCAGAAGACCAGCAAACCGGATGTGGACCTGGCCGAGCGTCGTTATCGTGATTTGATCAAGGAAGCAGGCCAATGAGCAATGAACAATTCGCCAGCGTGTGGGATGCCCTCGAAGACACCCCCGAAGCAGCCGAAAATATGAAGCTGCGCTCCAGCCTGATGATGGCCCTGAAGGCGCACATCGCGCGGGTCGGCCTGAGTCAGGCGCAGGCCGCCAAACTATTTGGTGTTACCCAGCCACGGGTTTCCGACCTGATGCGCGGCAAGATCAACTTGTTTGCCCTGGACGCCTTGGTCAACATGGCTGCCGCTGCCGGACTGCATATCGAAATGCGGGTGCTGGAGAGCACCTGAAGTCCGAAAAATCCCAGGGATGGCACTGATTCATTCAAAACTGTCATTTCCTCGCCGGCGTGAAGCTCCGTAAATTCCTCACCAGGCCAACTGCGCCAAGTCCAGCCCCAGTGCAGCACCGACCTTCGCCAGCGTCGCCTTGCGCGGGCGCTTGGCAGCTTCCATTTGCGCGAAAGCGGCTTGGGAAATACCCATTCGGGACGCCACCTCAGCCTGGGTCAAATGCAAATGTTCGCGCCAGGCAGCGATGACCGAAGCCCCCTGATCGAAAACCGCATTGACCACGGTATTGGGTATCGTTGGCTCCGGCTTGGCCGCGCCAGCCAGCAAAGCTTGGTATTGAGCAAAAGGCAGCACAGCAAACGCCGGATGCCCGCTGGCATCCCGCAGAATTTGCACACCGTCAGTAAGTGCGTTCATCGCGTTTCCTCACTTCTTCAATCGTCACAATGCGGATTGCTCATGGTTCGCTGCCGGTCGACTCGGGGCTTGTGCCTTGTCTGATCCCCTCAAAACTCAACTCAAACCGCGCCAGATATTTGCGCAAGCGATCCGCATCGTTGCTTTGCTTCTTTTCCCGGCGCGACGCGGCGAAGAGGCGGCGGCCGGCTTCTGACAGGGTGGGGCTGCTGCGGCAGGTGGTGATGACGGTGTTGAGCTGGCAGCGGTCGAAGAGGTCGAGGCTGGCGGCGCGGTCGCCGAGGATTTGCTGGCAGGCGTCAAGGCTCACGCCATCGTGCCAGGCGTGGCGCAGGCGGGTGATTTCGGCGGTGACGTCGGTTTCGGTGATGCGGCCGGCGTCGGACAGCGTCGCCAGGCGGGTCAGCGAGGCGCCGAGTTCGCGGAAGTTGCCGCGCCAGCGGGCTTCGGGTGAGGTCGCGAAGGCCAGGTAGCGGCGCCGGGCTTCGACGTTGAAGCGTACCTGTTGACCGTGTTCGCCGGCGTAGCGTTCGAGTTCGTAATCGAGGTTGGGCTCGATGTCTTCCGGGCGGCCAGCGAGGCCGGGCAGGTCGAAGGTCCACAGGTTGATGCGGGCGTAGAGGTCTTCGCGAAAGCGCCCTTCGCGCACCCATTGCCGCAGGTCGCGGTGGGTGCCGGCGATCAGCTGGAAGTCGCTGGCGGCTTCGCGGTCGCTGCCGAAGGGGAAGAAATGCTTTTCCTCGATGGCTTTGAGCAGCATCGCCTGCTCATCGAGGCCGAGTTCGCCGATTTCATCGAGAAAAAGCAGGCCGCCATCGGCTGAGCGCAACAGGCCAGGGCGTTCGCTCTGGGCGCCGGTGAAGGCGCCCTTGACGTGCCCGAACAGCGTGGACATCGCCGAATCGCCGCGCAGCGTCGCGCAATTGACTTCGATGAAACGGCCGGCCAGGCGTTGGCGCTGGTGTTTCAGTTCATAAATCCGCCGGGCGAGGAAGGATTTGCCGGCGCCGGTCGGCCCGACCAAGAGCATCGGCGCGCGCGAGCGCCCGGCGACACGCTCGATCTGTTCGACCATGCGGTTGAATTCCGGATTGCGCGTGGCGATGCCGGATTTCAGGAAGGAGACGCTGTCGTCGCGTTCGCGGGCAAAGCGCTGGGCGATGCGGTCGTAGCGCGAGAGATCGAGGTCGATGATCTCGTAGCTGCCGATGCTGTTGGCGATTTCCTTTTTACGGGGCGGCGAGGTCTGCAACAGCCGCGCTGGCAGGTAACGCGCTTCGGCGAGCAAAAACCAGCAGATCTGCGCGACGTGGGTGCCGGTGGTGATGTGGATCAGGTAATCCTCGTTCTCGGTGTCGAAGGGGTAGTTGCGCGCGAAATCATGCAGCGCGGTATAGACCTCCTCGAAATCCCAGGGATTCTGCAATTCCATTTCCACCCGCCGCACCTCGGTTTCCGGCGCAATGCTGGCGATGTCCAGGCGCACGCGCTCGGCTGTACCGCGCATGCGCGCATCGTGGATCAGCTCGAAGCGCTGCACCAGCAGGTCTTCCTGCTGACACAGGCCGACGCTCGGCCGCCATCTTTCCCAGCGGTTGGCCCCCTTGCCGGCGTAATCGAGCTGGCTGCCGAGAAAGCCGATGACGACAGTTTTTTTCATCGCGGATCTTATCCAGATTTATAAGTAACAGGATTATAGGATAGATAAATCGATTATGGTTTTTGCCATGTTTTTGCGGTTGACCGCAAAAATAGGCATGAATTCAGCGGCTTGAAAATTTTTGTGGCTGGCGGATGCAGGCTGGCACGGCTCTCGCAGTAAGGAAGGCGTTGCCGACTTGCAGCAGGGCCGACGGGTAGGGGTTCTGAACCTCGCCGGTGCGGTGGAACCCGTGGGGAAACCCCGGTTGTTTCGCCGTATGCCGCCGCTGCCGGGGAGTGACGTCGGGATGGCAGGTTGGCTGCAGATCGGGTTCGATTCCCGGCATTCCCACCCTTGGATAGCTCAAGTGGTAGAGCAACCGTGCAAACGGCCTGTCGCGGGTTCGACTCCCGCTCCAATCCTGTCCTCAAAAAACAGGCTAAGTGCAGTACCCGTCGGTCGCGGCAGGCGTAAGCCGCCGTCGCCGGTCTGGTCCGGCAATCCGGCCCGCCTCGGCGGCAGGGGGCCAGGCGCAGTGAGTGGTGTTTTTGCGGCTTTGGCTGGTACAGCGAAGCGGCAGGCACCGCCACCCAGCCTGGC
>JAVBXO010000055.1 GCA_030824535.1 Azonexus sp. | reverse complement strand
CTGACGCGCCGAGTACTCCATGTCGGCGAAGCTGGTTTGCTTTTTCATCGAGGTAGTTGCAAGACTCGGGATGACTTGGGCATTCTACGGGGGGCGGGATTAAATCAGTGTTTCCCTAGGTCTGCAGTAAGTAGATCTTCCATCGACTGTGGGCTTCGGGGCTAGCTGCGACCATTGGCTCGACCTGCCATACCAAATTGCGGGTTGTCAGAAACTACTTTATATTTCTGACAAAGGAGTCTTGACCATGAGCCGTCTTGCTGAGCACATCTTGTCTGCTGCCCAGGCAATGCCCGAAGGGGGGCTGTTGTCGCCCAAGGAATTCCTGCATCTGGGGTCGCGGGCTGCTATCGACAAAACCTTGTCCCGCTTGGCTCAGGAAGGAAGATTGCTCCGCGTCAGTCGTGGCGCCTATGTCGCGCCTCATCGGGGACGATTTGGCTCCCGTCCGCCGTCTACCGAATCGCTAGTGCAAGCCATTGAGGCTCGTAGCGGCGAAATAGTGGTGGCTAATGGTGCTGCTGAAGCCAATGCGCTGGGTCTGACTACGCAGGTTCCGACCCGTGAGGTTTTTCTAACATCCGGCGCATCCCGCACCCTGCATCTTGGTGGCCGGCGCGTGGAGCTAAAGCACGGTAACCGCTGGCAACTTTTGTTGGGCAAGCGCCCTGCGGGCAAAGTGATTCGTGCGCTGTCATGGCTGGGGCCGGAAGCCGCACCGGCGGCATTGAAGCAACTTCGCTCTAAATTGTCCGAGTCCGAATGGGAGGCCGTGCGTGGCGCGCGGGCCGCATTGCCGAGCTGGATGGCTAAAGTGGTCAGCGAGGCAATCGCACATGGCTGAGTCCTGGTTTTCGCTCAGTCGGGACGATCAGGTTGAAGCCTTGGAGTTCGCTGCCGCCCGTACCGGGCGGCCTGCACACCTGCTCGAAAAGGACATCTGGGTGGTCTGGGTGCTTTCTGCCATCTACGAGTCCGACTTGGCCAGTAAACTCACTTTCAAGGGCGGCACCTCGCTGTCAAAGGTCTATCGCATCATTGACCGGTTCTCTGAGGACGTGGACCTTACCTATGACATCCGCGAACTGGCCGCCGACCTGTTGAAACAAGGCAACCCCATACCTGATTCGGCCAGCCAAGAGAAGAAGATCAGCAGCGCGGTTCGCCACCGCCTGCCGGACTGGATCGAAGCGACGGTCATGCCGGTCATCGCGGCGGCCTTGCAGAAGTCTGGGCTGGGCGCGAGCTTGACGCGGGCCGGCAAAGATAAGGACAAGCTGATCCTGGCCTATCCGGCGGTCAGAACGGGAACCGGATATTCAGCGCCCACGATCCTGCTGGAGTTCGGTGCCCGCGCCACGGGCGAGCCGCACTATGTGCAGCCGGTGGCTTGCGATATTGCACCAGAAATCGAAGAGGTCGCTTTCCCTGTTGCCCAGCCCTTGGTGATGGCGGCAGAGCGCACTTTCTGGGAAAAGGCCACCGCTGCTCATGTGTATTGTCTGCAGGGGCGCTTGCGCGGTGAGCGCTATTCGCGTCACTGGTACGACTTGGCGGCCATCGCAAAAACGTCATACTTTGCTGCAGCTTGCGCAGACCAGGCGCTGGCTCAGGCCGTTGCAGAACACAAATCGGTGTTCTTCATTGAGAAAGATGCGACTGGCAACAAGATCGACTACTTCGCCGCTGTCCGTGGTCAGTTGCAACTGATTCCCGCGGGTGAATCGCTCGTGGTGCTCGAAAAGGATTACGCCGCAATGCTGGAGGATGGTCTGCTGCCCCTGAATCAACCGAGCTTTTCAGACATCATCGAACAGTGCCGCATCATTCAGGACGAGGCCAATCGGCAGGCCATGCTTGGGTGAACCCGCAAGGAACTGGAAGAGCTGGCCGCACAGGCAAGAACTCGAACAGAGCTACAGACTGCAGGAGGAAGGACGACAGACGGTGTCGTTCCAACGGGAGTCGTGCCAAGCAACGCGTGCAGTTAGATGGAACATGGGCTATTTGGTCATTCTGTGTCTGACGGCGTTTAAACGAGCTCGTGGGGATCTGACCACGCTGGCGCCTGACATCGTGGCTGCCATTCTGGATGACGCCTTACCGAACCATGTCACGTTGTTTGACTTGGCGGTTGATCCGCCAGCGCTGTGGGATGAGCAGCGGGCTAGGCTTGTCTAGACCGTGCGGTGGCGCCGGTATAACATCAGCACTGGTGCCCACCTTACTTGCACACGAGTAAAAAAAGGCGTTACTTCACCGTCATTGAAAACTTCTCTTTGAGCCTCGTCGTCGGGGACTTAAACGTGTGCGCCTGACCCGAAACCGGCGTGGCATCGAGGAAAAGTTTGTCATGACAATCAAAGAACTCGCCTACTCCGCGCAGCAACACGTACAGGCCAGCACCGGTGCCTCTTTCAAGAGAGCCCACATCTACGAGCTTCTGGCTGCTTCCTTTGGTTTCAACTCCCATGCCGCGTTTGGTGTGAATACCGTACTGACGGAGCTACGCCAGAACGATAAGCAGGCACTCCCGCAAGGTGCGTTCATCAACCGACGTTGCATTGAGCTTGGATATCAGCCAGACACTGCGACTCTCGCGGCGTCGGCGCTGGAATCCTTTCTGTCTGAGCGGCAAATCGGCATTGCCAGCATCTCGTCATTGATCAGTCGCCTGCGAGGCAAATCGCCCAACCAGGACGACGAGCTCGGGTACGATGAGGATGAACTATTCGAGCCTACCGACGAGGCGTTCGGACCCATCCTCGTCGACGGATTGGATGCTGCAGCCAGCAAGGGCAATGCTCAGGCTCACTACGCACTGGCTCTGATATACGCTCCTGACGATGACGATGACCTTGATGCTGGCAGTTCCTATTGGTACCACCAGCGGCAGCAGGGACGCGTTCTGACGGGGGTGGAAAAGGAGTGGGCCGAAGCGCATGCGTCTCGTCTGGCCCACGCTGAAAAGTACGCTCACCATTTGAGGGAGGCTGGTCGGCTGGGCCATCAAGATGCACTTCTCGACTTAGCGGATCGATTTGACGATCCGACCTTCTTCGAGCAGGCGCGCCACGGCGTCGATGCTGACCCAGCCGCCATTGCGGCTATTGCAGAACGCATGGGGCGCCCTGCTGATGCCAGGCATTGGCTGACCCTTGCTGCCGAGAGTGGAGACACGGAAGCCATGCTCCAGCTCATTGAAGAATACGACCATGGTGACCTGCAGCGCTGCTGGACGTGGGCGTACCTGTCCCGGCTAGTCGGAACGGATCTGACTCAAGATGCGCATTACGCGATCAACGAGGACGGTTCGGACTACGACGATGATGTCGGCGGTCCAGCCTATGTCGCAGGTCGTGACGGCCTAGATCTTGAGCCACTCGCTCCGGCGCAAGACGCTATTGCCCGGCTCGCAGCCCAGAAACTGTTTGAACAGATCGAGCAGAACGCAGGGTAAGTCAGCTGGCTTTGTGCCATAGCCGTTTGCCCACTTTGGAAGCCAAATCCGGAATCGAACCCGCGTCCGGATGGTGGTTCAAACGGAGGGTTCGGCGGCTGCGTCATTTTCGGCGGCGGGGTCGGTGAGCCTGCGAATCGTCAGGGCGCAGCGTTGTTCAATCAAGGTATTGATTTGCTCAACCACGGCATTGCCAGCAAAACTGTGTCCGGGGTCAGACCGGAGCTTGCGCGCCGTGGCTGGCAGTAACTTTGCCAATTCCAGAATTCGCCGTTTGGCCTGAGCCTTGGTAAAGCCTACGCCTCGGGCGAACTGCTCCCAGTGACGCGCCTGGACTTCGCTGAACTTGTACTTGCTGCCGATTTTCATCGCCATCTTCTGCGTCAGTGTTGGATACACCGCCGTCGAGAGCGTGTCGTAAAGCGGTGCCAGAACGGGGGCTTTGCCTGAGTAAAGCAGCGAGAAATTCTTGGCGTGCGCATCATGATTGCCAATCAGCGCATTGAAGATCACATAGTCGAGCAGTCGCAGGACCTGCGGCGCACTGGGGCGCGTCGCACTGCGCACCAGATCAAAACACTGCGCCAGATCCGGACCACCTTCATTCTGGTACTTCATTTCGGGCACCACGCCCAGGGCCTGGCAAAAGTCCTCTTGATGAAGCCGTTGCCGGTGTTGACGACCATTCGGAATTGACCCACTTGCTGGGGTAAATTGCATCGAAATCTGACCCACCCTTGATTGACTACCCTGCTGCATTTTTAGGCAGGGAGATCGAGGAGTGATCAA
>JAVBXO010000056.1 GCA_030824535.1 Azonexus sp. | reverse complement strand
TGGCAAGAACAAGGGGCTGCGCGGCATGGCCCACCACGCCGCCGTCGCCCTGGGCCTCAAGCCCGCCCCGAAACCCACCGCGAAGCCGGGCAAGGCTTCCCGTTAATCCACCGCTGAGGAAATCATCATGAGCACACCGCAAGACACCAGCCGCTACACCCCGGCGCAAAAGGGCAAGGTTGATGCCCTGCTGCGCGAATCCGGGCGCGTCAATGGCCAGTCCATCCTGTCCCAAACGGCTGCCGAGGCACTGCAGGTCAGCTCTCAGCTGGGAACCTGCTCGTCGGCGCCGAACTTCACGCTGCCGCTGGCACTGGTCTGTGTCGGTTCGTTCATCCTGCACTTCACGGTCATTTTTCAGAATTTCACGCTCGCGCTGCTCGGGCTCAGCCTGCTGTGCGACCTCGTGGCGCTGGTCTTTGTCTGGCGCATTTATGCCGGTTTCCGGGCCAGCCGCAATTTTCAATGGCCGGTGAGCGTGACGGCCAAGCGCGATGCCAAGATCCGCGCGCTCTACAACGGCAGCAATGCCGACGAGCTGGCCCGTCACTACGGGTTATCGACCGCACGGGTGCTGCTGATCGTTCGCAAGGGGTCGGCATCATGACCCCAAGCCTCAAGGTCAAACACACCGCCACCCGCCTCGGTGCCCCCCTGGCGATCATCGACCAGTTGCCCGGCGACGGTGCTGAGCTGACCCCGGCCCAGCTGCGCCAACTCGCCGCCGCCCTGAATGCCGTCGCCGACGAGAGCGAGCTGCTCAGCGATACCACCCGCCGTCGCATCCCGGTGCGCCGCGAATACCCGCTGGAGGCTTGAGGATGGAACGCTACCGTAACGACGCGCAGCAGCGCATTTTGAAGGAAGTCTTGGTGCTCTTCGGCCATGTCATCCACGGCCTGCCGCCCAGCGTTCTGGCCCGTGAAGTCGCCTGCAGCGCCGCTGTGATGACCGGCGACCTCGCCAACCTGCGACTGGCTGGCCTGGTCGAGAAAGACGAAAAGACCGGCCACTTCCGCCTGACCCAGCGCCTGCCGCAGCAGTGTTTCAAGGTGCTGGCAGAGATCGATGCCGCCGAGCGCCAGCTGGATCAAGTGAAAAAACGTTTTACCTGTAACCCTGGTTAAGAGGAAATAGCATGTCTGGACGTAACAAACTCGAAACGCCGCAAGAGACCGGCGTCGTCATTGACCACGAAGGCTTTGGCAACCATCTGCAGGGCGTGCGCGATGGCGAACATGCCCTGGTAGAGGCTCAGTTGCAGCACAGCGCCGCCGTACGCGCCGTGGCTTTGCGCGTGGGCTACCAGCTGCCATCCGGCTTCGCTGATCCTGATCTGATTCAGCGCGATATCGCAGCCAATATGCGCCGCAGTGTTGAGGCATGCCTGGAAGTTGGGCGCGGGCTGATGGTGCTCAAGGAAGCCTGTCAGCATGGGGAGTTCATCGCTCGCCTTGATGTTATGAACCTTGACCATAGTGTGGCCAAACGCTTCATGCAGGCTGCCAGCAAGTTTTCAAATGGTGCGACGTCGCACCATTTGACCAAAGCCCTTGGGAACCAATCCAAGCTCTTCGAAATGCTGGTGCTCGACGACGAGCAAATCGAAGAACTCGAACTGACCGGGCAGACCGGCGAACTCAAGCTCGATGAAGTGGCGACGCTCTCGGTCAAGGAACTGCGCAAGCGGGTTCGCGAGCTGATGGCCGAGAAGAAGGCCGACGAAGAGCGCATTGCCATTCGTGGCCAGCAGCGCGACGAAGCTGAAGAGCGGGCGCAGGGCTTCAAGAAGCTGCCGCCCGATGACAAGGTCGATGCGCTGATGGCCGAGGCGACCAAGCAGATGAACGCCGCGCTGGCGGAGATCAACGGAAAGTTTCGCCAGGCCTTGCTGGCGCTCGACGCGCTCGAACAGCACGCGGGCGACATCAAGGATTACCGGCCCTTGGCGGCGGGCCTGGTCGGCCAGTTGCAGCAGTCCATCACCACGATCCGCGATGAGTTCCTGCTCACCGACATCATCGGCGATGGCACGCCGGAGTGGGTGCGCGCTACGGCTGGCATGGACGACGAGGCGTAATCATGAGGCTGTCGCCGGCGTTGATTCAAGCCTTGGTCGATGTCGCTGCCCGCGCGGCGGCGGCGGGCCATGGCGGCAAAGAGGCGATCTATGCCGAGGCTTGCCGGCTGCTCGGCCTCTCCCGCGCCACCCTGTTTGCTTATTTGAAGGAAGTGACCGTGAAGGCTCCCCGCAAGACGCGCAGCGACTCTGGCAAGAGCGGTATTCCGCCCGAGGTGCTGCAGTTGATCTCGACCGTCATGATGGAAGGCTACCGCGCCAACGACAAGAAGATCGTGTCGGTCGAGACGGCGGTGGAATCGCTGGCGAAGGAAGGCAAGATTCCGCGCGGTCGGGTTGATGAGGAGAGCGGCGAGGTCAAGCCCTGGTCGCTCAGTGCCATCCGCCGCGCGCTCTACGCTGCCGGCCTGCACCCGGAGCAACTGCGCCGGGCGACACCGGCCACCGCGCAGAAGAGCGGCCACCCGAATGATGTGTGGCAGATCGATGCGTCGATCAGCACCTTGTTTTATGTGCCGGAAAGCGGCCTGGCTGACATGTCGCCCGCCGAGTTCTACAAGAACAAGCCGGGCAACTTCGAGAAGATCAAGCGCCAGCGCCTGACGCGCTATGTCATCACCGACCACTGCTCGGGCGCGATCTTCGTGCATTACGTCGCCGGTGGCGAAAGCATCGTCAACCAGACGGATGCCTTCCTGCGGGCGATTGTCGAGCGGCCGAAGCAGATGCTTTACGGCGTGCCCTTTCATCTGATGATGGACCCCGGCAGCGCTGCCGGCGAGCGCGGCGCTTTCAAGAACCTGCTGCGCCGGCTGCTGGTCGAGCCGATCACCAACGCCGCCGGCAACCCGCGTGCCAAGGGCCAGGTGGAGAACGCCCACAACATCGTCGAATGCAGCTTCGAAAGCGGCTTCAAGCTGGTGCATGTGCCGAATATCGACTGGATCAACGAGCAGGTCGCGCGCTGGATGCGCTGGTTCAACAGCACCAAGATTCACAGCCGCCACGGCATGGCCCGCTATCCGAAGTGGATGGAGATCAGCGCCGAGCAACTGCGCGTGCTGGCGGCCGGGGTTGATCCGCGCGAGCTGGTGTATGGCAAGCAGGAAACCCGCGTGGTGAATGGCTACTGCAACATCGAATTCAAGGGCCACAGCTACCGCGTCGGGCATGTGCCGGGGGTGATGATCGATGAGCCGCTGAACGTGGCGGTGAATCCTTTTGAGCCTGAATCGCTGTTTGCCGTGGTGCTCGACGCCGAGCGCAACGAGCAGTTGATCCCGCTGCCACGGGTCGAGAAGGACGAGCACGGCTTTGATGCAGAGGCCGCACATATCGCCCGCGAGTACAAGGCGCCGGCCGATACCGTACTCGACACCAACCGCAAGCTGATTGAACGCCTGGCGACTGGTGCCGATACCGACGAAGCCGCCAAGGCAGCGCGCAAGGCCAAGGTGCTGCCGCTGGGTGGCGAGGTCAATCCGTTCAAGCGCTTCGACGACGTGCCGGACGTGACCCCGCTGCCGCGCCGCAGTACCGCGCTGAATGTTGCGGTCAACGTCGCCCAAGCCCCGGAAATCATCCTCACCCACTTCGAAGCCGCCCGCGCTTTAGCGGCCCAGGGCGTGGTGATGGACATCGATAAAAACCGCCAAGTCGCGGCCTGGTTCCCTGAGGGTGTTCCCGAGTCCGAGCTGGCAGCGATTGCCCAGCGCCTGAGCGTGCGCGCCGGGCTCAAGGTAGTCGGAGGCTGAGATGAATTTGACAAGGATTTTGAATCAACACCGCATCGCGCAATCGGCGCTGGCCAACGGTGCGCGGCTGTCGCGCAGCGTGGCGTCAAGAGTCGTGGCGCATGGCCAGTGGCCGATCCGCGACGCTGAGGCGCCGGTGCGGGTGGTTGATTTTCTGGTTTCCCGAGGGGTTGACCGCAATACCGCGTTGCAGGCGGTGGCCCCTCAAAACGAAGTGGCCTCGGACGTGTTCCCGCACGCCGAGGCCGTCCCTGAAGCAAAAACTGAATCAACCACTGAATTGGAGGAATCCATGCTCCTGAGAAGCGAGAATCTTACATCAGCCACCCGTAAAGCTTTCGGCTTGCTCCGCAACCCGTTTGCCGATGATGTGCGCACCCGTGACGATGTCTTTGCCAGCGCTGCGACGCGCTATGTG
>JAVBXO010000241.1 GCA_030824535.1 Azonexus sp. | reverse complement strand
CACCCAGCGAATTTCCCCATCGACCCGCCGTATCCGGTATTCGATCTGGAAGCGCTTCGCCGCCGCCCCCTGCCGCTCCGCCGCCGCAACGAGCGGCAGATCCTCGGGCAGGATCAAATCGGCAAAACGCAGCTGCCCCGCGACAAAAGCGGCGGCCGGGTAGCCGGTCAGTTCCTCGACTTCGCCCTTGATGTAATGCATTTGCCGGCGAGCGTCGAGATCGTACAGGCAGACAATGCCCGGCAAATTTTCCACCAGGCCCTGGAAACGCTTTTCGCTGGCATGAATCTGCCGCTCCGCCTGCAAGGCACGGCGGGCATAGAGCGCAGAAGCCAGCCACAACAACGCGAGCAAGGCGCCAAAAACCATCATTTGTTGATAAATCGGCGCAAAAACCTGATTGACGGGACGCGAGATCGCAACGTAAAAATCCCGGCTGGCCAAACGCTCGTAGGCGGCAATGCGATCAACGCCATCGAATGAATGGCTGCCGGTGTGCATGACAAAACCCTGCTCCGGATTGACGGCAAGAGCGTCCTTCAAGGCCCGGGAAACCCCCTTCTGCCCGACCGGCAAAGTCGGCTTCGCCGGATAAGCCAGCACCACGGTGCGATCTTCCCTGACCATCGCCAGCAAATCGGAGGCGTCCAGATCGAGACGGGTAAACAATTTTGCCAGCCGCGCGACGGCGTAACCCGACAGCACGACGCCGGCAAAGCGCCCTTGTGGATCGTTCAGACGCCGGGCAAAGACCAGCGACCAGCGGCCATTTGCCAAGCCGACAAACGGTCCGGCGATAAGCATCCGCGCATCCGGTGATTTTTCTAGCTGGCGAAAATAATCGCGCCCGGAAATGTCATAAGCCTTGCCATCCGCCGGCAATTTGCCGCCGACAAATCCCCCTTCGGCATTGGCCACGGTCAGGGTACGGAATTCCGGATCCTCGCGAACGATGGCCTCGATCAATTTCAGGCGCCGCGCCTCGGACTCCGGCCCGCTGACCGGTTCCGCCGCCAGGCTGCGCAAGGCAATGTCGATTTCGCCGATCAGCGTATCCAGACTCAGGCGAACCAGGGCCACCTGGCTGGTGACCCGGCTCTGTGCTGCGCTTTCCGCCTGGCGATAAGCCTGCAGTAAATAAAACGCGACGAGGATGGCCAGCAGCAGATTGGCGGCAAGCAAAACCAGCACCCACGGACGGCGAATTGCACTCAAGCCACTTATCTGCACAGCACCCCCTGCCCGGAAAAAGCAGTGCTGCCCCAGCCTCAAGCCGCGGCAAACTGCTGTCTGCAGTGTAACGACTCCCCGGATGATCCGCCACAGCCGGCGTTTCCGGGGGAAGCGTCGGGCATCGACGGCCGCGAACACCAAAAAAGCAAAATCGGGTGAATTCTGCGGTCAACCGCAAAATTGACCCGATTTTCAGGCAGGCCTACAGCACCGACTCAAACAGCTCCAACTGCGGCGGGCCGAGGTAAAAATCACGCGGCGATTGCCCGGCCTGCATGTGCGCCTTGCGGAAAGCCTCCGATTTCGTCCAGTCGGCAAAGGCCTGTTCATTTTCCCAAACGGTGTGCGAAGCAAACAGCGTCCGCTCATCGTTGGTATCACCCTGCAGCAGGTTGAAGGACACAAAACCCGGCACCTCGTGCAGGTAGCTGTTGCGATTGCGCCAATGGGCAACGAAATCATCTTCCTTGCCCAGCGCGATACGAAAACGGTTCATGGCGATAAACATCGAAACTCCCTGAAAAAACTGTGCACGCTTGTTGCTTGAACGCTGCCATCTTTCCCGACAGCGACAACAAGCCCCAATGATCAACTTCGACGATAGCAATAGCGACAAACTCGACTTCGGCCAACTCCCCGCCGCGGTCGACCAACTCCTGCAAGCCGGCGTGGCCGCCCATTTCAGCGACCGCGCCCTGGCCGAACGACAATTCCTCGCGGCCATCGCGCTGGCCCCCGACGCCCTGCCCGCCCACCGCTGCCTGGTCAAACACTACAACCGCTGTCGACAATTCGACAAGGCGCTGGCCGCCGCCCAAGGCTGGCTCAAAGCCGCCGCCCGCAAAGCCGAGCTGCCCGACAACTGGCTGCTCTGGCAAACCGCCCCCGGCGAAGCCCTCGCCGCCCTCAAAGGCCTGGCCTTCATCTACCTCCGCGACGGCCAGCCCGCCAAAGCCGAGGCCGCCATCCAGCGCGTGCTGGCCATGGACCCGGAAGACGGCGTCGGCGGCTCGGTCATTGCGGCGCTGGTTGAGGAGAGTTTGCTGGTGGTCTGACCCTCACAACGAAAATTGCCCGATTCCTGCGGTTGACCGTGGGAATCGGGAAGTTTTCATTGTGGGCGCACATGAGGCATGGGCGATGTAGCATCTCATTGGTTTTTCATGCTACAAAATGCATATACGGGGTGGCAGTTTTGTCGTCATACAAAACCTGCCCCTGCCTTCATGAGATCTGACCCCGCCTTCAGCATACGGAACTTCCCTCACGTGAGACGATTAATTGAACCATCCTTAGACGCCGCGATTGGAGAGGTCAAACGCCACGAGCATGACTCAAATGGTCTATTGAACTCTTTAATGCCATATCGCACACAGCTCTCGCCGTTTGAAAAACGCCTGAGGCAAGGAGTTACTTTTTGGAGCCTCGCAAGCACTTTAATGCTGCTGAGGGACAACGATGAATTGGCGCAAAAAATCCTGCCGCCCTGCCCTAGCATTGGTGATCCATTTGTTGATCGTCTGTTGCGCGCTGAAAGCCTGAACTCCTCTTCGGTAGTTTTCCGCTCATGGGTATCGTTGGTTTTTATGCGCCCAGACGATATTTTGAAAGTTCTAAAGTCAATTCCAAATCCAGATGCTCATCTTCAAGCATTTCTGGATCTTTTTTTGCACGACCAAGTGCGGCGCATTCGGAATGCCTTATCACATGGAACCTTTAATGCCGAGTTCCAAGAACTCGAGTACCGGGACAGAGAGAAAGTTGGGCATATTTCGTTCACCGAGCTAGACAATTTAAACTCATGCGTTTTTGCATTCTGGGCTTCGCTGTGGGCTACATCATTGGCACCAGAAAACTCCTAACGATTAAGCAAGTAGGTCGGGTTAGCGCAGCGTAACCCGACATTTGCGGCGGTGGCTGGCGTTTGTCGGGTTACGCCCTGCGGGCTAACCCGACCTACTGGGAGGGCACAGGCCGACCCCGCAAGCCGGTATCAGGTCTTGCAACAGCACATTTCTACTCCCTCCCCTCACCCCTCCGCCTGATCCATCGCCCTGAACATCGAACAGCGCCGGAAAACCTCTTCCGTCGGGGGCAATTGTTTCTGTTTGCAGTATTTCGCCACCAGTTTCGCCAGGCCCTTGATGTCACGGCCTGAGGCTTGCGGGAAGATGTCGGGCAGGCGCTCCATGAGTGCGGGTTCGATGACCAGACCGAATTGCCCGGCCATGACGTCCCAGATCTTTCTGCGGTCGACGCGGTCCGGGGGGTAAAAACGGATCAGCGCGATGCAGCGCGAGACGATGGCTTCGTCGATGTCGTCGACGCGGTTGGTCGTCAAAAACAGCAGGCCGTTGAAGTATTCGAGCACGCGCAGGAAGACGCCGACGACGGCGTTCATCGTGATGTTGTCGTCGCGCTTCTTGATATACACATCGGCTTCGTCGATGAGCATGACCGCCCCCCAGCGCTGGGCACGGGTCAGCACTTCCTTGAGCGCGGTTTCCATCGCCGCGACGTTCAGCCCGAGCTGGCCGGAATGCACGCGGTAGAGCGGGCGGCGGATGATTTCCGCGTACACCTCGGCGGTCAGCGTCTTGCCAACGCCCGGTGGCCCGGCGCAGAGCACGGTCGTACCACCGGATTTACCGGCGACGATGTCATCCATCAGCACATCCATTTCGGCGGTCAGGATGTCGATCAGGTCAGTCTGTTCCGGCGGCAGCACCAGCTTGGTTTTCAGTTCCGGCTGGTAGGCGTAGGGCTGCAGGTCGTCCACATGCACCCAGACGTAGTGGTGCAGGTCGAGGTGGAACATCAGCACATAAAAATGCACCGGCAGTTCGGTGAACAAGCCCTTGCGCAGCCCGGCCTGGGTTTCTTCGACTTCCGCCTCTTCCTTGCCGGACAGCCGTGAATTGCGCGCGACGCGGCGAACGAACTTGGCCAGGATGTCGCCGGTGGCGTCCATCGCCAGCACCCGTTCGCCGAGGATGCTTTCATCGTTGACCAGGCGCGCCGGGCT
>JAVBXO010000243.1 GCA_030824535.1 Azonexus sp. | reverse complement strand
CCCGCGCGCCAGCTGAAAATAGTCAGGTTTTTCCGGTTCGTTAGTGGTGCGCCCAATCCCCCATCCCCACCCTTTCACGTCAAAATTAAGCTTTTTCCGGCCAGCCAACTTTGAACGTCTCCATCCGCCTCTTTTTCGGCTACTTCCTCGTCGTCGGGCTTGCTGCCTGGTTCGTGCTCAATATCTTTACCCACGAAACCGAGCCCGGTATCCGCCAGGCCACCGAGGAAACCCTGGTCGATTCGGCGCACGTGCTGGCTGAAATCGCCGCCCCCGAGCTGGCGGCTAAACGCATTGAGCGCGGGCCGTTTGCCGATGCCGTGCGCGCTGCCATTCGCCGTAGCCCACAGGCCGACATTTCCGGCGTGCATAAGGAAAGCATCGACTTCCGCATTTACGTCACCGACGCCCAGGGCATCGTCGTCTATGACTCGCGCCATGCCGCGCTGGGCGAGGATTTTTCGCCATGGCGCGACATCGCCCGCGTGTTGCGCGGCGAGTATGGCGCACGCAGCACGCGCGAAGACCCCTACGATCCCTCCACCTCGGTCATGCACGTTGCCGCGCCGATTTTCTGGCAGGGCGAGCTGATTGGCGTGCTGTCGCTGGCCAAGCCGATCAGTTCGGTGACGCCCTACATCCAGCGCGCCAGCGAGCGCGTCAAGCGTACCGGGCTGTGGCTGCTCGCCGCCACCACCGCCATCGGCCTGTTTTTCACCGGCTGGCTGACCTGGTCGATCCAGCGCCTGCGCAACTACGCCCGCGCCGTGGCCGATGGCGACAAGGCCGAAGTGCCCAGCGGCGGCGGCTCGCAGTTTTCCGAACTCGCCCACGCGCTGGCGCAGATGCGCGAAAAGCTCGAAGGCAAGCAATACGTCGAAAAATACGTGCAAAACCTCGCACACGAGATGAAAAGCCCGCTCAGCGCCATCATCGGCGCCGCCGAAATCCTCGAAAACGAACTCCCCGCCGCCGACCGCCAACATTTCACCGCCAGCATCGGCGAACAGGCGCAACGCCTGCAAACCATCATCGAGCGCATGCTGCTGCTCGCCCGCGTCGAGCAACTGCAAGCACCGGAGGGCAATTTTGCGGTCGACCTGCCGGAAATGCTCAAAACCGCCATCGCCCAGCGCCAGCCGCAACTCAGCGCGCGCGGGCTAAACGTCGCGCTGCACGCCGATATTGCGGTCAACGTCCGGGGCGATGCCTTTTTGCTGCAACAAGCCGTGCTCAACCTGCTCGACAACGCCATCGAGTTTTCGCCCGCAGCCGCCACCATCGAAATCGACCTGCACCGCGAAGGCGAAGAAGCCACGATCACCCTCCGCGACCACGGCCAGGGCGCCCCCAACTACGCCCTGCCGCAACTTTTCGAGCGCTTCTACTCCCTGCCCCGCCCGGCCACCGGCCGCAAAAGTACCGGCCTCGGTCTGGCCTTCGTCCGCGAAGTCGCCCGCCTACATGGTGGCGAAGCGAGTTTTCAAAACCACCCGGAAGGCGGCGGCCTCGCTTCACTGAAGCTGGCAGCGGGCTTTCAGGGCACAGACCCCGGCTATCCGGCTAGAATGGCCCGATAGCAGCCAGGCAAAGTAGAGCAAGATGACCAAGATGACCAGCATCGAGATATTCCCCTGGGACGACAATTTCGAAACCGGGATTCCGGCAATCGATGCCCAGCACAGACAGCTGCTCAGCCTTCTCAATAGCCTGGTCAGCCACCTGGCCTTCCAGGCGGATGCACCTTCGCTGAACTTGGTTTTCGAGCAACTCAAGGACTACACGCTGATCCATTTCCGCGATGAGGAAGCAATCTGGGCTACCGAACTCGGCAGTGATCGCTGGGCCGTCGAGCATCAGCATGCGCATCACAGCTTTGTCGAGGAAGTGCTGCGCCTGAAGGCCGAAGAAGGCGTCAAGACGCTCGATGAAGTCATTACCGACATCGCCGCCTTCCTGACCCACTGGCTGGCGCTGCACATCATCGAGGCCGACAAGCGCATGGCCAAAGTTGTCCTGGCACGGCGGCGCGGCCTGGCCCTGGAGGATGCCAAGGCGCAGGCCAATGAGGAAATGGCCGGCGCCAGCCGGGCGATGATCAATACCATCATGTCGATGTACGACAAGCTGGCCAACCGCACCATCCAGCTGACCCTGGAAATGAACCGCCGCCGCGCCGCCGAAAAGGAATTGCAGGTGGCCTACGCGGCGCTGGAAAAAGCCAGGGAAGCCGCCGTCACCGCCAATGAGGCGAAGTCGATCTATCTGGCCAACATGAGCCACGAAATCCGCACGCCGATCAACGCCATTTCCGGCATGTTGCAGATGCTCCAGCGCGAAGGCGTGACACCGCCACAGGCCGAACGCCTGCAGAAAATCGATGATGCCGCCCAGCACCTGCTGCGCATCATCAACGACATCCTCGACCTGTCAAAAATCGAAGCCGGAAAACTGCAGCTGGAAAGCATTCCACTCGACCCAGCCGAAATCCTCCAGGACGTGCTCAACATGCAAAACTCGCAGGCCTCGGCCAAGGGCCTGACACTGCAGGTGGACAACGCCGCCCTGCCCGCTACCGTTCTTGGCGACCCGACCCGGCTCAGGCAGGCTCTGCTCAATTACACCAACAACGCCATCAAATTCACCGAATCCGGCACCATCACGCTGCGCACGGAAGTCATCGAAGCGCCTGGCGACAAGCTGCTGCTGCGCTTTCTCGTCAGCGACACCGGCCCCGGCCTGAACGCCGAAGCGCTGACGCGCATTTTTTCCAACTTCGAGCAGGCCGACGCCACCACCACGCGCAAGCACGGCGGCACCGGCCTTGGCCTGGCGATCACTGCCAAGCTGGCCCGACTCATGGGCGGCGACGTCGGCGTTAACAGTACGCCAGGCCAGGGCAGCACCTTCTGGTTTACCGCCTGCCTGACACGCTCCGCCAAGCCAACCCCATTATCAGGAACACCGCCCGAGGCGGCAGCGGAAGCCGACTTGCGCCGGGAATTTGCCGGCACGCGCATCCTTCTCGTCGAAGACAGCGAAATCAACCGCGAGGTCGCCTGCGAACTGCTCGCGGAAACCGGGCTGCTCGTCGACTGCGCTGCTGATGGCCTGATCGCGCTGGAAATGCTCGGCGGCAGCCCCTATACCCTGATCCTGATGGACATGCAGATGCCCAACATGAACGGCCTCGAAGCCACCCAGCAGCTTCGCCGCCTGCCGGCCTACCGGAACACGCCAGTCATCGCCATGACCGCCAACGTCTTTGATGATGACCGCGAGCGCTGCCTTACCGCCGGGATGAACGACTTCATCAGCAAACCCATCAAACCGGAAACCATGTTTGCAAGAATTCACCACTGGCTGCTGGAGTCACGCCGGCAAGGCAGGCGCTGAAACCGGATCACCCAGGCCTGCCCTATGGGACTCGACAGCGTTGAACTGGTTCTGGCTACGGAAGAAGAATTCGGCATCAGCATCGACGATGCCGATGCTGCCCGACTGACGACGCCGGGTGAGCTGGCGGATTACGTCGCCCTACGCTTGGGCACGCCTGCCGGACAGCAATATCCATGGAGCCGGGACTATCTCCTGCGCCGCATCATCACGCTGACGTCACGACAACTCGGCATCCCCATCGCCAAAATCCACCCCGACTCACGCTTTGTGCAAGACCTTGGCATGGATTAAGGCGTGCTCCTGATAAGTAAAACGTACATAATTTTGACGTACAATTTACAACAAAGGAGCCCACCATGACCACCGCCATTCCCAGCGAATCCGCCCGCATCAATCTCCGTACCAGCCCGGAAGCCAAGGCCCTAATCGAGCGCGCCGCCGCGCTGATGGGCACCACGGTTTCCAGCTTCATGCTGCAAAACGCCTACGAAGCTGCGCGCAAGCTGGTCGAAGAAAACGACACCCTGCACCTTTCGCAACGCGCCTTTGCCGAATTCTCGGCAGCTTGCGAACAGGCCGCCGAGCCTACCCCCGCCCTGCGCGCTTTGATGGCTCGCCGCTGATGAGCGCACGCATCGAAAAACTGGCGGCACAGCACCTGCGCCAGAACTTCGACTGCGGCGATCCGGCACTAAACAGCTTTCTCCAGCAACATGCCGGACAACAGCAACGTAAAGGCTTCGGCAAAACCTACGTCGCGCTGGCCGACGATGGCCTGAGCGTTATCGGCTTCATCACTCTCAGCGCCGGTCAGATTGCTGCGGTCGACCTGCCCAGCAAGCCCAAATTGCCCCGCCACCCCG
>JAVBXO010000238.1 GCA_030824535.1 Azonexus sp. | reverse complement strand
CGCTACGAAATCGAGCCGGCGATCGGTGTCAAGGGCGCGCAGATCGTCAATCTGGCGCGTGACCTGGCGCGGGCGCTGGCTATGGTGTCGATCCGCGTGGTCGAAACGGTGCCCGGCAAATCGTGCATGGCGCTGGAATTGCCCAACCCGCGTCGGCAAATGGTCAAATTGTCGGAAATCATTTCCAGCGTGCCGTATCACAACCAGGCCGGTCCGCTGACCGTGACGCTGGGCAAGGACATTGGCGGTTTGCCGGTGGTCGCCGATCTGGCCAAGATGCCGCACTTGCTGGTCGCTGGTACGACGGGTTCCGGCAAGTCGGTCGGGGTCAATGCGATGATCCTGTCCATCTTGTACAAAGCCACGGCGGACGAAGTGCGCATGCTGATGATCGACCCCAAGATGCTGGAATTGTCGATCTACGAAGGGATTCCGCATTTGCTGGCGCCGGTCATCACCGACATGAAGCAGGCGGCGAATGGTCTGCACTGGTGCGTGACCGAAATGGAAAAGCGCTACAAGTTGATGTCGTCGATGGGCGTGCGCAATATCGCCGGCCTCAATACCAAGATCAAGGATGCCGAGAAGCGTGGGGAACATATCCCGAATCCCTTGTCGCTGACCCCGGAAGCACCGGAGCCGCTGCAACACATGCCGTATATCGTCGTCATCATCGACGAGCTGGCTGATTTGATGATGGTCGTCGGCAAGAAGGTCGAAGAGCTGATTGCCCGTCTGGCGCAAAAGGCCCGCGCTGCCGGCATCCACCTGGTGCTGGCGACGCAACGGCCGAGCGTCGATGTGATTACCGGTCTGATCAAGGCCAATATCCCGACGCGTATTGCTTTCCAGGTGTCGAGCAAGATCGATTCGCGGACCATTCTTGACCAGATGGGTGCCGAAGCCTTGCTGGGGCAGGGCGACATGCTCTATCTGGCGCCGGGAACCGGTTATCCGACGCGCGTGCATGGCGCTTTTGTTTCAGACGAGGAAGTGCATCGCGTCGTCGAGCACTTGAAATTGACCGGTGCGCCGGAATATATCGAGGATATTCTCAACGGCAGTGCTGGTGACGATGAAGCCGGTGAAAGTGGCGAGGCCGGTGGTGATGCGGAAAGCGATCCGCTCTACGATCAGGCCGTTGAAATCGTCATGAAGAACCAGCGGGCATCGATTTCGCTGGTACAGCGGCAGTTGCGCATTGGTTATAACCGTTCGTCCCGGCTGATCGAGGCCATGGAAAATGCTGGCCTGGTGTCGACGATGGATAGCCGGGGTGGCCGCGAAGTTTTGATGAAGAAACCTGCAGAATGAAAATTGCCGCAAAAATCATGTTGACCGCAGTAATGGCCTTTTTGCCTTGTCTGGCACAGGCGACTGCCATCGATCAACTGCATGATTTCCTGAAAAATACCCGCACCCTGAAAGCCGAGTTTGCGCAAAGCGTGTCCGCCAAAAATGGCCGCAAACCGCAGCTATCCAGCGGCACGCTGGCGATTTCCCGGCCCGGCAAGCTGCGCTGGGAAATCCTCAAGCCCTATCCGCAATTGGTGGTCGGTGATGGTGAAAAAATCTGGATCCATGATCCGGAATTGCAACAAGTCACCGTGCGCAAGGCCGGCCAGGCCATAGGCAGTTCGCCGGCAGCCTTGCTGGCGGGCAACAATGAGCTGGAAAAGAATTTCGTGTTGCGCGACGCGGGCGAGCAGGATGGCCTGAATTGGGTCGAAGCGACGCCGAAGACCGGCGATAGCGGTTTCGAGAAGCTGCGCCTGGGTTTTGCTGGTAGCGAATTGAAGGCCATGGAATTGTTCGACAGTTTTGGTCAGACGACGCAAATTCATTTTTCGCGTATTGAACGTAACCCTGCGCTGCCAGCCGCCAGCTTCCGCTTTGTGCCGCCCGCCGGCGTCGATGTGCTGGGTGAGTGAAGTGTGGCAAGGGATCGGGGGAACCTGCCGGTCCGCGTGTTGTCCAGCCCACTCGAACTTTGAACAAGGAATTCATCGGTGTTAGCTAATCATTGGTGTGCGTCGGTTGATGCCACGATTCAATTGCGCACGGGTTGCAACCCGCTGGAAAAGCACGGGCCGCAGGCGGTGATCGTGCATGCCGACGCCTGGGCGCCGATGGACGCGGTTCGTGACCCGCACGACATCCGCCAAGTCGTCGACTACGAGGTTATTTTTCTGGCCATTCGCCGGCTTGAGGAAAATGCCCATTGCGAATGTCTGGAGTCGAGCATCCTCGAACTCATGGATGCGATTTTTGGCATGGCGATTGTCTCTTCGGCCTTCGTGTCGATGCACAAGCCGCATGTCTATAACGGCCAGGCAACGCCGGCCATTTCCCTGTCGATGACCCGCGAGCAATGGCTGAAAAACCGCAGTTGATCGCGGCTATTGGCGCCGTGGCGAGTAACGGCATGCTCGGTCTGAACGGCTGGCTGCCCTGGGATATTCCCGAAGAGCTGGCCTATTTCGAGCGCACTGTCGCTGGCGCGGCCTTGTTGATTGGCCGCCTGACTTACGAGTCAATGGACGTGGTGCCCGTTGATTCCTTCATTGTTACGCGTGACACCAGCCAGGCCATGCGTCCCGGTTGCACGGCGGTTGCCAGCGTCGAAGAAGGCCTGGTGCGGGCGCTGGCGACGGGTAAACCGGTTTTCGTGATCGGCGGCGCCTCGGTTTACGCCGCTGCCTGGCCGTATTGCCAGCGTTTTTACCTGACCCGGATCGAATTGCCGTGTGCCGGCGATACCCTGTTTCCGGCGAGCATTCCGCTGGCAGAGTGGCCGGTGGTGGATGAACACGCTGCGACTTACATTGAGCGCCTGAGCGCTCAGCCGGTCGTCTGCCGTTTCCTGCAATACGCTCAGCCACATCCCCGGCCCTTGCCGGAACTGGTCTGATTGCCGGAGTTTCAGTACCTGGTGCGCGCCGGGTTGCTGGCCCACTGCTGCAGCGGCGCCAGCGCGCCGGGCAGCGGCAGGTGTTCCATGACGATGCTGCGGTCGGCAAAATGACGCGCCAGTTCGTCGTACAGATGCGCGTCGGAAAAGCCGATGGCGGCGGCTTCGGCACGGCTATTGGCAAAAACGATGCGGTCGATGTGCGCCCAGTAGGCGGCGGCCAGGCACATCGGGCAGGGTTCGCTGGAGGCATACAGGGTACAGCCGTCGAGATGAAAGCGGCCGAGCGTCTGGCAGGCGCTGCGGATGGCGCTGATTTCGGCGTGCGCGGTGGGATCCTTGCTGATCACCACCCGGTTCCAGCCTTCGGCAATGATTTCGCCATTACGCACCAGGACGGCGCCAAAGGGGCCGCCATCGCCGCTGTTGCTGCCCTGGCGCGCCAGTTCAAGGGCGCGGGCCAGAAAGATTTCGTCCGGGGTCATGGGGCGGGTGTTTGCCGGGAAGTCGATCAATGCTGAGGATGCTATCATACGACCTTCGCTGCAGTGCAGCATTGTGCACTGCGCAGCCCCTATCATGCGCCTGACCAAATTAAAACTCGCCGGTTTCAAGTCCTTTGTCGATCCGACGACCGTTGCCCTGCCGGGGCAGCTGGTTGGCGTCGTTGGCCCCAATGGCTGTGGTAAATCCAACATCATGGATGCCGTGCGTTGGGTGCTGGGCGAATCGAAAGCCTCGGAACTGCGCGGCGAATCGATGCAGGACGTCATTTTCAATGGTTCGACCAATCGCAAGCCGGTATCGCGGGCGTCCGTCGAGCTGATTTTTGACAACCTGCTTGGCCGGGCGCTGGGGCAATGGTCGCAATACGCCGAACTATCGGTCAAGCGCGTGCTGACGCGCCAGGGCCAGTCGGATTACTTCATCAATAATCTGAAAGTCCGGCGCAAGGACATTACCGATCTCTTCCTCGGCACCGGCCTTGGTCCGCGCGCTTACGCCATCATCGGTCAGGGCATGATTTCGCGCATCATCGAAGCCCGTCCTGACGATCTGCGCGTCTTTCTTGAGGAAGCCGCCGGCGTGACCCGCTACAAGGAGCGGCGCAAGGAAACCCACGGGCGGCTCGAAGACAGCCGGGAAAACCTGTTGCGCGTCGAGGATATCCGCCAGGAACTGGGTAACCAGATGGCCCGCCTCGAAAGTCAGGCCGAGGTCGCCCGGCGCTATCAGGCATTGAACGAGCAAATGGTCGAACGCCAGCAACTGCTGTGGCTGTTGCGCAAACGCGAGGCTGAGGCCGAACGGCAGCGCCTGGCGCTGGAAGTCGAACGCACCACCACCGAACTCGAAGGCCAGAGTGCG
>JAVBXO010000183.1 GCA_030824535.1 Azonexus sp. | reverse complement strand
CGGCAGCGGCAATGTGTGGCGGCAGCAGGCTGGCATCGATGCAATGGCCATCGCTGAGCGCGAACATCGCCTCGAAAACATTCTGCAATTCGCGGATATTGCCCGGCCAGCGATAGCGCAGCAGCTGGCGCAAAACCTCGGGCGCCAGGCTTTTGGGCGGGCAACCGTATTTCCGGGCAAAGCGCTGGTTGAGATGCGCGATGATCGCCTCGACGTCGTCCGGCCGTTCGCGCAGGGGCGGCAGGTTCAGGCTGACAACACACAGACGGTGAAAAAGGTCTTCGCGGAAACGCCCGGCACTGGCATCCGTCTGCAGGTCGCGATTGGTCGCAGCGACGATGCGTACCGCGACCTTGCGTTCCCGCGTATCACCCAGGCGAACGACTACGCCGTCCTGCAGCACGCGCAACAGATGCGGTTGCATGTCGAGCGGCATTTCACCGATTTCGTCGAGGAACAGCGTGCCGCCGTCGGCCTGCTCGAACTTGCCCGGCAAGCCACCACGGCGGGCACCGGTAAAAGCGCCCTCGCTGTAACCGAAGAGTTCGCTGGCCAGCAGTTCCCGGGTCAGCGCCCCGCAATTGACGGCGATGAAAGGCCCTTCGGGCTTGCGCCCAGCCTTGTGAATGGCGCGGGCAAAAATTTCCTTGCCGGCGCCGGTTTCCCCGAGCAGCAGGACCGGCAGATCGAGCGGGGCAATGCGTCGGGCCCGGGCTTTCACGCCCGCAAGCGCGGCGCTGCTGCCGATGATCTCGGCAAAGCTATCCGCCGCCGGGCTTGCCGGCGGGGGCTGCTTTGGCATGCTGATCAACTGCGGCCCCGGGGCGCCGACGGGAATGGCCAGCAAGGTTCCCAGTTCACCCTCGCTCGAACGAATCGGATGCAACCATTCCGGGCGCAGCCAGGCCGGGGTCTGGCGGCGCCGCTCGTCAGGCGCCAGCGTGAGATTGAGCGCGGCGACCTGACCACCAATCTCGAAGGGCAGGCGAACGCCATGCATCTCGCGGGCTTGCTGCATGTTGCCGCTGGTTCTGACGATGCGCCCACGGCAGTCGAAGAGCACGACGCAATCATTGCCATGCCGCCCGAAAACATCCATCGCCTGTTGCAGCAGGCGGCCATGCAGTTCGGCATCACGCCGCGCCAGCACGCCCTCGATCTGCTTGGCGGCCGAAATGACCAGGCCCAGCGTATGGCCGTGGAAGGTTTCCTTGACGCCGGAAACGTCGACCACGCCGAGCAGGGTCTTGCCCAACGGATCGAGGATCGGCGCCGCGGCGCAGGTCCAGTGCTTGACGTCGACGCAGTAATGCTCGCTGGCGTAAATCTGCACCGCTTCGTGGGTGGCGATGGCCGTGCCGATGGCATTGGTGCCGATCAAGTCCTCACCCCAGCAGCCACCGGGTGCCAGGTTGATTTGCTCGCCGGCATCGCGGGCGCGCGATTCGCCATTGAGATCGAGGATGGTGCCGCTCGGGTCGCTCAACATGATCAAGGTGCCCGACTCGCGCAAGATTTCGCGCAAGGTTTCCAGCACCGGTCGTGCCGCCTCATACAGATCGCGCGACCCCTCGCGCAAGTGATGAATCCGCGCATCACTTGCCACCGGCGCACTACTGCAACCCGGATCGACCGCCCCGGAGCGACTGCGCCGCCAGGAATCAAGCACGACGTTACGCACGCCGCTGCCGGGCAAGGGTCGGTCCTGAAGAAAGCGCTCCCAGGAACTGGCAACGACTTGTTCGTCGCCGATGCGGGGAATCAGAAGATTGCTGTTGAGGGTCACTGTTGGGCTCGTCCCGGACTCCGGAATTGTCGCCGCGGAGCAATTAATTAACTTATTCATAACCGTAGCGAGCAAGCGGCAAAAAGTCAATAAAAGCCTTTGTAGATCAATGACTTGTGCGCTGCAGCAAAGTGTCCGGTTTCCGGACACCTGGCGATTGGCGTCGTGATTCAGGACATTTTCCGGCCTTTTGCCGGACAGGTCGGATTTTTTGCAATTCGCCAAACAAACCACTGATTAATAACAAAAATTTATCAAAAACCGGTTTTTTTGACGGCCTGGCCCGGCCCTTGCCATTAAGTCGGCGTGGGATCACTCACCACGAACACACCAAAACAGGAGGCAATATGCAAGTCCAGCAATCCAGCGTACAGGTGATGGGCATCGATGCCGGCGGCACGATGACCGACACTTTCTTTGTGCGTGCCGATGGCCGATTTGTGGTCGGCAAGGCACAAAGCAATCCCGGCGACGAATCGCTCGCCATCTACAACTCTTCGGTCGATGCGCTTGAGCACTGGGGGCGAACCGCCGACGACGTCTATCCGGAACTGGCGACCTGCGTCTATTCCGGCACGGCCATGCTCAATCGCATCCTGATGCGCAAGGGCCTCGACGTCGGCCTGATCTGCAACAAGGGTTTCGAGCAAATCCACTCGATGGGTCGCGCGCTGCAAAGCTACCTCGGCTACGCGCTGGAAGACCGCATCCACCTCAACACCCACCGTTACGACGAGCCGCTGGTGCCGGTTTCACGCACCCGCGGCGTCACCGAGCGTACCGACGTGCAGGGCAAGATCGTCATTCCGCTGCGCGAAGATGAAGTCATCCAGGCCACCCGCGAGCTGGTCGAGGCCGGCTCACAGGCCATCGTCATCTGTCTGCTGCAGTCCCACAAGAATGAACTCAGCGAACAGCGCGCCCGCGATCTGGTCAAGGCCGAACTGCAACGGCTCAAGGTCGATATCCCGGTTTTCGCCTCGGTCGATTACTACCCGTCGCGCAAGGAAAGCCACCGGATGAACACGACCATTCTCGAAGCCTACGGCGCCGAACCGTCGCGCCAGACGCTGAAGAAGGTCAGTGATCGCTTCAAGAAGCATGGCGCCAAGTTCGATCTGCGCGTCATGGCTACGCACGGCGGCACGATCAGCTGGAAAGCCAAGGAACTGGCCCGCACCATCGTCTCCGGCCCGATTGGCGGGGTCATCGGCTCCAAGCTGCTCGGCGAATACCTCGGTGACGAGAACATCGCCTGCTCAGACATCGGCGGCACCAGCTTCGACGTGGCGCTGATCACCAAGGGCAGTTTCGCCATCAAGTCCGACCCCGACATGGCCCGCCTGGTGCTGTCCTTGCCGCTGGTCGCCATGGACTCGGTCGGTGCCGGTGCCGGCAGCTTCGTTCGCCTCGACCCCTACAGCAAGTCGATCAAGCTCGGCCCGGACAGCGCCGGCTACCGCGTTGGCACCTGCTGGCCGGAAAGCGGCCTGGACACCGTCTCGGTCTCCGACTGCCACGTCGTGCTCGGCTACCTGAATCCGCAGAACTTCCTCGGCGGTGCGATAAAGCTCGACGTCCAGCGCGCCCGCGACCACATCAAGGCGCAAATCGCCGATCCGCTCGGCCTGTCGGTCGAAGATGCGGCGGCCGGTGTCATCGAACTGCTCGACCTGACGCTGTCCGAATACCTGCGCGCCAACATCAGCGCCAAGGGTTACAACCCGGCCGAATTCACCTGTTTCTCGTATGGCGGCGCCGGCCCGGTGCATACCTATGGCTATACCGAAGGCGTTGGCTTCAAGGACGTCGTGGTACCCGCCTGGGCGGCAGGATTCTCGGCTTTCGGCTGCGCCTGTGCCGACTTCGAGTACCGCTACGACAAATCGGTCGATCTCGGCGTCGCCCAGTTCGCCAGCGACGAGCAGAAAGCCGCCGCCTGCGCCACGCTGCAGGAAGCCTGGGGCGAGTTGGCGGTCAAGGTCATCGACGAGTTCGTCATCAACGGCTACCAGCCGCAAGACGTGCTGCTGATCCCCGGCTACAAGATGCAGTACATGGGCCAGCTCAACGACCTCGAAATCGTCTCGCCGGTCACCAGCGCCGCCACGGCCGCTGACTGGCAGCAGATCATCGAGTCCTTCGAGAACACCTACGGCCGCGTCTACGCCAATTCGGCGCGCTCGCCGGAACTCGGCTTCTCGGTCACCGGCGCCATCCTGCGCGGCATGGTCGTCACGCAAAAGCCGGTGTTGCCGGAAGACGCCGATGCCGGCCCGACGCCACCCAAGGAGGCCTATCTCGGCACCCGGCCGTTCTATCGCCACAAAAAGTGGGTCGAGGCGGCGCTGTGGAAGATGGAGTCGCTGAAGGCCGGCAACCACATTGTCGGCCCGGCCATCATCGAATCCGACGCGACGACCTTCGTCGTGCCCGACGGCTTCGAAACCACGATCGACAAGCATCGCCTGTTCCATCTCAAAGAAGTCAAGTGAGGAGA
>JAVBXO010000371.1 GCA_030824535.1 Azonexus sp. | reverse complement strand
TGATTCACCGCAGCGTCATCCCTCCCGACAAAATTTTTCAAATCCTTGATCGCCACAAAACCAGTATTGGCAAACAGCTCGCCAATTTTTTCCAGAAACGGAAAACGGCAGCCTTGATTGGAAATGCCGAGGAAGAGGAAATACACGCCATCGCCGCGTTGTTGTGAGGCGCGCAGGACGTCCAGCGTGCGGGCGTGGTCGCTGTTTTCGCCGTCCGTGACAAAGATGACCAGCGTCGGCCGGCCGGGGGCATTTTCGGGTGATTTTTGCGGTTGACCGCAGAATTGGGCCAAAAACCGCGTCAACAGGCCTGGCGGTTCCGCTTCCGGTAGCCAGCCAAAACGCCGCAGCACGCTTTCGATCACATAGGAGCAATCGGTGCCACTCCCCCAGCCGGGGACGCGGGCGACGATGTGTTTTTCGACATAGCCCGGGTAATTGCCGGCATGGACCGCGCCAACGGCGTGCGCGCTGCCTGGGCCGCTGCTGAAAGTGAAGACTTCAAGCTGCTGGTCAGGGTCGAAAGTCAGGCCCCAAGGGACGAGGCGGGTCAGCAGCTGGCAGGTGATGCCGGCGCGGTGTTCGTCTTCAAAAGAGCCGGAAACGTCGAGCACGAAGGCGAGGTCGACGGTCGGTGGCGTCAGGATGCCGGCCTTGGCCAGACAGAGTTGCAGGGCGGCTTGGGATTTTTCGAGGTTCAGTTGCAGGCTCATGGGGGTGTTCTCCGTAATTCAGAATGTCATTCCCGCGCAGGCGGGAATCCAGAAAGTCGGAAAGCTGGATCCCCGCCGGCGCGGGGATGGCGATTCATTCAGCGTTTTTAAAGGTGTCGATCAGTTCGCTGAGGCTTTCGCGCAGCTGAAAAAGGCGGGTTTCGCTGGGTCGACCGCAGATTTGGCCCAGCAGCAGCAAAACGCCGGGCAGACGCAGCAGCACGCAGTGGCGGATGGCTTCGGCCAAGCTCGCCAGACGCCGGGCGTCGATTTCCGTCAGCGCCGCGAGTTCGAGGCCCAAGGCCTGGCTGGCAAGCAAGGCTTGCTGGCGGCTGGCGATGGTTGGCTGCATGTCGTCGTTGAGTTGCGCGGCAAGGCTTTCGCCCTGGGCAATGCGCTCGGCCAATGCTGTAGCGGCTTGCCGGGCGGCGGCAGATTGGGCGAGCAGGTTTTGCTGAACTTGCGCCAATCCCGGCAAGGCGTCGGCAAGCAAGCCGGCGAGTTCGTCGATTTCCAGCGCGATGCGCTGCCAGCAGGCCGCAGCGCGTTGTCCGGCACGCCAGCCACTGGCCGACAAAGCCGTCAGTTGTTCACCGAGCAGGTTTTGCAGGCGAGCGAGATGACGCAGTACAACCCGCTCGCCGCTGGCCTGAAGCTGCGTCAGACGCTGACTGGCCAGATCGGCGACGGCCTGTTGCTCGGCCTCGCCCCAGGCTTGCAGCGCCAGATTGCCACCCGCCCGCATCGCCATCAACGCCCGCCAGCTGGTCTCATCGAGACCGGAAATACTCGTCACCCCGCCCCGCCGCTCGCCAGGCAGCGCTGTTGCGGTCGACGTGCTGGAAACGGCAAAAACCGTGGGCAAGGCGGTGGGACGGGGACAAGTCTTCATGGATTGGAAAACCCTGATTAAGCCGTCATCCCCGCGCAGAGCCTGCCCACGGCTTGAACGGGGGCGGGGATCCAGTTTGTCGATTTTCTGGATTCCCGCTTGCGCGGGAATGACATATTCGATTTCATCAGCGCCTCCTTACGAAAAGTGCCCGAGCACAGCGTTGAAATCGCCGTTGAAGCCGACGCCGATGGCGACGAATTCCGCACCGTTGTTGCCAACGACGATGGAACCCATCTGGACGCCAATGAATTCGCCGAATTCGCTGCCCAAGGCCACACGCAACAGCGGCTGGCCGGCAGCGGTTTCGACGATGACCGTGGCGTTGCGCACATCGCCAAAGCGCAGCGCGCCGCTTTGCGGGTGAATCATCGCCACCAGCGGGATTTCGCTGACGCCAGCGGTCGGCTGCTCCAGCCCGGCCGGATCGATTTCCAGCCATTCGTCGATGTCGAGCTGATCGCCATCGCGCGCATCCGGGCTATGCCTGAGCGCGCCGCCGTGGATGCTGAAACTGCCATCGGCGGCCGGCGTCAGCGTCCCGACTTCCTGCGTGCCGATGCGGCGGCGAACGTTGTAGGTCGAAAGAATGTCGGCAAAGCTGCTCGCCTTGGCCCCGGCGCCGCTATTGATGCAAAACAGCGCGTGCAGATCGAGATCGTTGGTACCTTCCCAAGCCAGACGAACGCGAAAACGCTCGCCCTTGTTGAGATTGAGCGCCAGTTTGGGCGCAGCTTCGCCGGGTTTGGCGAGATTTAGGGTCAAGCTGGACATGGTTTTCTCCTTTTTAAACGGTTTAAGCCGGATTTCAGGGCGAACGCCGCCCTGCCCGTGCCAAACGGGTGTTGCTTACGTGTTTATGGAAAGCGCCTGCGCTCGCAGGCAAGGTGCTGGCGCTTGGGAAAGCGCTGATAGATCAAAGATGTCATTCCCGCGTAGGCGGGAATCCAGGAAATTCAACAAACTGGATCCCCGCCCCCGTTCAAGCCGGGGGCAGGCTCTGCGCGGGGATGACGATTTAATCAGCGCTTCTCTAGCCGTTGGCCGGCTTGTCGAACGGCCGGATGTCGCGGCCCAGCGCCAGCATTTCCTGGCGTGCTTCGGCAAACAACCGGCGCGCCTGACCATGCTGCTCGCGGCCCGTTTGCCGGGCGGCGTTCACCAGTTCATGCAAACGCCGGCTTTCGGCGACGATTTCCTGCAACTGCCGGGCCTGCGCCAAACGCTGCTCACCCGGCGTGCTGGCGGCCTTGACGGCGACCTCACGCACCACTTGCCCGCGCACCGCAGCAAGGTTGGCGTCGAGATTGGCCCCGGCCTGCGCCAGGCGTTGCAGATCCTGCGTCAAACGCGCGCCGTGCAGCGTCAGCAAGGTCATGCGGATGCTGTTGAAGCGCGCCGCCAGCGTGCCGGCAATTTCCTGCAGCGTTGCAACGCCAGCATTCTGCAATTGGCGGATCACCAGTTGGTCGGCCGGCAGCCGCGACAGCGCGCCTTCCAGCGCCAATGCCCGGCTTTCAAGCGCCTGCAGGCGTTCCTGCCATTCACCTGCGCTGACGCCGGCCGGCACTTCGCTGGCGTGCGCCTTGCGCCACAGGCCATCGACGAGCAGCGCGGCGGCGGCGAATTCCTGCCACTGCTCGCGGTAGTGCTGCTTCAGCGTTTCCAGCGTCTGCAAGTTGGCCAGCAAACGTCCCTGCTCGGCCTGGACCTGGCGCTCCATGGCCGCGACCTGCTCGGCCAGCGTTCGCGTCTTGCCACTGGCCAGCCGGCAAGCCTGTTCATAGGCCCGCTCGCCCGCCAGGCGCAGGGCACGGCGGCTGAACAGGCCGCGCAAACGTTCGCCCAGACTCGGCCGGGCGTCGAGGATGGCGCGGGCGACGCCCGGCAGATCCTCACGCTCGACCGCTTCCTGCAGACCATCGACCAGCTTGAACAGGCGCGGCGCACTTTCTTCATCGATCTGCCCGAGAAAACCATCGAGCACCCGCGCCAGCCCCTGCTCGGCCTCAGCCCCAAGGCCGGCAATGGCCGCCAGCGGCAGGCTGGCGGGATCAATGCTGCCGAGCTGCTGCTGCACCTGCTGGCGGCGCGGCTCGTCGAGCAGGGCTTGGGGCAAGTGCATCAGCTCACTGGCGCTCATTACTTGCCCTCCTCGACTTTCTCCGACTTGTTGCCAAAACGACGGACGGCGATGACGCTGAATACGACAGCAACAAAACCAGCCAGCTTGTACGAGAGATGCGTGTAATCACCCACACTCATGTGGACACGGGTGATATAGCCGCTGAGCAAGGGATCGGTAATCATCATTTCTGCACCGACCCAGCCGAGCAGGCCAGCGCCGAGCCAGATGATGACCGGGAAGCGATCCATCAGTTTCATGATGCCCTGGGCACCGAAGATGATGATCGGGATACTGAACACGATGCCGGCAATGGCATAGGCCGTGCTGTGCTCACCGGCACTTTGGGCAGCGCCCATGACAGCCAGCACGTTGTCGAGCGACATCATGAAGTCGGCAACGATGATGGTCTTGACGGCATCAAAGATGCGGTCCGGGCTTGCGACCTCGTGCTCGTCACCACTTTCCATCAAGAGCTTGAAGCCGATATAGAGCAGGTAAGCGCCGGCGATCAGCTTCACATAGCTCAGGCCCATCAGATAGCCGGCAAATACCAGCAGGATGGCGC
>JAVBXO010000195.1 GCA_030824535.1 Azonexus sp. | reverse complement strand
GACAGTACTTTCTGCTTCAGTTCCTTCGGATATTTCATCTCGTCCTCTTCATTGCCCACTGCTTATCACGCCTGAACTCTAAATCAGGCTAGTGGGACAACTATCCTGACGCAGGGGGAAAGAGATGGTTTGCTCGCGGATAACGCTCGGTTGGAAGAAGTTACTAAAGCACTCAAGGCGACGGATGCAAAGCAGTTGATCGAATATTCCAGAGCGGTACATGCTGAGATGGATGCGATTACATCTGTAGCGAGAGCTCTCAAGCCAGGCTTGCTTGGCGGAACGCTGTATTCGACTACCTTTCCATGTCACTCATGCGCCCGGCACATTGTGGCTAGCGGAATCGATAGAGTGATTTTCATTGAGCCGTATCCGAAGAGTTTGGCTGGGGAATTGCATTCCGATGCAGTATCCGAAAATGAGGGAGATGCGGGTAAAAAAGCTCTCTTCCTTCAGTTTTCGGGGATCGCACCTAAGAACATACTGAAGCTCTTTAATGTTGGATTGACACGTAAAGGTCCCGATGGGAAACTGAAAAAGTTCGACAAAAAAACCGCTCCACCAATCGTGGCAGTTTCATTGGACGACTATTCAACCCACGAAAAATATGTCATTGCGGAGTTAGCGGAGAATGAGCAAAAAGCGTCACAAGGAAAACAGGCAGCTCTCTTTGACACTTGAGCCAGATGAGGTTATTGAGTTACCAGTGATTACCGTCTCGAGTGTTCAAAGACAGTCTGCCACTGTGCTCCAGTTTCCATCAAAGCAAGCATGCGCTGCTAGCTTCCGTGAACGCGTCATTCGCGAATTGGCAACCACCCGCGTAATGCTTATTGAACAAGGGTAGTATTTTGGGCAAGGGAGGGAATGGTTGATATGTATTCCTCAGCCTCTCACCCCAGCGGCTCACACCGTAACCACACACTGAACCTCGCCCCTTGTCCCGGCGCGCTGTCCACGGTCAGCCGCCCGCCGTAGCGTTCGATGAGGTTCTGGCTGACCCAGAGGCCGAGGCCGTTGCCGCCGGGTTTTTTGGCGGTGAAGAAGGGCTGGAACAGGCGTTCGAGGTCGGGGGCGGCGATGCCGGGGCCGGTGTCGGCGATGGCCAGGCGGATGCCGACGGGCATGTCGGCTTCGTCCCAGTCTTCGCTGAGGATGTGCAGCACGCCGCCGTCGGGCATGGCCTGGATGGCGTTGACCAGCAGGTTGATGACGACCTGCTGCAACTCGTTGCGGTTGCAGATGATGCGCCGGCTCGAGTCGAGTTGCTGTTCGATGGCGATCTGGCCGCGGTTGAGCAGGTGGCGCACGAGCAGCAGGCTGTCCTGGATCAGCTGCCCCGGTTCGACGGGTTCGAGGTAGCCGACGTAATCCTGCGGCCGGGCGAATTGCAGCAATTTGGCGACGATCAGGCGGATGCGCTGGACCTGTTCGTGGATCAGCTTGATTTCCGGGGCGACCGGTTCGGCCTGCGGACCGAGCAGGTCGCGCAGCACGTCGAGGTTGCCCTGGATCACGGCAATCGGATTATTGATTTCATGGGCGACGCCGGCGGTGAGCTGGCCGATGGCCGCCAGCTTTTCGTTCATCACCACCTGCGACTGCGCCGCCTTGAGGTCGGCGACGGCCTGCTCGAGTGCGGCGGTGCGCTCGGCGACCTTGGCGTCGAGCGATTCGCCCCAGCGCTTGAGCGAGCTGGCCTGGGCCTGCAGCGTGTCGAGCAGGCGGTCGAAATGGGTGGCAACGATGCCGAGTTCGTCCTGGCTTTCGACCTGGCCGACGCGGGCAGCATCGTCGCCCTGTTCGATGGCGCTCATCGTCGCGTGCATTTTTTCGATCGGCCGGAAAACCCGCCGCGCCCAGAGAATCGCGAAAACCCCGGCGACCAGCATGGCCAGCCCGAAGAGCCCGGCGACGCCGGCGAAAGCCTGGTGCTGCAGGCCGGTGAACGGGCCTTCGAGGAAGCCGACGTAGAGCATGCCGATGCGCTGGCCCCGGCTGTCGAGCAGCGGTTCGTAGGCCGAGACGTACCAGTCGCTGACGACAAAGGCCCGGTCGAGCCAGGTGCGGCCATCCCCGAGCACGGTCTTGTGCACTGCCGCCGAGACGCGGGTGCCGATGGCGCGCTCGCCTTCGAACAGGCGGACATTGGTGGCGACGCGCACGTCGTCGAGAAACAATGTCGCCGTGCCGGCACTGCCAAAGGGCAGGGCGCCGTCGGGGTAGACGATGGCGTTCAGGCGGTCGATGAAGTCGAGATTCTTGTTCAGCAGCACGCCGCCTACGAGCACGCCGAGCAACTTGCCCTGGCTGTCGCGCACCGGTGCGGCGGCGTGGATGACCAGGCCACGGATCTCGATGTCGCGCGCGTCGGCTTGGGCGTTGGCCGTGGCGATCAGCGGCGTGCGGGCGCGCTCGGCAAGTTTCGGGCTGATCATGAACAACTGTGGCGCGGTAAAAACTTCGGTGCTGGTGCGCGCCGTGCCGGCCAGCGCGGCGGCGACCACCGGCCAGACGTCGGCGGCCTGACGACTGCGGTCGACCTCGTTGAAATGCAGAAAATCAAGTTTCTGCTCGCCTTGCGTTGCGGCCAGCAGATCGGCAACGGCGGTTTCGCGTTGCCGCCAGGATTGCTGCAGCGCCCGTGCCAGGCGTTCGGAATCGGCGAGGCTGGTGACCGAGCGGCCGACGCCTTCGCTGACGCGCTCGTAATAGCCGTGGGCGACGGCGAGATCGCTGCGCACCTTGGTCACCAGCAGGCGGTCGACGGTGTTGCCACCCCAGTAGGCCAGCGCCGCCAGCATCACGGGCAATACGACGCCGAGCGGCAGCAGCGCGAGCAGCAGCAGACGGCTGCGGATCGTGCGCTGGCCGGGCGAAATTACACGCCCCAGGCCTGGCACTTGCGCTCCATGGTCTTGCGCGAAATCCCCAGGCGCCGGCTGGCTTCCGACTTGTTGCCCTCGCAGGCGGCAAGCACGGCGAGGATGTGGCGTTTCTCGACGGCTTCCAGCGTTTCGTCGCTCGTCGAAACGGCGTGGATGCCAATCTCCGGTTCCGGGCCGATGTCGAACCAGCCGAGGATCAGCGAACGCTCGATCAGGTTGCGCAATTCGCGGACATTGCCCGGCCAGTCGTAATCGCTCATGCGCGCCAGGGTGCGCGGGTCGAGCGGCAGCGGCGGCACGCCCAGCGCGGGTGTCAGCAGGGCCATGAAATGCGTGACCAGCGGCGCGATGTCTTCCGGGCGTTCGCGCAGTGGCGGCAGCGTGACTTCCATGACCTGCAGCCGGTAATAGAGATCCTGGCGAAAGCGCTGGGCGGCGACTTCGGCCTTGAGGTCGCGATTGCTGGCGGCGATGACGCGCACATCGACGGCGATTTCCTGTTCCGAACCGACCGGCCGGATGCGTTTTTCCTCCAATGCGCGCAGCAGCTTGGCTTGCGCCGCTGCCGGCATTTCGGAAATTTCGTCGAGAAACAGCGTGCCGCCACGGGCGTAGTAAAACAGGCCTTCGCGGCTTTGCTGGGCGCCGGTGTAGGCGCCCTTGACGTGGCCGAACAGCTCGGACTCGATCAGCTCGGCGGCGATGGCCGCGCAATTGACCGGCACGAAAGGCCCGGCAGCGCGGCTGCTCATGCGGTGCACGGCGCGCGCGGCGACTTCCTTGCCGGTCCCCGATTCGCCGCTCAGCAGCACCGTCGCCGGCGTCGGGGCGATGCGCTTGAGGCGCTCGCAGGCCTTGCGCATGGCCTCGGACTGGCCGACAACGCCGTCGATATCGGCGGCGTGGCTGCTGATTTCGCGGCGCAGCACGAAGTTTTCCCGCGCCAGCCGTGAACGCTCGAAACAACGCTGGATGGCGTTCAGCGCCAGGGCCAGCGAGAAGGGCTTCAGCAGGAAATCGGCGGCGCCGGCGCGCAGCGCATCGATGGCGGTGTCGAGGTCGGCGTAGGCGGTCATCAGAACGACGTCGCCGGCATAGCCGTCGTGGCGCAGCTCGTGCAGCCAGTCGATGCCGGAAACGCCGGGCAGCGCGATGTCCAGCACGATCAGGTCGTAACGCTTGCGCTGCAGTAGCGGCCGGGCGATTTCGACGCTCCCGGCGGTGTCGACCGCCGCACAGCGCGGGCCGAGAGCGCGCTGGAGAAAACTCAGCATGCCCGGTTCGTCATCGACGATCAGCACCGAATACTCCAGCCAGGGCGCGTCGCGCTCGGGGATTTTTGTCTCTTCCATTCTTCTATGGGGGGGATTGGGGTTGAAAGCATTTTCGCATGCCCATAGACGGTGGTTGGAGGACATTTTGCAAGGCCGTTGCCTGTCTCCTCCTCCCCCTTCA
>JAVBXO010000210.1 GCA_030824535.1 Azonexus sp. | reverse complement strand
CGCCTTGTACTCCGGCGTCTGCGTATTGGCGTCACCGACGAACGGGGTCAGGGTATTGGTGATGTAGCCCGGCTTCGTCGCCCCCTTGAATCCGTAGTGGATCGGAATGCCGATGGTGTGCACTTTCTTGCCATCGATGTCGAAGGCCTTGATGCGCTTGGTCACCACCGCCACGGCCTTGATGAAGCCCCGGTTGGAGCGCACCTTGACCCGGTCGCCAATGGCAATGCCCTTCTCCTTCGCCAGTTCCTCGCCGATTTCGACAAACTGTTCCGGCTGCATGATCGCGTTGATCCTGGAGTTCTTGGTCCAGTAGTGGAAATGCTCGGTCAGGCGGTAGGTCGTCGCTACGTACGGAAAGTCCTTGGCCGTGCCGAACGCCTCCATGTCGCCCTTGTAGACCCGGGCGGCCGGATTCGACTTGGCCTTGGGATTGTTCGGGTGCATGGGGTTGACCGCAAGCGGCGACTCGAAAGGCTCGTAATGCTCGGGGAACGGCCCTTCGGCCATCAGCTCGCGGCTGAACAGCCGTGAAACGCCTTCCGGATTCATGATGAAAGGCATCACCATTTCCTCGGGTGCGGCATTCGGGCGCATGTCGGGCACATCGTTGCCGCCCCAGGCCGTACCGGTCCACTTCAACACCGTCCGCTTCGGATCCCACGGTTTGCCCGCAAGGTCAGCCGAGGCACGGTTGTAGATGATGCGGCGATTGACCGGCCAGGCGAAGCCCCAGTTCAGGGTTTGACCCAAGCCTGACGGATCGGCGTTGTCGCGCCGCGCCGAGTTATTGCCGGCCTGCGACCAGACACCGCAATAGATCCAGTTGCCGCAGGTCGTCGAACCGTCGTCGCGCAGCATGGCAAAGCTCGGCAACTGCTCGCCGGCCTTGACCAGTACCTTGGTCGGATCTTTCGGATCAAGCACGTCGGCCAGCGCCTTGCCGTTGATTTCGCGCAGCAGCTCTTCCGGCGACGGCTTGAGCGGCTGAGCATAAGCCCAGGTCAACTTGAGGATGGGATCGGGGAAAGCGCCGCCATCCTTGGCGTACATTTCCTTCAACTTCAGGAAAAGCGCCGCCATGATTTCGGTGTCGTCCTTGGCATCGCCCGGACCATCCGCCGCCTTCCAGCGCCATTGAATGACGCGGCCGGAATTGGTGAAAGTACCGGCAGTTTCGGCAAACAACGTGGTCGGCAGACGGAAGACCTCGGTCGGGATCTTGGCCGGATCAACCTCGTTGAACTCGCCATGCGGCTTCCAGAACTCGGAAGTGTCGGTCGCCAGCGGATCCATGACGACCATCCACTTCAGCTTGGACAGGCCATCGCTGACCTTCTTCTTGTTCGCCACCGAAGCCAGCGGGTTGAAGCCCTGGCAGAAGAAGCCGGTCATCTTGCCCTGGTACATCTGGTCGAACATCTGCAGCACATCGGACGCCCCACCCAGTTTCGGGAAGTAGTCGTAGGCGAAGTCGTTGTCCTTGGTCGCCGCATCGCCCCACCAGGCCTTGGCCAAACTGGTATGCCACTTCGGGAAGTTCTGCGCGAAGTTCATCTGCCCTGGACGCAAGGCCTTGGGCGTGCGCTTGCTCAGATAAGTCATCCGGTCCACATCGGCATCCATCGGCGCACCGACGTAGCCCGGCAGGTTCTGCGCGTAGAGGGCGAAGTCGGTAATGCCCTGAACGTTGGCGTGACCACGCAGCGCATTGATGCCGCCGCCGGCCATGCCCATGTTGCCGAGCAACTGCTGGATGATCGCCATGCAGCGGATGTTCTGCGAACCGACCGAGTGCTCGGTCCAGCCCAGCGCGTACAGGTTGGTCATCGTCTTGTTCGGCGCGGCCGTTTCGGCGATGTACTCGCAGACTTTGAGGAAGGCTTCCTTCTTCGTGCCGCAGACCTTTTCGACGACTTCCGGCGTATAGCGTGAATAGTGCTGCTTGAGCAATTGCCAGACGCAGTTCGGGTCCTGCCAGGTCTCGTCGACCATGGCGTAGCCGTCCTTGTCGAGCTGGTATTTCCAGGTTGTCTTGTCGTAGCTGCGCTTCTCGTCGTTGTAGCCCGAGAAAATGCCGTCATCGAACTTGAAGTTCGGGTCGATCAGGAAAGCCGCATTGGTGTAATGCTTGACGTAGTCCTGATGAATCTTGTCGTTGCTGATCAGGTAATTGATGACGCCGCCGAGGAAGGCGATGTCAGTCCCCGAACGCAAGGGCGCATAGAAATCAGCGACGGAAGCGGTGCGGTTGAAGCGCGGGTCGACGACCACGAGCTTGGCCTTGCGCGTCTTCTTGGCTTCGATCACCCACTTGAAGCCGCAGGGGTGCGCTTCGGCGGGATTGCCGCCCATGACCAGAATCAGATCAGCGTTCTTGATGTCCACCCAATGGTTGGTCATCGCACCACGCCCAAAACTCGGAGCCAGACTGGCCACCGTGGGAGCGTGTCAAATGCGTGCCTGGGTGTCGATCGAGGTCATGCCCATCGCGCGAATCGTCTTCACGGTCAGGTAGCCAGCCTCATTCGGTGCTGCTGATGATGCAAGGAATCCGGTGGTGGTCCAGCGATTGACGGTCACGCCGTCCTTGTTCTGCGCCATGAAATTGGCGTCGCGGTCGGCCTTCATGTGCTTGGCGATGCGGTCGAAAGCTTCCATCCAGGAAATCTTCTTCCACTCGTTCGTCCCGGCTTCGCGCACTTCCGGCCACTTCAGGCGATTGGCGCTCTGCACCATGTCGCGCAGGCCGGCGCCCTTCGGGCACAAGGTGCCACGGTTGACCGGATTATCCGGGTCGCCTTCGATATGAATGATCTCGGCCGGGGTGTTCTTGGACTTGTCCCCCGTCGAATAAATAAGCACCCCGCAGGAAACCGAGCAGTACGGACAAATGTTCCGGGTCTCGGTCGCGCGGGCGAGCTTGAAGGTGCGTACTTCCGCCAGAGCCTCATTCGGCGAAAAGCCCATCGCAACGATGGACGATCCCGTGAGCCCGGCGGAGCAGACCTTGAAGAACTGCCGCCTGTTCATGTTCATTGAAATTCCTCCTCTGGATGCGACTCCTTGTCGCAACGAGGGAACAGGGCAATGAACATGCCACTTGGGCCAAGTCATTGAAGCATGGGCAATCCGGATTTTAGCCAGCCCCACGCGGCGGGACATTTTGTCCGGCACGGCCAAGGGCTGGACAAAATGTCGCAGTTACGGGCGCTGCTGCGGTCGACCACCTAAAAAGGGGGAAAATCAGCCGCTACGGCAGCATGGCTTAAGCAGCAGAAGGCCAGTCACAAAACAAGCGTCATTCCCGCGAAAGCGGGAATCCAGCAGCTTGATTACGCTGGACTCCCGCCGGCGCGGGAATGACATTTCCTGAATGAACCCGTGAGCTCAGCGACCGCGCGGCTTGCCCGAGGTGGGCCTGCTGCCGACCGGCCCGGCTTTTGGCCGACGGGTATTCGGGCCGGCGCGACGTGGCGGGGCTTCAATGGTGAAATCGTCGTAGCCGATCCAGTTGCTCGGCGGCGCGGCCTTGGCGCCAAAGGTCGATTTCTTTTTCGGTTTCTTGGCAGCGCTGGCGGCGGCGGCGCCAGTCAGCGGCACGCGGTGCTCGGGCTCGAAACCCGGCTCTTCTTCACGCGGCAGCGTCTGCTTGACCAGCGTTTCGATGGCGACCAGCAAGGGCGCTTCATCGGCGCAGACCAAGGAAATGGCCTCGCCAGTCGCGCCGGCACGACCGGTACGACCAATACGGTGCACGTAGTCTTCGGCAACAATCGGCAAATCGAAATTGACCACCTGCGGCAAATCGTCGATGTCCAGACCGCGCGCCGCGACATCGGTCGCCACCAGGATCTGCACCTCGCCCGCCTTGAAGGCTTCCAGCGCGCGCTGGCGCGAAGCCTGCGGGCGGTCGCCGTGTATGGTGTCGGCAACGATGTTTTTCGCCTTCAGACGGGTCGCCAGCTCTTCGCAATTCTTCTTGGTTTTGACAAAAACCAGCACCTGGCCCCAGCGGCGGTCCTGACGCATGAACAGGAAAAGGTCCATCTTGCGCTTCTTGTCCACCGGCACGACCCACTGCTTGACGGTCTTGGCGGTGACATCGCGCGGGCTGACTTCGATGGCCAGTGGGTCGCGCAGGCGGGCCTTGGCCAGGCTGCGAATCTCGTCGGAAAAAGTCGCCGAGAACAGCAAGGTCTGGCGCTTTTTCGGCATCGCCTGGAACAGCACGTCGAGATCGTCGGAAAAACCGAGATCGAGCATGCGGTCGGCCTCGTCGAGCACCAAGGTCTGCACGTCACGCAATTTGATGGCGTTCTTGCCAAACAGGTCGAGCAGGCGGCC
>JAVBXO010000240.1 GCA_030824535.1 Azonexus sp. | reverse complement strand
AAAATGGGCTGGCCGGGTTTACAGCGTCGGCAGACGTTCGATCAGCTTCTGCATGGCCTGGCCGCGATGCGACAGGCGGTTCTTGGTCGCAGCATCGAGTTCGGCGGCGGTTTTGCATTCGGTCGGCACGTAGAACAGCGGGTCGTAGCCGAAGCCTTCGGCACCACGCGGGGCGGCGAGGATTTCGCCGTGCCATTCGCCTTCGCTGATGATCGGTTGCGGATCGTCAGCCGTGCGGCAGAGCACGATCAGGCTGACGAAGTGGGCGCGGCGGTCACTCTGGCCGGCGAGGTCGGCGAGCAGCTTGTCGTTGTTGCGGGCATCCGATTTCGGTTCGCCAGCGTAGCGGGCAGAAATCACGCCGGGTGCGCCACCGAGGGCGCGCACGCACAGACCGGAGTCATCAGCCAGCGCCGGCAGGCCGCTGTGCCGGGCGGCATGGCGGGCTTTGGTCAGGGCGTTTTCGATGAAGGTGCCGTAGGGTTCCTCGGCTTCCGGAATGCCGAGCTGGCCTTGCGCGATGACTTCAAAGCCGAGCGGCGCCAGCAGCGCGTTCAGCTCCTTGATCTTTTTGGCATTATTCGAGGCGAGGACGAGTTTTTTCATGAGGCGAGGGCGCTTTCCTGGGCGGCGACGAGCTGGCCGATGCCTAGGTTGGCGAGATCCATCAGCACATTCATCTGTTCGCGGGTAAAGGGTTCGCCTTCGGCGGTGCCCTGGACTTCGACGATGCCGCCCTTGCCGGTCATGACGACGTTCATGTCGGTATCGCAGTTGGAGTCTTCCGGGTAGTCGAGGTCAAGCACCGGGCTGCCGTCAAAAATGCCGACCGAGATGGCGGCGACGTGGTCGCGTACCGGATTGGCGCTCAACTTGCCGGCTTGCACCAATTTCTCGCAGGCTTCGTAGAGAGCGATCCACGCGCCGGTGATCGAAGCGCAGCGGGTGCCGCCGTCGGCTTGCAGCACGTCGCAGTCGAGGGTGATCTGGCGCTCGCCCAGGGCCTTGAGGTCGGTTACGGCGCGCAGGCTGCGGCCGATCAGGCGCTGGATTTCCTGGGTGCGGCCGGTCTGCTTGCCCTTGGCGGCTTCACGCGCGCTGCGGGTGTGCGTGGCACGTGGCAGCATGCCGTATTCGGCAGTCACCCAGCCCTGGCCCTTGCCGCGCAGGAAGGGCGGCAGGCTTTCTTCAACGGAGGCGGTGCACAGCACGCGGGTATCGCCCATTTCGATCAGCACCGAGCCTTCGGCATGGCGGGTGAAATTGCGGGTGATGCGGACGGTGCGGAGCTGATCCGGCTGGCGTTGGCTGGGGCGCATGTAAATCCTTATTTTTTCGGGGTGTATTTGTCGATGGTCGAGCGAATTTCCTCGATGGCTTTCTCGATTTCCTCATCGGAAAGTTCGGTCTTCTGGCCAGGGGTGCGCCCGAAGTCTTCGAGCTTGGTGGTGAATTCGCCCAAAGTCATGGTTTGCGTGGAAATGGCGCTGCTGTCGGGTTCGACATAGCTGTCTTCCCAGCGTGCGGCTACCACCGAGATGTTATCGCCATAGGTGCCGGCCCGGACTTCGGCTTGCAGCATCATCATGGGTAGTGTCTTGAGCAAGTCGGCGTCTTTCAGGGCGATGGCCATGCGCTCCCCGGACGTGACTCCCCATAGACCATCGGAACACAGCAGCAGGATGTCGCCCTGCTCCAGCGGCGTCTTGCGTGACAGGTCGATATCCGGCGCGCTCGGGCTGCCCAGGCAACTGTAGATCTTGTTGCGATCCGGGTGGTGCGCGGCAGCGGCTTCGGTAATGATGCCGTCGGCCACCAGCAGGCGAACACGGGAGTGATCCTGGGTCTGGGCGATGATCTTGCCATCCCGCATCAGGAACAGGCGCGAATCGCCGGCATGCGCCCAGTAGGCGATATTGTCCTGAACTACGCAGACGACACAGGTGGTGCGGGGGGATTCGATCAGGCTGTTGCGGACGGTGTAGTCGAGAATCGAATTGTGCGCGCTCAACATGCTGCGGCGCAGGAACAGGAAGGGGTCAGCCAGCTGCGTCCGGGCTTCGCGCTGAAAACTGTCGGTGATCGACTGCACGGCGATTTGTGCCGCGATCTCGCCATAGTGATGGCCACCCATGCCGTCGGCAACGACCATCAACAAGGCATCGCGGGAGTAACAGTAGCTGATTCGGTCTTCGTTGTTCTGTCGGCCGCCCTGACGGCTTTCCTGGTAGATGGTGAATCTCATAAGGGCTCCGTGAGTTTTTTGACGATACGCCCCCAGAGGTTCGGCGGATGCTTCTTGGTCGCCGTATGGGGGGGCAGGTGCATCGTCTCGACCAGTGCTTTCTGCAGCGTGAAAACGCTTTGTGGCCGATAGAGGTGATTGAGATTGAGGCACCAGTCGATGATTTCGAGCAGGCGGTCGGAGTATTGGCCATCCCAGCGCAGCATGGCCGGCATCAGGGTGTCTTTTTTCATGCGTTCGTCGGCCGGTTGCGGCGCCGAGCCGGACAGGCAGGCGTACATCGAGGCGCCGACACTGTAGATGTCGCTCCAGGGGCCAAGGTTCTCGCGCACGCCGTAATGTTCGGGCGAGGCAAAGCCCGGCGTATACATCGGCTTGAGCATCGGCTGGTCGCTGGCCAGCGTCTGGCGCGCGGCGCCGAAATCGATGAGCACCGGGATGTTGTTGCTACGCAAATAAATATTCGACGGCTTCAGGTCGAGGTGCAGCAGCTTGTTGGTGTGCACTTCGCGCAAGCCATTCAGCAGGCGGGTAAAGACGCTGCGAATGAAGCGTTCGGAAACTTCGCCCTGATGTTTCTGGATGAATTCCTGCAAGGTCCGGCCGCGTTCGTACTCCATGACCATGTACACCGTGTCATTGGCGCGGAAAAAATTCAGCACGCGGATCACGTTGGGGTGGGACATCCGGGCCAGCGAACGGCCTTCCTCGAAAAAGCATTTCATCCCGTAGCGAAAGGCGGCGAGATGTTCGGCGGTAATGACCGGCTTGATTTCACCTTCGCCGCGCAAGGCCAGGCTATTGGGCAGGTATTCCTTGATGGCCACCAGCGTGCCGGCTGGATCGTTGGCGAGGTAGACGATAGAAAAACCGCCTAGCGAAAGCTGGCGGTCTATCGTGTACTCTTCCAATCGGTGTCCGCTGGGTAAAGCGTGGTTGGCTTGTTGCGCCATCGATGTCACGGTTATTATCTAATGTCAGGCATTTTCGGGCGTGTTGTCCGGCCTGTAAAGCTGGAGAGCACCAATAATGATTAGTAGTATGACGGGTTACGCAGTTAAAACGCGGGATATTGAGCGTGGAATGCTGCAGCTGGAACTGAAAAGTGTCAATTCGCGCTATCTCGATTTTCATTTTCGGGTCGCCGACGAATTGCGCGCGCTCGAAATGCCCTTGCGCGAATTGCTCGCGGCCAAACTGTCGCGCGGCAAGGTTGAGTGCCGGCTGTCCTTCAATGTCTCGGCAGCGCGGGCTGAGCAACTGCAACCCAATGGCGATCTGCTGACGGTGCTGCAGGGGCTGAATGCCCGGATTCGCAGCGAAATGCCGGAAGCGGCGCCGCTGTCGGTCAACGAAGTGCTGCGCTGGCCGGGCATGTTTGGCGAGCAGGGCGTCGATTTCGCGGCCCTGACGCCGGAAGTCATGGCCCTGGCCCGCGAGGCGCTGGCCGATTTCATCGCCACCCGTGGTCGCGAAGGTGAAAAATTGGCGGCCATGATCGTCGACCGCGTCAGCGCCATGCGCGACATCGTCGCCCGGGTTGCGCCGCGCATCCCCGAAGCCCAGGCCTTGTTTACCGACAAGCTTCGCCAACGCCTGATCGATGCCCTGGGGAACGCCAGCGATGAGCGCATCCTCCAGGAAGTCGCCGTCTTCGCCACGCGCATCGATGTTGCCGAAGAGCTGTCGCGCCTGACAACGCACCTCGACGAGGTCGAACGCATCCTGAAACAGGGCGGCGCCTGTGGCAAGCGCCTCGATTTCCTGATGCAGGAACTCAATCGCGAAGCCAACACGCTGGGTTCAAAATCGGCAGTGACCGAGGTATCGCAGGCGGCGATGGACCTCAAATTGCTGATCGAGCAAATGCGCGAGCAGATTCAGAACCTGGAGTAAGCGATGGCCGGCAATCTTTACGTTGTTGCGGCGCCTTCGGGCGCTGGTAAAACCACGCTGGTCCGCCTGCTGCTTGAGCAGGAAGCCGGCGTGCATCTGTCGATTTCCTACACCACGCGGGCGCCGCGTCCCGGTGAGCAGGATGGGCGCGAATATCACTTTGTTGCGGTCGACCGCTTCAAAAGCATGATTTCCGCCGACGAGTTCCTGGAATGGGCCGAGGTACATGGCAACTATTACGGCACCTCGAAGAAGTGGATTGCCGATCAACTGGCTGCCGACCACGACGTGTTGC
>JAVBXO010000074.1 GCA_030824535.1 Azonexus sp. | reverse complement strand
TGGCGGCTTCGGCGTCAATGGCGGCGCGCAAGTCGGCGTCGGCCTGCGGCAGATCGGCCAGGCCATTGAGCAGGGAACGGAAATACAGCATCGTGCCGCCAACCAGCAGCGGCACCTTGCCGGCGGCAGTGATCTCGGCCATCGCTGCCAGTGCGTCGCTGCGGAAACGGGCGGCCGAGTAGTTTTCCTCGGGGCTGATCAGGTCAATCAGGCGGTGCGGGTAAGCGGCCAGCGTCTCGGCATTGGGCTTGGCGGTGCCGATATTCATATCGACAAAGACCTGCGCTGAATCGACGCTGATCAGTTCAACCGGAAAGCGTTCGGCCAGTTTCATCGCGACGGCGGTCTTGCCCGAAGCGGTCGGGCCCATGACCAGAATGGCGGGCGGTAGGGTTTTCATGGCGGCGAATGCTAACACGTGGCGGGCGGCGCCTTGCCGGTTGTCCGGAAAAACGCCCTTCAGGGAACGATGGCAAGAAAGAGGAAAGCGGCGAAAAGCACCAGATGCACTGCGCCTTGCAAGACCGTCGCCCGGCCACTGGCCAGGGTCATGGTGCTGATCACCAGCGTCAGTGCGAGCAGCACCAGCTCCTTGGCCGGCAGACCAAGAACCAGCGGCTGGTCGAGCCAGAGGGCAACCACCACGACGCAGGGGATGCTCAGGCCGATGGTGGCCAGCGCCGAGCCGAGCGCCAGATTGAGGCTGATCTGCATGCGGTTGCGCAGCGCGGCGCGCAGGGCGGCCCAGGTTTCCGGCAGCAGGACGAGCAGGGCGATGGCAATGCCGACCACCGAGGGTGGCGCCGAGGCGGCGCTGACGGCGTGCTGGATGGCTGGCGCCAGTTGTTTGGCGAGGCCGACGACGGCAATCAGGGCGATGATCAGCAGCGTAAAACTGCTGAGGCTGGTCGTCAGCGTCGGTGGCGTTTCATGCGCTTCGTCGGCATCCCCTGCCGGCAGGAAAAAGTCGCGATGGCGAATGGTCTGAACGAAGACAAAGACGGCGTAAAGCAATAGCGACATCAGGCCGGCAAAAAGCATTTGCGCTGGACTGTAGGTCGGGCCGGGGCTGGTGGTGGTGAACTCGGGCAGGACCAGGGTCAGCGTCGTCAGTGCGGTAAGCACGGAAAGCGCCGAGCCGGTGCCTTCAACATTGAAGGCGATGATGCGGTGGCGGATGGCACCGGCGAGCAGGCACAGGCCGACGACCCCATTGCAGATGATCATGACCGTGGCGAACACCGTATCGCGGGCCAGGGTGCCGGCTTGTTCGCTGCCGGAAGCCATGATCGAAACGATCAGCGAGACTTCGATGATGGTCACGGCCAGGGCCAGCACCAGCGTGCCCAGCGGCTCGCCGATACGGTGGGCAACCACTTCGGCATGAAAGACCGCGACCAGCACGGCAGCGATCAGGCAGGTGGCAATCAGCAGCAGGAGCGGCCAGCTGCCGCCGGCACCGCCGGCCAGCAGCGGCAGGCAGGCGGTGGGGGGCAGGAGCAGGCTCCACCAGGGAAGGCCAAGGATTTTCAGGTCGGGCATTGGGAAAAGCTCGTGTGGTCCTGGTTGAAGGGGGCTTACTGGCCGCGCAGGAAGAGTTTGTCGAGCTGCGCCAGGCTCAGTTCACTCCAGGTCGGGCGTCCATGATTGCACTGGCCGGCGCGTTCGGTGTCTTCCATTTGCCGCAGCAGGGCATTCATTTCCGGCAGGCTCAACTGGCGGCGGGCGCGCACTGCGCCGTGGCAGGCCATGGTTGCCAGCAATTCATTGCGCCGGGCGGTGGCCAGTTCGGTGACGCCGTGTTCGCGCAGGTCGGCGATCAGCGAGCGCGCCAGCGCCACCGGGTCGCCCGATTGCAGCAGGGCCGGCAGTGCGCGCACGCCGAGTTGATTGGGGCCGAGCGGGGCGATCTGGAAACCGAGGTCGGCGAGCGCTTCGCTGTGTTCTTCGACGGCGGCGACATCGAGCGGGTCGGCCGAGAAGACGGCGGGAATCAACAGCGCCTGGGTAGCGATCTGCTGATTGTCGAAGGCTGTTTTCAGTTTTTCGTAAAGGATGCGTTCGTGCGCTGCGTGCATGTCGACGAGGATCAGGCCACGGGCGTTCTGGGCAAGGATGTAGATGCCGTGCAGTTGTGCCAGCGCATAGCCGAGCGGCGGGCTGGCGCGGTCGACGCTGCCAGCGGGCTGAAATTGCGGTGCGATTTCGGCGCGCGGGGCGGCGGCTTGCGGAATGCCCTGGGCGGCGCGAGCGAAGGCCAGGTAGCTGGCGCTGGCCGGTTCGGCGATGCCCAGTGTGCTCTGAAACTGCGGCGTCGGCACCGAATAATGGCTGACGGCCGGGCTGGAAATGGCCGGTTTTGAGGTGTCGACCGCAAAAGTCGGGCGTTCGATCAGCGACACCGTGGCGTCGGCCTGCACCGGTGCGGCGAGGCTGCGCTGGATGGCATGGAAGACGAATTGATGCACCGCCCGCGAATCGCGGAAGCGGACTTCGGTTTTGGCCGGGTGCACATTGACGTCGAGCAGGGCCGGGTCAAGGTTCAGGAACAGGCAGACGGCCGGTTGGCGGCTGCCGTGCAGCACGTCGCGATAGGCTTCGCGCAGCGCGTGGCTGATGACCTTGTCGCGCACGAAGCGGCCATTGACGAAAACGTACTGGCCGTCCTTGGTGTCGGTGGCGCGGGTCGGGTCGATGGCAAAGCCAGCCAGGGTCAGCGGTCCGCCGACGGCGTCGATGGCGCGCGCGGCGCCGATGAAGTCGTCGCCGAGAATGTCGGCGATGCGCCGGGTGCTGTCGGCTGGCGCCAGCTGGAAGAGGTTGCGGCCATTGTGCGTCAGGCTGATCGCGACATCCGGGCGGGTCAGCGCCAGGCGTTTGACGGCATCGGCGCAGTGGGCGAACTCGGTGCTGTCGGACTTGAGGAATTTGCGCCGGGCCGGGGTGTTGTAATACAGGTCGCGCATTTCAACGACGGTGCCGGCCATCAGTGCTGCCGGCTCAGGTTCGGCTTCAACTTCTGCGCGCAGTTTCCAGGCATGGGCCGCGCCACGTTCGCGGCTGGTCAGCGTCAGGCGGGCGACCGAGGCGACCGAGGCCAGCGCTTCCCCGCGAAAACCGAGGGTGCTGACCTGTTCGAGGTCGTCGAGGCTGGTGATTTTCGAGGTCGCATGGCGGGTCAGCGCCAGTGCCAGTTCATCTTTGGCAATGCCGCAGCCGTCGTCGGTGATGCGGATGAGCTTGATGCCGCCTTCTTCAAGATGCACCTGGATGGCGCTGCTGCCGGCATCGAGGCAGTTTTCGAGCAGTTCCTTGAGGACGGAAGCGGGTCTTTCAACGACTTCGCCAGCGGCAATCTGGCTGATCAGGAGGTCGGGGAGGCGGGCGATGGTCGGCATGGGCAGATTATAATGCGCCCTCGATCAAAGCCCGGCGCCCTGCATGGAACTCCTTACTCAATTTGCTGACCTCCTGATGCACCTCGACAAGCACCTGGCGGTGCTGGTCCAGCAGTACGGAATATGGATTTACGGCATCCTGTTTTTCATCGTTTTTGCCGAAACCGGTTTTGTTGTCTTTCCCTTCCTGCCTGGCGATTCGCTGCTGTTTGTCGCTGGCGCGCTGGCGGCGCTGGGTGAGGGGGGCATGGATATCGGCATCTTGATTGGCGTGCTGACAGCGGCCGCGGTAATCGGCAATAGCGTCAATTACCAGATCGGGCGCATGCTCGGCCCCAAGGTTTTCCATTGGGAAAATTCGCGCCTGTTCAACAAGGCCGCCTTGCAGAAAACCCATGCCTTTTATGAATTGCATGGCGGCAAAACCTTGGTGGTGTCGCGTTTCCTGCCGCTGTTCCGGACCTTTGCCCCCTTCGTTGCCGGCATCGGCGCAATGTCCTGGGCGCGCTTCACGCTGTTCAATGTGATCGGCGCGCTGGCCTGGGTGGTTTCCCTGTGTCTGGCCGGTTACTGGCTGGGCAACACCGCCTGGGTCAAGCAGAACCTGTCGCTGCTGATCGTCGGCATCGTCGCCCTGTCCTTCCTGCCGGTGGCCATCGGCTATATCAAACACCGGGCTTCCGCCTGAAGGGCCATCCGGCCCTGATTCATTACCGGTAAAGCTTTTGCCATGAAAAATATCGTCATCCTCATTTCCGGTCGCGGCAGCAATATGGAAGCCCTGATTGCCGCCCGCGATGCCGGCACGCTGCCGGTCAATATCGCTGCCGTGATCAGCAACCGGCCCGCCGCTCAGGGGCTGGAAACGGCTGCCCGCGCCGGCATCGCGACGCATTACATCGACCACAAGGCCTTTGCCGGGCGCGAGGCTTTCGATGCCGCGCTGGCTGAATGCATCGACACTTTTGCCCCGGACCTGCTGATCCTGGCCGGTTTCATGCGCATCCTGACGCCGGATTTCGTGCGCCATTACGAGGGCCGGCTGCTCAACATCCATCCCTCGTTGTTGCCGTCCTTCCCCGGCCTGCATACGCACCAGCGGGCGCTCGACGAGGGCGTACGCATCCACGGCTGTACGGTGCATTTCGTGACCGCCGAACTCGATCACGGGCCGGTGGTCATCCAGGCCGCCGTGCCGGTGCTCGATGGTGATGACGAAAGTAGTTTGTCGGCGCGCGTGCTGCGTCAGGAACACCAGATTTATCCGCAGGCCGTGCGCTGGTTTGCCGAAGACAAGCTGACGCTGGTCGATGGCAAGGTGCGCCTGGCGGCCGAATTGCGTGACGACAGCCTGCTGCGCTCGCCCGAGTTGCGCTGAGGCGCGATGCCGATAGGCCTGCTGGCGGCGCTGATCGGCTCTCTGGCGCTGCATGCGGCGGCGCTGTTCGGCGCTGACTTTGAATTGCCGGGAAATGATCCCGAGCCGCAGGCCTTGAACATCGAACTGCGCCCCTTGCCGCCGCCACCACCGGCTGCAGCCGCTTTGCCCAAAACAAAAGCGGCTACGACGAAACGCCCGTTGCCAGCCAGCAGCGCTGTGCCTGGCGTTTCCCCGCAGGCATTGGCGCCAGCTGCATCGCCCGGCGTGCCAGCAGCATCTGTGGAAAATGCCTCGCCAGAGCCGTCGACCGCAGAAGTGGTGCTGCCGGCGCCGCCTGCACCGGCCAAACCCCGTTTTCCGGCGCAGGGCGTGATTCGTTATGTAGTGTCTATGGGCAGCCAGGGTTTTTATGTCGGGCGAGCCGAACATCGCTGGGAATTTACCGCCGACGGCCACTATCGCCTGCAGGGAATGATGGAAACCACCGGCCTGGTGTCCTTGTTCAAGTCGCTGCGTTTCGAGAACGAAAGCCGGGGGCGGCTGACGGCGCGTGGTCTTGAACCGGACAGCTATCGGACGCTGAAAAACGGTCGAGATGGCAATGAAAACGCCGATTTCGACTGGCCCGCTGGCGTCGTCCGTCTGGCGCGTGACGGCAGCGTTCGCGAAATTTCGCCGGGCAGTCAGGACATCCTGTCGCTGAATTACCAGCTGGCCTATCTGGCCGCGCCGGAGCAGGGCGCGGTGATCGGCGTCATGACCGGCAAGAAGTATGAACGTTATGCGCTGGACTCGCTGGGCGAGGAAGAACTGGAGACGCCGGCCGGCCATTTCCGCACCCTGCATTTGCGGGCGATGACCGAGAACGTCACGGAAATCTGGATTGCGCTCGATCGTTACCGCTTGCCGGTTAAAATTCGCTTTACCGATAAAAAAGGCGACAGCTTTGAACAGCTGGTGACCGCCATTGGCAGCGCCGAGGATCAGGCCCCCTAAGCCCGCTCGCGATCTGCCGCTCTCTTCTTTTCAGGAATGCCATGAAAGCCCGTTTTACGCCCGCCCTGTTTGCCCACGCCGAAGCCGTTCTTGCCCAGGTGCTGAATTTTGCCCATCCGGCCGATGCGGTGGTGTCGCATTATTTCCGCGAGCACCGCCAGCTGGGTCACGCCGACCGGGGTTTTGTCGCCGAAACGGTATTTGCCGTATTGCGCCGCAAGCGTAGCCTCGAAGCCCGTTGTGGCGGCCGGGCGACGGTGCGCCAGTTGCTGTTGGCGGCATTGGTGCTGCTGCGCGGCTGGAACCAGCGCGAACTGACGCCGGTGCTGAAGGCCAGCGAGGAAGAGTGGCTGGGCGGCGTCCGGGGTAAAAGCGAGGCCGACATGCCGCCGGCGGTGGCCTGCGATTTGCCGGACTGGCTGTATGAACGTCTGGCGGAGCAGTTTGCCGCCGAAGACATTGTCGGTCTGGCACGCGCGCTGAACCAGCCGGCGCCGCTTGATTTGCGGGTCAATACCCTGAAGGGCAATCGTGAGGCCGTTCTGGAGAAATTGCGCGGCGAAGGTCTGGCCGCCGAGCCTACGCCGTGGTCGCCACTGGGTATCCGCCTGCGCGACAAGCCGGCGCTGAGCAAGCATCCGTTGTTTATCGAAGGCGCTTTCGAAGTTCAGGATGAAGGCAGCCAGTTGCTTGGCGTGTTGCTTGAACCCAAGCGTGGCGAGATGGTCGTCGATTTCTGTGCCGGCGCTGGCGGCAAGACGCTGCTGCTCGGTGCCTTGATGAAAAATACCGGCCGGCTCTATGCCTTCGATGTCTCCGACAAGCGCCTGGCCAATCTCAAACCGCGCCTGGCGCGTTCGGGCTTGTCGAATGTTCATCCGGGCCGCATCGAACACGAACGCGACCTGAAGATCAAGCGCCTGGCCGGCAAGGCCGACCGCGTGCTGGTCGACGCGCCGTGTTCCGGGCTGGGAACGCTGCGCCGCAATCCCGACCTGAAATGGCGACAGAGCGAAGCTTCAGTGGCGGAACTGATGACGCTGCAGGCGAATATTCTGGCCAGCGCCGCAACCTTGGTGCGCCCGGGCGGCCGTCTGGTTTATGCCACCTGCAGCCTGTTGACCGCAGAAAACCGCGCCGTGGTCGAGGCTTTCCTGGCGGCGCATCCGGATTTCGTGCTGCAGCCGGCGGCGGCGATTCTGGCCCGGCAGGGCATCGCGATTGAAGGTGACATGCTGCAATTGCTGCCACAGCGCCACAACACCGACGGTTTCTTTGCGGCGGTGCTGGAAAAACGCGCATGAGCACGGCCAGCAAGGATCCGGCGCTACGCCTGATCCTCGATCTGTGGGCTGATGTTAGCGACCCGAATTTCATCTGGCAGGTCTTGGCCCTGCTGGGCTGCCTGGGGCTGGCGGCCGTGCTGGCGCGTTGGTGGCGTAGCCGCCACGAAGAAGGTGCCGGGCGCTTTGGCGATGCCGGTGGCCGGCTGATTTTTCCGCTGGCCGGCATGATTCTGGTTGCTGCCATGCGCCTGGCGCTCAAACCCTTCTTTCACGTCAATCTGCTGAAAATTGCCCTGCCGCTGCTCGGCTCGATGGCCCTGGTACGCGGCGTGGTTTTCGTATTCCGTCAGGCTTTCCCGAGAGCTGCCTGGCTGACTGCCTGGGAGCGCATCATCGCAGCGCTGGTCTGGGGCTGGCTGGCGCTCTACATCACTGATCTCGCGCCCTATGTCATCGATGCGCTGGAGCAGGTCGAGTTCAAGGTCGGCATCCAGCATGTCGACTTGTGGATAGTCCTGCGCGCCATCGTGACCGTCTTCCTGACCGTGGTGTTGGCGCTATGGGTGGCCGGGATCATCGAGGCGCGCCTGATGCGGCTCGATACGCTTGATGGCAATCTGCGCATTGTCGGGGTGCGGATTTCCAAGGCTGTGCTGACGGTCTTCGCCATTCTGCTCAGTCTCTCGCTGGTCGGCATCGACATGACTGCGTTGTCGGTATTTACCGGGGCCCTGGGCGTTGGTCTGGGCTTCGGCTTGCAGAAAATCGCCAGCAATTACGTGTCGGGCTTCATCATCCTGCTGGATCGCTCGATCCGTATCGGCAACATCGTCCAGATCGGCGCTGATGCTGGTGAGGTTACGCAGATCACCACCCGTTATACCGTGCTCAAACATGCAGGCGGCACCGAGTACATCGTGCCGAACGAAACCCTGATCAGTTCGACGGTACAGAACCAGACCTATTCCGACAGCCGCCTGCGCCTGACGACGACGGTCGGCGTGTCCTATGACGGTGACCTTGAGTTGGCCATGCGCCTGCTGGTTGCCGCCGCCACGGCCCAGGATCGGGTCTTGGCCGAGCCGCCGCCGAAGGTCTTCCTGACGCAGTTCGCCGACAGTTGCATCAGCCTCGAACTGGGCTTCTGGATTGCTGATCCGGATGCCGGCAAGGGTAATATCCTTTCTGATGTCAATCTCGCCATCTGGAAAAGCTTCAAGGATAATGGGGTGATTATTCCCTTCCCGCAAAGGGAAGTTAGGGTGCTGAACAGCCAGACTAAGGGGGGGTGCTGTGGCGAAAAAGAAGCTTGAGGGGGCTCGGGCCTGCCGGCGATTGTTGCTGGCGCTACCGGTGGTTTTTTGGCAGCCGTGCGCGGATGCCAAGGGCGATCTGTTTTTTGACGAGGATCTGCCGATGGTCGCGTCGGTCAGCCGTTTGCCGCAGCGTCTGTCGGAAACGCCGGCAGCGGTGACGATCATCGACCAGGAAATGATCCGCGCTTCCGGCATGCGCACGGTCGAGGATCTGCTCCGCCTAGTGCCGGGTTTCCAGGTGACCTCGCATAATCAGGATCCAGCCATCGTCACCTATCATGGTCTGAACAGCGGCATGAACAGCGACGAATACGGCCCGCGCGTGCAGGTGCTGATCGATGGTCGCTCGCAATATTCGACCTTGTTCAAGTCCGGGGTGAACTGGAATCTGCTGCCAGTGGCCATGGAAAACATTGACCGGATCGAAGTGACGCGCGGTCCGAATACGGTTTCCTACGGTTCCAATGCCTTCATGGGGGTGATCAACATCATCACCCTTGATCCGTCGCTGACCAAGGGCTGGCTGTTTTCGGCCAATCATGGCAACAACGGCATCCGCGACCAGACCGTGCGCTGGGGTGGCGGCAACGAAAACTCGAATATCCGTTTTACCTACAAGGCGCTCGAGGACGATGGTTTTCAGAAGGGCTCTTATAGCGGGCAATGGACTTATGCGCCGGACAGCCGGCAGTCGCAATTATTCGACCTGCGGGTTGATCATCAACTGAATGACAGCGATGACCTGCAGTTTTCGGCGGCGCGTTCCCGCGATGTTTCCTTGTATGGCCGCCCCGGTAGTCCGGTGAATGACCCCCTGCGCACGCTGGAGCAGACCTCGACGGCGCTGGCCTTGCAATGGCGGCGTGTGCTCGATGCGCAGGAGGAGGTCAAGCTGCGTTACGCCTTTGTCGAAGACTGGGCTTACGGTCCTTACAAGCAGCAGGTCAAGTTCGACACCAATCTGGCATCCCCCAAATCGGTTTCCTATTTTCAGGCCTACGATCCGGGCGGCCGTTCCCGGACGCATGAATTGGAGTTCGAGCACCGCTTGCAGCCCATGAAGGATATCCGGGCGATGTGGGGGCTGGGCGCCAAGGATATTTCACTTTACTCGCCAGCGCAGTTTTCCACGTCAGAATGGAAACATCGCGGCAATTATCGGGCTTTTGGCAATCTTGAATACCGTCCCCAGGATGACTGGCTCCTCAATCTTGGCGGCAGCCTGGAAAACGACAGCATCAGTGGCTGGATGTTCGATTCGCGACTCGGCGCCAGCTATCATCTGACGCCGGAAAATACCCTGCGCCTGGTGCTATCCCGGGCACATCGTACCCCCAGCCTTTATGAAGCTTCCGGCATGGTGCGCAAGACGGACACCCTGGGTACGGGGCTGACGAATATCGATTACCTGGCACAGGGCGTTCAGCCGGAAAGAATTGACAGTGTTGAACTCGGCTATCTGGGTGAGTTCAAGGCCTTGCAGGCTAGCGCCGACGTCCGGGCCTTTGTCGAGCGCATTCCGAATCGCATCCTGATCGTGCCGCTGGCCTTGCCGGCAACGATGGCGGACGACCAGGACTCAACTTTTGCCCGTAATCTGGCAACCACGAATCCGGCGCTGGGCAATGCCATTTTCCCCTATGGTCGGGCGGATGGCGCGATCAATCTGGAGAAGGTCAGAATCCGGGGCTACGAATACCAGTTACGCTGGCGGCCGTTGGAGGGCACGCGCCTGATCTACAGCAATGCGATTGTTGCGATTGACGCCAACCTGACGGATCCTTCGCTCATTGCGGAAAGCACAGGGGAAAATGTAGAAAAGATTTCCCGCCAGACGCGCGAATCGGCGCCGATGCGTACGCAGTCAGCAATGTTGATTCAGCAATTGCCCTGGGAAATGCAGATGTCGCTGATGTATTTCCGCAACAAGTCGATGCGCTGGCGGCGTAACGGTGACCCGATTGCCCCGGCGGAACGAATCGACTGGCGGCTGGCGAAACCGTTCAAAGTGGGGGGCGTACGTGGCGAAGTCGCCTATACCATGCAGGCTATCAACGGGGATCAGGAAGGTCGTCAGACTTTGCGCATTGCCAACAAAATGCAGTGGCTGAGTGTCGGGTTCAGCTTTTGAGCACTGACTGACAAAAAAAGACCCCGCCACAAGGGCGGGGTAACAGGGAGTTCTCGAATCGGGGGGTATTCGAGAGGAGGGTAAATCGTTTAACGCTTGCGGTTTTTAAGCAGGCTGCGGGCAATGGCGATAATGGCGCCAGCGGCGATGGCGGTAATGGCGGCTTTTAGCGGTTCGGCTTGCCCTTCGGCGAGCCAGTCAAAACCTGTAACGCCAACGAATACACCAATGGATTCGCTAATCGGCAGGTTGTCCGCGAAAGCCATCAGTAGCCCTGCGAAATGCTGGCAGTGGCGTGCTGGGTGGTGACCGAGGCCTGATCAAACAGATATTGGCGGGTCGCTGCGATGAATTCCTGGATGTTCATGTCTTTCATTTCCTTGTTGTCCTCTTGATGGGCTTCGTTTTCTGGCATGACTCGCATTATGCAAGTGCGCCGGCAAGGCGTCTGTGCTCGCTGAGTGGCAACGAGGTAACCGGAATTGATCTTGAGTGACGCTGTGTAACAGCGTCACGCCGATGCCTACTGGTGGGCTTTCCAGCAGAGCGTGAAGCGCGCCCCACCCAATGGCGCAGCATCGGCTGTGGCATTGCCGCCGTGCAGTTCCAGCACTCGCCGGGCAATGGCCAAACCGAGGCCATAACCGCCGGTGGAGCGGTCTCGTGAGCGGTCGAGGCGGGTGAAGGCCGAGAAGATATGTTCGCGCTCTTCCGGCGGAATGCCTATCCCGTCATCGTCCACGTGGATCAGGATTTGCTCGCCAGCCAGTTCGGCGCTGACCTGGATTTTTTTGCTGGCATATTTGAAGGCATTGCGCAGCAGGTTGCGCAGGGCGTAGGGCATGGCCTTGCGATCCAGATCGATGTACAGATTCTCGGGCAGCTGCGTGGCGTCGACGTTCACTTCGAGTTGGCGTCCGAGCAGGCGAACAGCGTCGACTTCATCGCTCAGCCACTCGGCAAAATGCACGCTGGAGAAGTGTGCGGCCGGCGCCTCGCGCTCGAAACGGGCGTAGGTCAGGCTGGTGTCGATGAGCTGGTCGAGTTCGTCAAGATCGGCTTCCATCATTGCCCAGAGTCGCTCGCGTTCGTCAGCTTCGCTGGTTTCGGCGAGCATCTCGAGGGCAAAGCGCATGCGAGCGATCGGCGTGCGCAATTCATGCGAAATGCCGCAGGATAGTTCGCGGTGGGTGGCCAGCAATTGCCGGATGCGTTCAGCCATATTGTTCATGGTGTCGGCCAGCGGCGCGAAGAGCTGGGTGCGGGCAGCGGGTGAGCGGGTATCGAAATGGCCATCGCCGAGGTCGCGGGCGGTTTGCCGCAGGGTTTCGAGGTCGCGCCAGACGGGGCGGATCCAGAACCATAGCGCAATGGCGAAAATCAGCCCGGTCAGGCTCCAGGTCAAGAGGCGCAGGCGCAGTTCCAGTGGCAGCCGGTCCTTGAGTTCCGGATTGCGGCTGGAGGCCAGGGGGCCGACGACGAGGACCTTGCTGCTGGTGCCGAGGCGGTGATACATCACGTCGCCATCATGGTCGATGGCGATATCACCAGCGTCGAGTTTGCTGACTTGCGCTGCGGTCAGCACCTTGTCCAGGGTCATGCGCTCGACGATGTCGAGGTGATAGGAGAACTTGTCGTCGATTTGCTCGATCTGCTTTTGCCAGCTGTTGCGCGGGTGACGAAATAGCTCGTCCTCGATCAGCGTGATCGTGCCGCGCATGAAGCGGCGGGCGTAATCGTCGGTAATGCCGCGCTGGGCGGTCGAGATGACGAAGTCGGCGGTGAAGGCGATGGCAACGAAGGAGCCCATGGCCAGCAGGTAGAAATTGAAGAACAGCTTGGAGAGACTGTAGCGCCCGCCGCCCCAGCGTGGCAGCGAGGCCCGGAACAGCGAGCGGGCCAGGCCCTGGTTAGCCTCCGGATGGGCGGCGCTGTTCTTGTCCGGTTCAGTTCCAGTCATGCTTGCTGAACAGGTAACCCTTGCCGCGCACGGTCTTGATGCGCGTCGGGTTTTCCGGGTCGTCGTTGAGCTTCTTGCGCAGGCGGGAGATGCGGGCATCAATCGAGCGGTCGAGGCCATCAAAACCGATGCCGCGCAATTCCTGCAGCAGGTCATCACGCGACAGGACGTTGCCAGCGTGTGAAGCCAGTAACCACAGCAAGTCAAATTCGGCAGTGGTCAGGTCGATGCTCTGGCCGGCCAGTGAGGCCGTGCGCGTGGCCTGGCTGATGCGGAACTGGCCGAAAGTCATCGTTTCCGTATCGTTGCTGCTGCTTTCAGTGCTGGTGGGCAGGCGGCGCAGCAGGGCCTTGATCCGCGCGAGCAGCACGCGCGGCTGGACCGGTTTGGCGATGTAGTCGTCGGCACCCATCTCCAGACCGAGAATCTGGTCAAAGTCCTCGTCGCGGGCGGTCAGCATCAGGATAACCCCGCGATATTGCTGGCGGATGGCGCGACAAACTTCGAAGCCATCCTTGCCGGGCAGCATCACGTCAAGGATCACCAGATCCGGCTTTTCGCTCAGGATGCGCGCTTCGGCAGTGTCGCCGCGCGGCTCGATACTGACCTGGAAGTCGTTTTTGGAGAGATATTCGGCCGTCAGTTCGGCCAGGCGTTGGTCGTCTTCGACAAGAAGGATGCGTGTGCTCATCCGGCAATCTTAACGGCCCTGTCAGCGCGGGTCTACCTTGTTGCGGTGAACGGCGATTTTGGGGGCTTTTTCAAATGGCGGTTAGAATTCCCACTTGTCTTGATCGCAGGAATAAAACATGAATTGGTCGAATGTACCTGACCGGGCCTGGTTTGCCACGCTGGCTGTCGGTTGTTTTGGGCTGGTGCTGCTGGGCATGGATTTGCAGGCAATGTATCGTCTGGCGCCCTGTCCCTTATGCATCTTTCAGCGGGTTCTGTATTTGTCGATTGGTGCTTTGGGCGCGCTGGGCTTTGTCTGGCCCTGTGTGCGCCTGTTATGGCTGGCACTGATCGGTGGTCTGGCCGGGCTGGGTTTTGGCGTTGCGGCCTATCAATCCTGGATGCAGGCTTTTCCGGCCTTGGCGACAGAGTGCAGCTATAGCGATCCGAACCTGATCGAGCAGTTGGTGGATTGGCTCGGCATGCAGGCGCCGTCCTGGTTCCTGGCGACCGGTTTTTGTACCAGTCGGGAGTGGGAGATGTTTGATTTGTCGATGGCCAACTGGTCGGCGCTGGTTTTTGCCGGGATCATCGCTTACGTGGGCTTGCTGGCAAAACGCCACGCCTGAAAAAAGCCGCTGAAAAAACAAAACCCGCCGAAAGGCGGGTTTGTCGAAAGCTGGAGAAGACTGAATTACTTCAGCTTCACTTCCTTGTAGGCAACGTGCTTGCGTGCCTTCGGGTCGTACTTCATGAACTCCAGTTTGCCAGGCGTCGTGCGCTTGTTCTTGGAGGTGGTATAGAAGTGACCGGTACCCGCAGTGGATTCCAGCTTGATTTTTTCGCGACCGCCTTTAGCCATTTTATATATCCTTACTTAATCAGACTTCGCCGCGGGCGCGCAGGTCGGCCAGAACGGAATCGATACCGTTCTTGTCGATCAGACGCAGGCCGGCGTTAGATACGCGCAGACGCACGAAGCGGTTTTCGCTTTCGACCCAGATGCGACGATACTGCAGGTTCGGCAGGAAGCGGCGCTTCGTTTTGTTATTGGCGTGGGAAACGTTGTTCCCAACCATCGGGCCTTTACCCGTGACTTGGCAGACTCGCGCCATGATGGTGCTCCAGAATTCGCTAGAAGAAAGCCCGCGATTTTAGCGAATAAGACCACTAAATATCAAGTGTTTTTTTGGAATCACAGCAGACCACGTTCGGCAAAGGACAGTGGCGGGGCACTACCGGCAACGATGAAATGGTCGAGCAGGCGGACGTCTACGAGCGCCAGCGCGGTTTTCAGATTGCGTGTCAGCATCTCATCGGCGCTCGAGGGTTCGGCCACCCCGGATGGGTGGTTGTGGGCCAGGATGACTGCCGCAGCATTGTGCGCCAGCGCCGATTTGACCACTTCGCGGGGGTAAACCGAGGTCTGGGTCAGGGTGCCGGTAAACAATTCCTCGGCTTTCAACAGCCGGTTCTGGGCGTCGAGCCACAGCGCCATGAACACTTCCATGGGGCGCGCGCCAAGCGTCAGTCGCAGCCAGTCGCGGACCTGACCGGGGGAATTCAGGCCGTCGCGCTGGCGCATTTCCTGATTCAGCGCCCGGCGAGCCAGTTCGAAGCTGGCTTTCAACTGGGCGGCCTTGGCGGTGCCGATGCCGTGCACGGTAGCCAGTTCGCTCAGGGAGGCTTCGACCAGCGCCGGCAGATGGCCGTCGAAGCGGATCAGCAGGTCGCGGGCCAGATCGACGGCACTTTTGCCGCGCACGCCAACACGCAGGTAAATCGCCAGCAGTTCGGCATCGGACAGGGCTTCCGGGCCATGCGCCAGCAGCCGCTCACGCGGGCGTTCGCCCGCCGGCCAGTCGGTGATCGCCATGGGCTTTCCAGTAGAATGAACAGGTTCCCATTCTAGCGAATAAGACAATGGAATTAAATGACAAACGCGTCGTGCTCGGGGTGACGGGCGGCATTGCCGCCTACAAGGCCGCCGAGCTGGTGCGCCTGCTGGGCAAGCAGGGGGCGGATGTGCAGGTGGCGATGACCGAGGGAGCGACGCATTTCGTGACCGCGACGACTTTTCAGGCGCTGTCCGGCAAGCCGGTTTACCTGGATCAGTGGGATGCGCGCATGCCCAATGCCATGGCCCACATCGATCTGTCGCGCCAGGCCGACCTGATCGTTATTGCGCCGGCCTCGGCCGATTTCCTGGCGCGCATCGCCAACGGCATGGCCGACGATTTGCTGGCGACCATGGTGCTGGCGCGCAACTGTCCTTTATTGGTGGCGCCGGCAATGAATCGCCAGATGTGGGAAAACCCGGCGACACAGCGCAATGTTGCGCAATTGCGTGCCGATGGCGTCATCGTGCTCGGCCCGGCCAGCGGCGAACAGGCCTGTGGCGAAGTGGGCGCCGGGCGCATGCTCGAGCCTGAGCAGATCGCCGAGGAAGTCATCGCCTTTTGCGCACCCAAGGTGCTGGCCGGGCGCAAGTTGCTGCTGACCGCCGGCCCGACCTTTGAAGCCATCGATCCAGTACGCGGCATCACCAATCTTTCTTCCGGGCGCATGGGCTACGCCATTGCCCGCGCGGCGCGGCATGCCGGGGCCGGGGTCACGCTGGTTTCCGGGCCGGTTGGTTTTGCCTCGCCGCAGGGGGTTGACCGCATTAATGTGCGCAGTGCGCTGGAAATGCATGCGGCAGTGATGGGGCAGGCGGCGACGGCTGATATTTTCATTGGCGTTGCGGCAGTGGCTGACTATCGCGTGGCCAATGCTGCCGAACACAAGCTGAAAAAGGATACGGGCGGGATTCCGCCGATTGAGCTGGTCGAAAACCCGGACATCCTGGCGGAAGTTGCAGCCTTGAAAAATGGCCCGTTCTGCGTCGGCTTTGCTGCCGAGAGCCGCAATCTTGAAGAATATGCGCAGACCAAGCGGCGCAAGAAGAATATCCCGCTGATCGCCGGCAACCTGATCCAGGACGGCTTCGGGGGTGACGACAACCGTATCGTGCTGTTCGACGAAGCCGGTTCCCACCCGCTGACGCTGGCGTCCAAATCGGTGCTGGCACGCCAACTGATTGAACACATCGCCCAAATGCTCAAAGGAAAAGACTGATGCAGCGCATTGATATCAAGATTCTCGGTAAGTGAAGCGCGTCAGTTAGCCTGCGGAATGTTTGTCCATTCTTCAGCCTCTGTTTGATACTTTTCCACAGTTCTTGATAGATAGTTCGGTCACTTGAGTGGGTGCTCCTGGCCTTGGCCGTCATGCTTGCGTTGTCGCTCATGGCACATAAGAAAGCTTTCTGATGAACCTCCAAAACGAACGGCTTGTAGCTCTTATTGAGTTTGCAAAACAAACGGCCCTGCTAAAGAAGACGCCTTTGCAGAATCTCTCCCAGCACAAAGACTTCACGCGCATTGAAGAGAGAATCAAAGGCCTGCCAGGAATTACATTCAACGGCCAGGAGGCCGAGCTCGATGAGGTCTGGCTTCACCTTGAGCGCCTTCACGAAAGCCGCCCGCCAGCCCCTGAAAGCAAGCTCTTAGCGCTGTGGATTGACTTGCCGCAGGCGCCTACCAAGGAGCCCACTCTCAAGACTCATGTCGTTCGCCAAGCACTGATTGAAGTTGGTGCACTCACGGTTGAGGCTCATGCCGAGCACGGGGCCGAGACAGAGAGGGGCAAAGAGAAGGTTGAGCCCATTGTTATTGCACTGGATGAATTTCCAGACCAAGAAATTCTCAAGGCCCAACTCAAGTCTTACCTTGAGGTCGTTTGGCGTCCTTGGGCTGAGCGTGAAAAAGAGGTTCGCAAGAGTATCGCCTTGTACTCAGAACTGTTCATGCTCTCCCAGAAAATGCAGGGCAACCTAGTAGACTCCCAGCTTGAGTTTGTGTGGGGCGTAGGTATTGCTATTTGGGGGCTACCAAATGGCACCCTGACATATCCTCTGCTGACTCAGCTCGTCGAAATTTCTCTCAACGAGAAAACGATGGCGCTCGAGATTCGGCCGCGTTCATCTGAGCCTCGTTTAGAGGTCGACATCTACGCCTCCATGGACAATCCGGGCGTGGCCAAACTTGTTGATACTAGCAAGAAGTTCTTTGAGTCGACTGGTGGGGTCCTGAATCCGTTCGAGCCCAGCACTTTCGAGCCGCTACTAAGGTCGGCAGCAACATTCCTGGATGCTTCCGGCACCTACTGGCCGACACAGACAACGGCAGATGACCGCGGCCTACCTAAGGCTAGCGAGAACCTGATCATGACTGACACATGGGTGCTGTTAGCTCGTCCACGTACCAGCAACTTGCTCGTTCAAGACTTGGAGCGCTTCGAGGCGACTCTGCGTGCAGGGGATGGGTTAGGTGCACTGCCTGAGGCTGTTATGGCGTTGGTTACCGAGCCATCTTCAGCCAATGAGGAGGTTTCTCTACCGCCATTCCGAGGGCTATCTGTTGTCAGTGGTAGCGGGAATGGCTCAGGCAAGGTTTCCGAGCTCTACTTCCCCAAGGCTTACAACGATGAGCAAGTCCAGATTGTTCAGATGCTTGAGGCTCATGATGGCGTGGTTGTCCAGGGGCCCCCTGGTACAGGTAAAACACACACTATTGCCAACGTAATCTGCCATTACCTTGCGCTGGGCAAGCGGGTTCTCGTTACTTCGATGAAGGACCCAGCACTCTCTGTTCTGCAGGAAAAGCTACCCGAGTCGATTCGACCCTTGGCCATTAGTCTGCTGACCAGTGAAGCAGAGGGAATGAAACAATTCGAGTTCGCCATCAACAAGATTGCCGCCGAGGTTACACGGATTGACCGTGCGGCCTATCGTCGAGAAATCGAGCAAATCGATGGTCAAATAGACTCGTTGCACGGTCGAATTTCCAAGGCAGACAAGGAAATCTCCAATTGGGCTCGGATGAACCTCGATAAGCTCCAGATTGACAATGAGTCGCTGACACCTGTTGAAGTTGCAGAAGAGGTGGCAGTAAATCGCCAGGAGGTGGCTTGGTTCCCAGATACGCTGACCATCGACAAGCAGCACCGGCCGCAGTTCGGGAACAAGGAGATTTCGGCTTTACGGGATGTAAGGCTGACGTTGGGTGCTGACCTTGCGTATCTAGGCAAGAGGATTCCTCAAATTGCCGACTTCCCCGAGACGGGAAGGCTTCTGCAGGTGCATCTGGACCTGTCTCGCCTTTCAGAGCTGAAGACTCAGGAATCGGATGGTGTGGTGCCAAGGCTTGTCAGCACGACGCAGGAAACAGTCAAGGCTGCCATGACTGCGGCTTCGAAGATATCCAACCTTCGGTTGTTGCTACAAGAAATTGATAACGTCCAACAGGCCTGGACGAATGGGCTGCAGCAGTACCTGCGGCGCAGTTCAAAGAATGAAATTCTGGATTTGTTCCTGACCTTGAAAGACGAAGTCCTCGCCGCACTTGATGCACGGAAGCAATTCTTGGCAAAACCAGTAGCGCTCTCAGAGGGATTCGAGTCCAATCTTGAACTGGTAGAGGCCGTCTCAAATCTGGCGCAGGGCAAGAAGCCGTTTGGGTTAGCTGGCATGTTCGGTAAGGCAGAGCAAAAGCGAATTCTCGACTCCGTGGTGGTGGTGAGCGCTAAGCCGGCCTCCGTGGCAGATTGGGAACATGTTCTTCACTTCCTCAAGTTCCAGCAGCAGTGCAAGGCACTGCTTGTGCGCTGGAATACATTGGCCGACGAGATTTCGCTGCCCCGGTTTGAGCCCAAACCAGACCGCTTGGTTGCGGCCGGCATGACCATCGACCTGTACAGCAAGGTGGCCTTGAGTATCACGGACGAGGCCGAAGTCGCATGTGCCGTTCAGCTTTTGCTCCCGTCGTGGCAGAAAGCAGGTCAGACGCCGTATTCCAAAGAGCTGCTCTGGGAGGCTGAGACAATTCTCCAGCACCACCTTACGCGCCATCGCCTGGCGGAAACATGGGTGGTCAAGGAGTCGTTCCTGAAGGCGTTGTTCGGTTGCGAGGGTGATATTACCGAACAGCTGCGTGAATTCCTGAACAGGCGCCTTGGTAACCCAGACGCTTCTGAGATCGACATCCAGACCGCTTGGTCGAAGCTGGTGGAAGAGCTCCGTCGAATTCAAGGTCTTGCTGGCAGCCTCAAAACCGTCGCAGAGGTTACTCAGCAGATTGAGGCATCCGGGGCAAAGCAATGGGCGATGAAGCTTCGCAAAGAGGCGCATCCAGGCGCTCATGATGCCTTGCTGCCAGATAATTGGCGTGAAGTCTGGCGCCTGTGCAGGCTGGTGAACTTCGTCGACAAAATTGATGGCCGCCATGAGTTGAAGCGTTTGTCCAAGCTTCGTATGGACCTTGAAAGCGACCTGTCGAAGCTATATCAAGAGGCCGTTAACAAGCGGACTTGGTTGAAGCTGGCTGAAAACGCGACACCCGATGTTCGCGCCGCGCTTGAAGCGTATCGCTCGGCCATCAAGAAGATTGGGAAGGGCACGGGTATCCGTGCTGGGCGCTACCGTCAGGATGCCCGCTTTGCGGCTGAACGTGCCAATGGCGCGATTCCGTGCTGGATTATGCCGCACTACCGAATTTGCGAATCGCTGCCCGCAAGCTTCGGTTGCTTCGATCTAGTGATTATTGATGAGGCTTCTCAGTCTGACTTGACAGCACTTCCGGCAATTCTCCGGGCCAAGAAAATCCTGGTGGTTGGTGATGACAAGCAGGTCTCTCCAGAAGGTGTTGGTCTTGAGGAAGAGAAGATCAGGAATCTGATGGCTCGCTTCTTGGCTAATCAAGTCGACATTTACCGTTCGCAGATGACCCCTGAGCGGTCCATCTACGACTTGTTTAAGGTGGTGTTTGCCAAGAGCGCCGTGATGCTCCGGGAGCATTTTCGGTGTGTCGCTCCTATCATCGAGTATTCGAAGCGAGAGTTTTACAACCATGAGTTGAAGCCTCTGAGGATGCCAAAGGCCTCTGAGCGCCTGGACCCACCGCTTGTGGACGTCTATGTGATCGATGGCTATCGCAACAAGGACATCAACTTGCCTGAGGCTCGTTTCATCGTTGATGAGATTAGGGCCATCGTTGAAAACCGTATTTTTGATGGCCGCACGATTGGTGTTGTCTCGCTGCTAGGGAATGAACAGGCCTTGAAGATCATGCAAATGCTCAACGAAGAACTGGGTGAGCAGGTGGTCACTCAGTACAAAATTACATGCGGTGATGCGCGGACATTTCAGGGCAAAGAGCGAGACATCATGTTTCTGTCCATGGTTGCTTCCCCAGGGCACGCACATGCTCAGACTCAGGAGATGGTTGCCCAGCGCTTCAACGTGGCCGCCTCTCGGGCTCGAGACCGGATGTACTTGGTCCGCAGTCTTCAGACAGAAGAGTTGAGCCAGGCTGACCAGTTGCGCTCGAAGTTGATTCAGCACTTTCAGGCGCCGTTCTTCCAAGGGGAAGAGGAGCTAGATAACCTACGGGAGCGCTGCGAGTCGCCGTTTGAGCGTGAGGTATTCGACCTCTTGGTGGAGCGAGGCTATCGTGTCATTCCTCAGGTCCCGGTGGGTTCTTATCGGCTGGATATGGTTGTCGAGGGTGATGCTGATAGCCGCTTGGCAATTGAGTGTGATGGTGACCGTTACCATGGTCCCGACCAGTGGGATAGCGATATGCGTCGGCAGCGCATTCTGGAGCGGGCCGGCTGGCGCTTCTGGCGATGTTTTGCTTCCACATTCGTGCTCCACAAGGAGGATGTCGTCCGTGACCTGATTGAGACGCTGGAAGTTCACGGGATCCACCCGAGTTGCGTTGAAGCCCCGGTTACCAGTATTCATGTTGAGTCCAGGCAGGTTGTAGCGTTTCCGCCGGATGAAGCAAAGGATGAGGGGGGTGAATCTGCGCTGACAGGTAATGAGGGCACTTTGGAGTCAATGTCCGCTTGAAGTTGTGGCAGCGCATAGTTTCTCGCGCTATAGAGAGCTCCAGTTATTTTTTGAGGAACAAACATGTTCAGACGTCGTATTGAAGCCAAAATCGTCAACCCGTTGCTGGGTAACAGCATTCCCACTCCTACCTATGCAACTGATGGTTCTGCTGCTATGGACTTGCGTGCTTGCCTGGAAGGGGGCGTCACAATTTTGCCCGGAGGGCGCTTGTTGGTTGAGACCGGGATTGCTCTCAACATGATGGACCCTGGGCTTGTCGCCGTAGTGGCTTCGCGTTCCGGGTTATCGTTAAAGTACGGAATTCGCGTAGCCCAAGGCATCGGTGTCATTGATTCGGATTACCACGGCGAAATTTGCGTCATCTTGGCCAACGATGGCGATAAGCCGTTCCATGTTGAGCCTGGTGACCGCATCGCTCAGTTGATGTTCCAACCTGTTATGCAGGTTGCATTGCATTTTACGGATGAGTTCTCGACTGAAACCGAGCGGGGTACCGGTGGTTTCGGCAGTACCGGTCACGCCTGAGCTTGAAAGGAGGGTGTAAGCAAATTACGATTTAATGATTTGCTTTTATATAAGGGGCGGGACATGCACAAGCTGGGTTCGTATTTGCTGACGGTGGCCTGTGCCGCAGCGTTTTCCTTTACTGCGGTAGCGGCCGACAAGGTCGATCTGGCGCGGGCTGAGGAAATCGTTTCCGGGCGCTGTTTCCTTTGTCACGGCCTCGAAGGCGAGTCGGCCAGCCCGGTTTTTCCGCGCCTGGCTGGTCAGCATTCCGAGTACATCGCGCGTCAGCTGGCCGATTTTCAGTCCGGCAAGCGCAAGAGCGACACCATGAAGCCGCAGGCCGAGGAATTGACGCCGCTCGAGATGAAGGCGCTCGGGGCGTATTTCGAAGCCAAAAAGTTCGGTGGGCGCAAGGTCAAGGATGCGGAATTGCTGGCGGTCGGCAAATACATCTTCAACCGCGGCAACCAGTTCAGTGGTCTGCCGGCATGCGCCAGTTGCCATGGTCCGCAAGGCCTGGGGACGCCGCAATTGCCGCGCCTTGCTGGCCAGCATCCGCGTTATGTCGAGGATCAGCTCAAGCAGTTCAACTCGCGTGAGCGCAACAACGACAATGCCGTCATGCATACCGTCGCCTCCAAGCTCACCGAGCTGGAACGCAATGCCGTCGCCGAGTACATCGCGACACTCGAGTAAGCTGATTTCGCCGCAGATTTTCTGAATCTGCGGTCGACCATGAAAAAAGCCGCGAATTGCTCGCGGCTTTTTTGTGCTCGGGAAATACTGATCAGGCCAGCATGTCGGCCCAGATGTTCTTGGCCCAGCCCAGTGCTACCTTGCCTTCGAGTTCGTTACGTGCAGCCGAAACGCCACCGGCGCCCTTGACCGGTTGCACGGTCTTGGTCGCGGCGTCGTACTGGTGCACCGACGAAACGTGGATGACGTTCTTGCTGTCGACAAAGCTGTAGCAGGTGTTCATCACCACCGGGTTCGGATTCGGTTCATGGCCGGCGAGCTGGTTAAGGATCGCCGCGGCGGCGAGTTTGCCGTGCTGGTTGGCCATGTGGCCGGACTTCGGCATGGTCGGGGCCGGGAAGATCGCGTCGCCGAGGATGTGGATGCCCGGTGTGCTGGTCGATTCCATCGACAGCCAATTGACGTCCACCCAGCGGTTGTTGATCAGCTTGATGCCCGACTTGTGCGCGATGTCACCGGCGCGATGCGGCGGGATGATGTTCAGCACGTCGGCCTTGAACTTGTCGAATTCGAGGATGGCAGTGTTGCTGGCGACTTCGACGTCCTTGACCTCGCTGTTGTTGCGGTACTCGATGATGCCCTTGTACAGATCGCTCCAGGCCTTGGTGAACAGGCCTTTCTTCGACATCACATCTTCGTTGGCGTCGAGGATGACGACCTTGGACTTGGGCTTGCTCTGCTTGAAGTAATTGGCCACCAGGCAGGCGCGCTCGTAGGGACCGGGCGGGCAGCGGTAAGGCGCTTTCGGAATGGAAATGGCGTAGGTGCCGCCATCCTTCAGGTCTTCGAGTTGTTTGCGCAGGGCGACGGTTTGCGGGCCGGCCTTCCAGGCGTGGAGGATCTTGCCCTGGGCGTCGGCGCTCTTGAGTGCCGGGATCTCGTCCCACATGAAATCGACACCCGGTGACAGCACTAGGCGGTCGTAGCTCAGGCTGCTGCCCGATTTCAGGGAAATCGTCTTCTTTTCGGCGTTGACCGCAGCAACTTCGTCCTGGATGACGCGCACGCCCCATTTGCTCTTCAGGCCGTCATAGCTGACGGTGATGTCTTCCATGGTCTTCTGGCCGCCAATGACCAGATTGGAAATCGGGCAGGAGATAAAGCTCGGGTTGCGCTCGATCAGCGTGACCTGCACGCCGCCTTCGCTCCACATGCGCAGGTACTTGGCGACTGTCGCACCGCCGTAGCCGCCCCCGACGACGACCACATGGCCGCTGGCCTTGCCACCGCCGGCACAGCCGTAGAGCGAAGCCATGGCGCTGGCTGCCGCGCCGACCTTCAGGAAATCACGTCGTTTCATCAGCATCATCTTGGTCTCCCTTTATTTTTGTGCGGCGAAGTAGGTCGCGATCAGATCCAGCTGCTCGTCGGTGTAACCCTTGGCGATCTGGTGCATGATCGAGGCCGGCTTGTCGCCGCTCTTGAAGTCGGCGAGCTTCTGCAGGGTCTTGTCCTTGGGCATGCCGGACAGGGCATCGATGCCGGCGCCCTTGACGGCATTGCCGTTGGTGCCGTGGCAGTTGGCGCAGGTGGCGGCCAGGTTGCGACCGAGATTCGGATCGGCGGCCTGGGCGCTGCTGGCAGCAGCCAGCAGGCAAAGTGCCGCGATGGGGGCAAACAGCTTCATCTTCACATCTCCTCTGAATGTTATCCAAGAATTGGCTCGGTCGATTCTATCGTCGTCGCCGCTGGCTGGCATCGACCAATGTGTAATTAGCTTTCCACGAATACGCTTGTTGCATTGCAACAATATTCGAAGTTGACGATATACGTATATAGTTATACAGTGATTATTGATCAAAATCAAAACAAGTTATGGACGAGACGCAGCGGGTTTTCGAGCAGGTGGCGCATTACTTCGGGTTGCTGGCCGACCCGACGCGTTTGCGCATTTTGTCCTGTCTGTGTGCTGAAGAGCGCCCGGTCAATGATGTCGTGCAGAAGATCGGCCTGACCCAGGCCAATGTCTCGCGCCATCTGAACATCCTGTATCGGGCCGGCGTGCTGGATCGGCGCCGGGAAGGCAATTCCGTGCTCTATCGCGTCATCGATCCGAATTTTGTCGACATTTGCCGAACAGTCAGCATCACCGTCGCCAGTCGCGACCTGGGGGATTTTCTCGGTGTTGTCGGTAACAAATCCTTGCAGCAAGCCAAATTGATAAGTGGAGGGGAGTAATCCTTATGGGTGATATCGTCAATAAACCGGGGCGTTTGCGGCCCGCTCCGGAAAACTTCCTGTCGGAAGAACAAGTCAAGGCCGTCGCCGCCGGTCGGCGCGATTTCCTGCGCAAGAGCTTCCTTGCCGCTGGCGCAGCGATTGCTGCACCGCTGGCCGCGCGTGCCAGCGAAGGTGATCCGGCGATCCTGACTCTGCCGGAATGGTCGACCTCGCTCGGTCAGCCCGTGGCAACCCGTCCCTACGGCATGCCGTCGAAGTACGAGAGCCAGCTGCTGCGCCGCGAGTCGCCGGGTCTGGCCCGCGTTGGCGGTGCCTCGGTTTCCTTCTGCCCGCTGCAAGGCCTGTTCGGCATCATCACGCCGTCCGGTCTGCATTTCGAGCGCCATCACCAGGGCTGGCACGACATCGATCCGTCACGTCATCGCCTGATGATCAACGGCTCCGACGATTCGCTGCTCAAAAAGCCCAAGGTCTACACCATGGACGAGCTGATGCGCTTGCCGTCGGTGTCGCGCATTCACTTCATCGAATGCGGTGCCAATACCGGCCTGGAGTGGGGCAACGTCGCCGTGCCGACCGTGCAATACACGCACGGCATGCTTTCCTGCTCGGAATTCACCGGCGTGCCGCTGAAGCTGCTGCTCGAAGATTGCGGCGTCGATTACAAGAAGGCCCGCTATGTGCTGGCCGAAGGCGCTGACGGCTCGTCGATGACCCGTACCATTCCCATGGAAATGGTCGAGTCCGGCGAAGTTTTCGTTGCCTACGGCATGAACGGCGAAATGCTGCGTCCGGAAAACGGCTATCCGCTGCGCCTGGTCGTGCCGGGCGTGCAGGGCGTGTCCTGGGTCAAGTGGCTGCGCCGTATCGAAGTCGGTGACCAGCCCTACGCGACCAAGGACGAGGCCGTGCATTACATCGACTTGCAGCCGAACGGTTTGCATCGTCAATACACCTCGATCCAGGAAGCCAAGTCGGTCATTACCACCCCGTCTGGCGGCCAGACCCTGCTCGACAAGGGCTTCTACAACGTTTCCGGCGTCGCCTGGTCCGGTCGCGGCAAGATCAAGCAGGTCGATGTCTCCTTCGACGGTGGCATCAACTGGCAGACCGCGCGTATCGAAGGTCCGGTGCAGAACAAGGCGCTGACCCGTTTCAATATTGCTTGGGTCTGGGACGGCAAGCCGGCGATCCTGCAATCGCGCGCGATTGACGAAACTGGCTTTGTGCAGCCGACCTACGGCCAACTGCGCAAGGTGCGCGGCACCAAGTCGATCTATCACAACAATGCAATCCAGTCCTGGAAAGTGGTTGAAAGCGGGGAGATTACAAATGTCCAGGTTCTCTAAATCGATTCTGGTTTTGGCCCTTGTGGGGGCGTCGACCGCAACATTCGCTTTTGACAGCTTCAAGGGCGTCGGCCGTCCGGCTACCTCGGCTGAGGTCAAGGCCTGGGACATCGACGTGCGTCCGGATTTCAAGGGCTTGCCCAAGGGATCGGGCAATGTCGAGCGCGGCAATGAGTTGTTCGAGGAAAAGTGCGCGTCTTGCCATGGCTCCTTTGGCGAGTCGAACGAAGTGTTCACGCCGCTGGCCGGTGGCACGACGGCAGACGACATCAAGACCGGGCGCGTCAAGGGCTTGTCCTCCGGTGAATTGCCGCAGCGCACGACCTTCACCAAGGTGTCGACGATTTCGACGGTTTTCGACTACATCCAGCGCGCCATGCCGTGGACCGCGCCGAAGTCGCTGAAGCCGGACGAGGTTTACGCCATCCTGGCTTACCTGCTGAATCTGCAGGAAATCGTCCCGGGTGACTTCACGCTGTCCGACAAGAACATTGGCGACGTCCAGAAGCTGCTGCCCAACCGCAACGGCATGACCACCGACCACGGCATGTGGCCGGGCGCATCGGCCAAGAAGGGCGGCATCGGCAATGGTGGCAAGCCGGATACGGACAACAAGGCCTGCATGAAGAACTGCAAGCCGGAAGTCCTGATCGGTTCGACCTTGCCGGAGTACGCTCGTACCGCCCACGGGGAGTTGGCTGAGCAGTACCGCAGCTTCGGCCCGGTGCGCGGCACCCGTACGCTCGGTCCGGAAGCCGCCAAGAAGGCCGCGGAAGCGACTACCATGGAACTGGCGACCAAGAGCGGCTGCATGGCTTGTCATGGCATGAAGAGCAAGATTGTTGGCCCCGGCTACAACGAAGTCATGACGCGCTACGCGGGGCAGCCCGATGCTGAAGGCAAGCTGGTCGCCAAGGTCAAGGCGGGCGGCGCTGGTGCCTGGGGTTCGATTCCGATGCCGCCGAATGGCCATCTGGCCGATGAGGACATCAAGACGCTGGTCAAGTGGATTCTTTCCGGCGCCAAGTAATTCAATTTCTGAGAGGAGAAGTTATGAACAATCAACGTCGCAATGTACTGAAGACCGGCTCAGGTGCCGCGCTTCTTTCCGTGCTGGCTGCCGCCGGCATCATCACCCCGGGCATGGCCCTGGCCGACTGGAACAAGGCAGCCTTCGACGCCAAGAGCATGGCTGACACGCTCAAGGCCATGGGCGCCGGCGCGCCGGCTGACAGCAAGGACGTCCAGGTTACCGGTCCGGACATCGCCGAAAACGGCGCCGTCGTGCCGGTGGGCGTGGCCACCTCGCTGCCGAACGTGACCATGGTCGCGATCCTCATCGAAAAGAACCCGAACGCCCTGGCCGCCAGCTTCACGCTGCCGGAAGGCACCGAAGCCAACATCCAGACGCGCGTCAAGATGGGCCAGACCTCGAACATCTACGCCCTGGTCAAGTCGGACGGCAAGTTCTTCATGGCGACCAAGGAAATCAAGGTCACCCTGGGTGGCTGCGGCGGCTGAGAAACAGTTGCTAGTTGCTAGTAGTTAGTTATTAGCAACGACAACACCCGCGATCAATAGCTAGCGACTAATGACTAGCAACTAACAACTAGGAGCATCAAATGGGCAATCCGATGAAAATCCGCGCCGCCAACAAGGACGGCGTTACTGAAATCAAGGCCTTGATCAGCCACGAAATGGAAACCGGCCAGCGCAAGGATGCCGCTGGTGCGGTTGTTCCGGCCTGGTTCATCACCGAACTGACCGCCAAGCTGGGCGACAAGATTGTGCTGGCTGCCGAGTTCGGCCCGTCCGTTTCCAAGAATCCCTACCTCGCCTTCAAGTTCAAGGGCGGCGCCAAGGGTGACAAGGTTGTCGTGTCCTGGAAGGACAACAAGGGCGACAGCCGTACCGACGAAGCGGTCATCAATTAAGCGAGTGCGCGTGCAAACGGCAGCAACGCGGCGCAGACCGCGACTGCCGTTCTTTTTGCGGCAATATTTTTGCTGCAATACCCCGGAGGAGTTGCAATGACTCAAGTTTCACTCAAAGCGCTGGCCACTGTGGTTCTGGCTGTCGCTTCCATTGGCAGCACGCTGGCTCAGGACAGCAAGATTGCCGATGAGCTCGCGAAATATCGCGAAGCACTGGCCGATGGCAATCCGGCCGATCTGTTCGAGGTCAAGGGCGAAGGCCTGTGGCTGGAAAAGCGTGGCCCGAAGAATGCCTCGCTCGAACAGTGTGACCTCGGTCAGGGGCCGGGCAAGCTCGAAGGCGCCTACGCCAGCCTGCCGAAATATTTCAAGGACACCAACAAGGTCATGGACGTCGAGTCCCGTCTCGTGCATTGCATGATGACCCTGCAAGGCTTCACCCTGGCTGAAGCGACCAAGCAGTGGTACTCCAAGCCGGGCAAGGATTCCGACATCGAGGCGCTGGTCACCTTTATTGGCGCCAAGTCGAACGGCATGAAGATCAAGGTGCCGGCGACGCATCCCGAAGAAGCGAAGATGGCGAAAATGGGTGAGTACATTTTCTATCGTCGCTCCGGCCCGCAGGATTTTTCCTGTTCGATCTGCCATGGACAGGAAGGCAAGCGCATCCGCCTGCAGGAGCTCGGCAATCTGACTACCCAGGAAGGCGCTGGTTTTGCGATGAAAACCTGGCCGTCTTATCGCGTCTCGCAGGGTACGGTGTGGACGATGCAGCGCCGTCTGATCGACTGCATGCGTCAGGCCCGCTGGCCCGAGCCGAACTATCTGGCTGATTCGATCATCGCGCTGGAAACCTACCTGCAAAAAACTGCGACCGGCACCGTCATGGAAACGCCGGGAATCAAGCGCTAAGAGGGGAAATAACATGAAACTGAAAATTGCCCTTTTTGGCCTGTGCACCGTAGCACTGAGCAGCCTCAGCTTCGCCGGCAAGCCGGTCGAAGCACCCGGTGGCAAGTATGCCGACGACGCCGAACAGATATTCCGCGCCTCCTTCCGCGAGGATGGACCGAAGGAATGGAAGCTGCGCCTGATGCAGGACGAAACGATGCAGACCTGCGGCACCTATCGCGACAACCCGCCGCGCAAGATCGGTCAGCAGCTCGAAAAAGCCAACATGGCGACCATCAAGTACCCGGCCAGCGGCAAGCTGATGGGCAACTGGAAGGAAGGCGAGAAGCTTGCTGCCGTCGGTACTGGTGGTCACGTCGGCTTCATCCAGCCCGACCCGCCGGGACGCCTCAAGGGTGGCAACTGCTACGCCTGTCACCAACTGGCGAAGAAGGAAATCGCCTACGGCACCATCGGCCCCAGCCTGCAACACTTTGGCAAGATCCGTGGCAATTCGCCGGAGATGGTCAAGTACGCCTACGACAAGGTGTACAACTCCAACGCCTTCACCGCCTGTACCAACATGCCGCGCTTCGGCCTGCATGGCTGGCTGACGCCGGAGCAGATCACCCACATCGTCGCCTTCCTGATCGACCCGGAATCGCCGGTCAATAAGGACTGATCATCGATGCCAGCAATCCCCGTCATTCCCGCGTAGGCGGGAATCCAGCCGCCGACTGGGTCCCCGCCTGCGCGGGGACGACGGAGCAATGACTATTTTTCAGGAAATTGATATGAGCATGAATCGTCGCGAATTCCTCCAGGTGCTGGCCGTTGCTGCTGCTGGCGGCATGTCCCTGCACAGCGAACTGGCCCTGGCCGAGAAGGGCGCTGCCAAACTTTATGATCTGCCGAAATTCGGCAACGTCAGCCTGCTGCACATCACCGACTGCCATGCCCAGCTGCTGCCGATTTATTTCCGCGAACCCAACGTCAACCTCGGTTTTGGCGAGCAGTTCGGCAAGGTGCCGCACCTCGTTGGCGACAATCTGCTCAAGCACTTTGGCTTCAAGCCGAACAGCCTTGAAGCGCACGCCTACACCTATCTGAATTTTGAAAAAGCCGCCGAGACCTACGGCAAGGTCGGCGGTTTTGCGCACCTGGCAACGCTGGTCAAACGCATGAAGGCCAACCGTCCCGGCGCACTGCTGCTTGACGGCGGCGACACCTGGCAAGGTTCCGGCACGGCGCTGTGGTCGAATGCCCAGGACATGGTCGACGCCTGCAAGGCGCTCGGCGTCAATGTCATGACCTTGCACTGGGAATCAACCTACGGCGAAGCCCGGGTCAAGGAAATCGAAGAAAAGGATTTCGCCGGCCAGATCGACATCGTCGCCCAGAACGTCAAGACCACCGACTTCGGCGATGCCGTGTTCAAGCCCTTCGTGATGAAGAACATGAGCGGCGTGCCGGTTGCCATCATCGGCCAGGCTTTCCCCTACACGCCGATTGCCAACCCGCGCTGGCAGACGCCGAACTGGAGCTTCGGCATCCAGGAAGAGAATATGCAGAAGACCGTCGACGAAGCCCGCGCCGCTGGTGCGCAGGTCGTCGTCGTGCTCTCGCACAACGGCATGGACGTCGACCTCAAGATGGCGTCGCGCGTCAAAGGCATCGACGCCATCCTTGGCGGCCACACGCACGACGGCATGCCCGCCCCGGTCGTCGTCAAGAACGCCGGCGGTCAGACGCTGGTGACCAATGCCGGCTCCAACGGCAAGTACCTCGGCGTGCTCGATTTTGACGTGAAGAACGGCAAGATCGCCGACTTCCGTTACAAGCTCTTGCCTGTTTTTGCCAACCTGCTGCCCGCCGACAAGGCCATGCAGACGCTGATCGACAAGGCGCGCGCGCCTTACCTGTCCAAGCTCAACGAAAAGCTCGCCGTCACCGAAGGCCTGCTCTACCGTCGTGGCAACTTCAACGGCACCTTCGACCAGGTCATCCTCGACTCACTGATGAAGGTCAAGGACGCCGAAATCGCCTTCTCGCCCGGCTTCCGCTGGGGGACCTCGCTGCTGCCCGGTCAGCCCATCCTGATGGAACACGTGCTCGACCAGACGGCGATTACCTACCCATGGACGACAGTCACCAACATGAGCGGCGAGATGATCAAGACCGTGCTCGAAGACGTCTGCGACAACCTGTTCAACCCCGACCCCTACTATCAGCAGGGCGGTGACATGGTGCGCGTTGGCGGCCTGCAATGGACCTGCGATCCGACCGCCAAAATGGGCCAGCGCATCCAGAACATGATGCTCAAGGGCCAGCCGATTGACCCCGCCAAGACCTACAAGGTCGCCGGCTGGGCACCAGTCTCGGAAGAAGCCAAGGGCGTCGGCGCACCGATCTGGGAAGTCGTGGCTGAATACCTGCGCGACATCAAGACCGTCAAGCCGGTCAATTTGAACCTGCCGACCTTGAAGGGTGCAGCGGGGAATCCGGGGATTGCCTGACAGCCGTGCTTGTTACCCGACATTGACGAGTGACTGCCTGCTGAAAATGGCTTGGTGCCGGCAGTCGACCACAGAAGTCAGTTGGCCGCTGCCGGCAGTATCCGGTGCAGTTGCTCGACGAGCTTTTCCAGCGTCGTAGCCAGGTGTAAGGCGTGCCGGGAGAGATCGCGCTCTTCCCGGTGCGCGGCGGCGAGCAAATCCTCGGCGGCCTGACTGACGCTGCGGGCGCCCAGGCTTCCAGCCGCTCCCTTGAGGGTGTGGGCGAGGCTGCGCATGCCAGCGGTGTCGTTTTCCGCGACAGCCCGGCGCAAGTATTCCGGATCTTGACCATGCTTGTCCGCCAGCAGGGTCAAGGTGCGCAAATAGAGCGGCCAGCGGTTTCCCAGCATGGCCAGGCCTTGCACCAGATCGAGCCCTTCGACCACCAGCAGCGACGCTTCCAGGGTGTTTGCAGTAGGGAGCGGCTGGGGGGCGGTCGCCTTCATGGCGTTTGTCTTCGGCGGCAACCATTGCAGGAGCGCCCCGTAGAGCAGGTCGGGGTCGAAGGGTTTGGAGATGAAATCGTTCATGCCGGCGGCCAGACAATTTCGCCTGTCCTCCTCGAAAACATTGGCGGTCATCGCCAGGATGGGGATGCCTCGCCAGTTTGGCAACTTGCGGATGAGGTGCGTGGCCTCAAGGCCATCGAGTTCCGGCATCTGGACATCCATGAGGACCAGGTCGTAGGGATGGGCGCGCGCCATTTCGACAGCGGCATGACCATTAATCGCCGTGTCCACGATCAGGCCGACGGCCTGCAGCACATCAAGCGCCACTTCGCGGTTGATCTCGTTGTCTTCGGCGAGCAGGATACGGGCGCCGGCACGGCTGCGGATCAGTTCATCGGCGGCATCCAGCTTGCGCGCCGCTTCGAGCTTCTGGCCCGCGCCCTGGCCACGGTGCAGTTGTGCCGAGAACCAGAAGGTGCTGCCCTTGCCGGGCTCGCTCGTGACCCCCGCATCACCGCCCATCATGCGCGCCAGGCGGCGGGTGATGGCCAGGCCGAGGCCGGTGCCGCCATGGCGGCGGGTCGTTGAGACATCGCCTTGCTCGAAGGCTTCAAAGAGCTTGGCCTTGACCTCGGGGGCGATACCGGGGCCGGTGTCGCCAACCTCGAAGCGGATGCGGAGCAGGTCGCCGTCTTCTGCTTCCAGCCTGGCGCGTAACACGATGCTGCCGCGCTCGGTGAACTTGATGGCGTTGCCGGCGTAATTGAGCAGGCCCTGGCGTAGCCGGACAGGGTCGCCACGCAACCAGAGCGGTGCGTTGTCGTAATCCACCAGGACCGCCAAACCCTTGTTTTTCGCCGCTTCACCGATCATGGAAAAAGTGTGGTCCAGCACCTCGCCCAAGGCGAAATCGATGTCCTCGAACTCCATGCGGCCGGCTTCGATCTTTGACAGGTCGAGAATGTCGTTGATGATCGACAGCAGATGGTAGGCGGCCGAGTCGATCTTGCGCAGGCGCTGCCGCTGTTCGTCGTCCAGGGGGGATTGACGCAGCAGATGGGTCATGCCGATGATGGCATTCATCGGCGTCCGGATTTCATGGCTCATGCTGGCCAGGAAGGCGCTCTTCGCCTGGGTGGCAGCTTCGGCGGATTCCCGCATGCGGACGAGGAGGCTTTCCTTTTCCTTGCTGGCACTGATGTCCTCGATCAGCCAGATTGCACCCTGGGGATAAATGGCGGGATCGAGCGGTTGGCCGATGACGTGAGCCCAGAAGCGGCCACCGTCCTGGCATTCCAGTTCCAGTTCCGTGTCGAAAACACGCTCCGCTGCCTGGGTATCCCCGGGTTCGCTGGCGCAGGGTTCAACGCCGGTAAGGGGCAGCAGGGCGGGCAAGGGCTGGCCGGCAAAATGCGCGGCGCTGCTAAAGCCGAACAGTTCGGCAGCCTTGGGATTGGCGCGCAAGATCTGGCCCGCGCTGGCGAAAACGACCCCGGCCTGGACATTGTTGAGGATGGTTTCCAGCTCCGCAGTCCGTTCTCTCACTCGCTTGTCGAGCTCACCATAGAGGCGGATGTTTTCGAGGGCCACCGCGGTCGTGTCGCTCAGCGCCTGAAGGATTTTTAGCTGCTCCGCTGTCGGGCGGCAGGAGTGGGCCCAGTAGTTGCCGATGGCGCCAATCGGGTCGATAGTCCTGATCGGCACCATGACCAGACTTTTGACGAACGTGGGGCGGTAAGCATCGGCGGGGATGCGCGGATCGGCATAAATATCCTCGATGACTGCTGGCTGGCGGTTCAGCATGGCCCAGCCGCTGATGCAGATGTTCATCGGGAAGCGTTGCCCTTTCCACAGCGGGCTGATGGCATCCTCGTCGGCGTAATGACACAGATCGCCATCGCGGAGTACAAAGGTTGCGCCATCCGCGCCCGTGAGATCGCGGGCGGCATGCTTGACGATCTCCATGACCTTGTTCAGGTCGCGGGCTAGGGATAACTGCTGCACGATCTCGACCAGATGCTCCATGGCACGGCCGTACCAGAGCAAACTTTCCTGGGATGGGTTGCCAATTGGCGCAGATTCGCTCATAGCATTCGCTGGGGGCTTAGGCATCATCGTCTCCTCGTTCGCCACCATCCAAAGTTGGTTTGGCTGCTTGATGCTGTGCTGTTCATCATGACTGCATAGTTGATGATAGCTGGCATGCCGAACGATTTCACGGGGAATTTATGCCAAATTGAAGACCCGGCAGGGAAGGGCGCCTTAGGGGAGTGCCTCTCCGGTTCCCCCCAACTCCCGCACATCCACCAGCACCTTCTCGCCGAAATTGGCACTTAAAAGGTGGTCGACCGCAGATTTGGCGGCGCTGGTCGGTGAACTGAGTTGCCCGCCGGCCTTGAGCGCGACAAATCGGTCACGTAGCGGGAAGGCGGTGGCGTCGCTGGCGCGGATTTCGGCTTGCATGTCGGTGTCGATGACGCCGGGGGCGAGGCTGGCGATGCGCAGGCCGGGGGCGGCTTCGAGCTTGAGCGCTTCGGCGTGGCGGTCGAGGGCGGCTTTGCCGGCGCAGTAGGCGTTCCAGCCGGGGTAGGCGTTGCGCGCCGCACCGCTGGAAATGTGCAGGATGCGCCGGTCGGCAAGGTGGCCGCTGGCGGCGATGAAGCTGTTGGTCAGCAGCAGCGGCGCAGCGACGTTGAGGGCGATGGCGCGGGCGAGGGCGGCGTTGTCTTGCATACCGGCCGGCCCCATCGGCTGCAGCGTGCCGGCGTTGTTGATCAGCAGGGCTTGCGTGGCGTCGGCGAGAAAATTGGCAAGTGCCGGGCCGGCGAGCCAGGTGGCGAGGGTGGCGCTGTCGCCGAGGTCGATGAGGTGTTGTTGCAGTTGTGGCTGTTCGGCGGCGCGCTGGCGGGCGAGGCCGAGGACGGCAATGCCGCGGGCGAGCAGTTCGTCGCGCAGGGCGGCGCCGAGACCGCGCGTGTGGCCGGTGAGGATGGCTTTGATCATGGCTTCAGGGTGTCTGGGGCGCTTGGGAATGACGACGGTCGACGAGTTTATTCGTCAGCCCGGCGCCGAGCCAGATGGCGATCAGCGTCAGCCAGGCGGTGAGGGCGAAGATGGCGGCACCTGAGACGCCGGCACCGACCGCGCAGCCGCCGGCGAGCATGCCGCCGAAGCCCATGCACACGGCGCCGGCAATGTAGCGGCGCATGCTCTGACCGTCCTTGAAGCCTTCGAGCTTCAATTCGCGGCCGATCAGTGCGGCGAGGAAGGAGCCGAGGACGACGCCGGGGACCAGGCCGATGTCGAAATCCCAGGGTTGGCCGGGGGGCGACAGCACAAGCATCAGCATGTCGGCCGAAGGGCCGGTGAAGGAGAGGCTTTGCACCGGGATGATGTCGAAACTCTGGGTGCTGATCTGGTAGGTGGCGAGCCAGGCGCAGGCGACCATCAGGCCGACGCCCAGGCCGAACAGCCATTCGTGATGGTGGATGCGGCTGCGGCGAATGAACCAGACGGCGCCAATCAGCCAGAGCAGGCCGAAGACGATGCCGCCAAGGTGGCCGAGGTGCGCTGTCGCCAGCAGATCGCGGGCGCTGCCGCCGGCAATCGTCCACCAGCCGGAAACCCAGCTGCGCGCGGGCGAAAGAATGCCGTTGAGCGAGGCTTGCGCGGTGACGGCGAAAATCAGCCCGGCGAGCAGCGCCCGCAGATTGCCATTGGCCGCCAGCACGAGCATGCGTGATGAGCAGCCGCGCGCGAGGATCATGCCGATGCCGAAAAGCAGTCCACCGAGCAACGCGCCGGAAAGGCTGCCGGTGGCCGATAGTTGGCGTGCCTGCGAAACATCGAGCCAGCCGAGGGTGATGAAGACCTGCGTGGCGATCACGGCGGCGGCGAAGGCACAAAGCCAGACCGCCTGTTTGGCGCTGCCTTCGCGATTCCAGAATTCGATGCAGGCGGAACGCAGGCAGAAGCGCGAACGCTGCGCAAAAAATCCGAACAACAGCCCGATGACGAGGCCGGTGAGGGCGATGGCGGTTTTTTCGCCCAGGGTTTCGATGAGTGCTTCCATGGCGGCGGTGACTGAAAGTGGCCGAAAAATGGCTAAAAATGAAGGTCGACCGCCG
>JAVBXO010000440.1 GCA_030824535.1 Azonexus sp. | reverse complement strand
TTTGATAACGGCCATCTCCTGCTGATTTCTACACTAGGTCCCACGATGTAGTCGTCTGGGCGCGCTCTCGTGCCGGGTGCTTAATACCAACAGAGGAGTTTCAAATGATGCAGATGCGTAAATTGTGCGTGGTCCTGGCGGCTGCGTTTGTGGTGGGCGGGGGTGCCCATGCCAGCGAAGCTGATGCGGCGAAGCTGGGCAAGGAATTGACGCCGGTGGGGGCGGAGAAGGGCGCGAACAAGGATGGTTCGATTCCGGCCTGGCAGGGCACCGAGGCGCCGCTGGCCGGCTGGGCTTACGGCAAGAGCCGCGCCGAGCACTGGAAGCACAGTGCGGAAAAGCCCTTGTACAGCGTTGATGCGAGCAACGTCGACAAGTACGCCGACAAGCTTTCGCCGGGGCAGATCCAGGTGATCAAGCAGGGCAAGGGCTACAAGATGGACGTCTATCAGTCCTACCGTACCTGCGGCAACCCGGACTTTGTCGTCGAGAACACCAAAAAGAACGCCAGCACCGCCAAGCTCGGCGCCGATGGCTGGAGCCTGAAGGAAGCGACCGTTCCCGGCATTCCTTTCCCGGTGCCGAAGACCGGTACCGAGGTGATGTGGAACGTCAAGATGAAGTACGCCGGTGTCGGTTTCGAATTGCCGACGCTGTACACCTCGCTGTCACCGCGCCAGGGCGCCAACGAATGGATTGACGCCACCTCGACGCAAACCTATTTCTTCCCCTGGGGCAAGAAGGGTTCGACGCAGTTGTCGGCCTTGCCGCAGGTCGAGTATTTCACCTACTTCGCCTACAAGTCGCCGACGGCGCTGGCCGGTCAGGCGCTGGCGATTACCAATTATCTCGACAAGACCAACGAGGTTTTCTACTACTTCCCCGGCCAGCGTCGCGTCCGCCGCATGCCGACCTACGCCTACGATGCGCCGCAGATCGGTTTCGAGAACCAGTACACGATGGACGAGCCGCGCATGTTCAACGGCACCATCGAGCGTTTCGACTGGAAGCTGGTCGGCAAGAAGGAAATGCTGGTCGGCTACAACGCCTTCGGCATGTATGACCCGAAGGTCAATTTCCACGATGTCGCCAAGCCGGAAGGCGTCAATAGCGCCAACCGCCGTTACGAGCAGCACCGCGTCTGGGTTGTCGAAGCCACCGTCAAGCCGGGCGTGCGTCACGTCGCGCCGAAGCGCACTTTCTACATCGACGAAGACAGCTGGGCGATTGTCGCTGCCGATGATTACGACGCCCAGGGCAAGCTGTGGAAGCTGCGTGAAGGCTTCGTCATCCCGGTCTTCGAAACCGGTAGCTGCGATAACCCGGCTTTCGTTCAGTACAACCTGATCGACAACCGCTACCTGGTCGACCAGGGCTCGCTCGGCGGTGGCAAGGACATGCGCTGGTTCGTTGAAGCCAACGATCCGAAGCTGAAGGACAGTTACTACACCTCGGACAACCTGCGCGCGATCAGCGAGCGCTGAGCGGTCGGCGATTAATCATCAATGGAGGGGAATTCCATGCAGAAGATTTTCAAGCGGACCGTGCTCGCGGCCCTGGTGGCGTATATGGGGAATGCCGCCGCCTTTACCTTCGAAACCGAAAGCCTGTCGGGCAACTTCGATTCGACGGTCAGCCTCGGCATCGGCGTGCGCACGCAGAATCCGGCCTGCGGCCTGGTTGTCAACGGCGCCACCGGCAACGGCGCGCCGGGCGGCTGCACGACGTTTGCCGGGGTCGGTGATCAGGGCAATCTGAACTACAAGAAGGGCGACGCCTTCACGACTTATCTCAAGGGCACGCATGATCTGCTGGTCAAAATGCCCGATGACTGGAAGTTCATGGGGCGGGTCAGCTGGCTGCGCGACTTTTCGGCGACCAATACCACCGGCTATACCAGCGCGGCGACCGGTCCCAATGGCTTTACCTCGACCCTGTCGGAAGAAGCGCGCAAGGATCTGGAATTCAAGTCCCGACTGCTCGATTTCTGGGTCAGCAAGGAATTTTCCATCGGCGAGGAACGGGCGCGGGTGCGCGTCGGCAATCAGGTCATCAGCTGGGGTGAAAGCCTCTTTCTGCCGGGCGGCATCAACCAGACCAACTCGATGGACATCATGCGTCTGTCGCAGCCGGGCACGCAGCTGAAGGAAGTCTTCCTGCCGGCGCCCATCGTCAGCTTCGCCACCGGTCTTGGGCATGGCCTGAATTTCGAAACTTACGTTCAGGCCAAGTGGAACGACAGCTATTTCCCGCCGACCGGCAGTTTCTGGTCGATGGTCAATGGCCTGGGCAAGGGCGACGTGACCTACGGCATGCCCAAGCGTGAGGCCAAGAATTCCGGCCAGTACGGCGCGGCCTTGCGCTGGCAGCCGGAAGGCACGCAGCTGAATCTTGGCTTCTACACCATGGCCTACCACGACAAGGTGCCGCAGCTGAGCTTTGCCAATGGTCCGGAATGGGTGTTTGCCGAAGATCGTCGTCTCTACGGCATTTCGGCCAACCTGCCGGTCGGCGACTGGGCTATCGGCACTGAGCTGTCCTACCGTCCCAAGGATGCCGTGGCGCTGAACCCGAATTTCGACGGTTGCGCCAGCAATGGCGGCAAGTGCTGGGTGGATGAGAAGAAGTACCAGTGGCATCTGACCGGCATCCTGAGCATGACGCCGGGCGACTACGGCGGCATTCTCAAGGCGCTGGGCGGTGCGTCGACGGCGACCTTGCTGGTTGAAGGTGTCGCGACCTATTACCCGAAGCTGAAGAAGTTCTACGGCGCCGAGCCGATTGGCGCCGGCGTCTGGGGCTGGGGCCAGGAGTTCAACCTGGCGAACAATGCCGAGGCAGTCGGTGACAAGCTGTCGACCGGCTTCAACTTCGACTTCAGCTGGGTTTACGACGGCAGCCTGATTCCCGGCTGGCAGGTCATCCCGGAGGTCTATTACTTCCAGGCAGTCAGCGGTCGCACACCGAACTCGTCGGGCCTGTTCATGGAAGGGGCGAAGTCGGCCAATTTCATGGTGACCTTCGTGCAGAACCCGGCCAACTGGCAGTTCGGCCTGAACTACGCCCGCTTCTGGGGCGGTTCGCGGGTCTTTGACCAGCCGTACAAGGATCGTGGTTTCGTCGGCGCCTACGTGTCGCGCAACTTCTGAGTTAAAGGAACCGTCATTCCCGCCTGCGCGGGGATGACGGGTACTTGATCAGCCATAACAAAAACAACTCTCCCCGGAACAGCCACCATGCTCAATATTTTCAGTGTCGACGACGTCGACCGTCACCTGACCCGGCTACTGACCGGGCTGGAAAATTTCTGTTTCCGTTTTCGCACGCCTTTCCTGATCTGGCTGGCGCTGTTCACCGCCGTGATGGGCTTCTTTGCGCTGCAATTGCGCATGGAAGCCGGTTTCGAGAAGCAGATGCCGACCGGCCACGAATATATCGAGACCTTTCAGAAATACCGCAACGACGTGCTCGGCGCCAATCGCCTGAATATCGTCGTCAAGGCCAAAAATGGCAGCATCTTCACCCAGGCCGGGCTGAAACGGCTCTACGAGGTGACTCAGGCGGTGATCTACCTGCCCAGCGTCGACCGCCTCGGCGTGCAGTCGCTGTGGACACCGAACAGCTTCGTCAATGAAATTACCGAAGAAGGTTTTCGCGCCGACCCGCTGATTCCCGGCACCGTGACGCCGGAACAGCTGAATCCCGAGATCATCGCCGGCATCCAGCGCTCGGCCGGGCAGGGCGGCTTCATCGGCACCCTGGTGGCGCGCGACCAGAGCAGCGCGATGATCGTCGCCGAGCTGGCGGAAACCGACAAGGACGGCAACAAGATCGATTACGTTGCCTACGACACTTTGCTCAACGAATTGCGCAGCAAGTACGAGGATGCGGATTTCGACATCCAGATCATCGGCTTTGCCAAGCAGATCGGCGACATCGCCAACGGCGCGTCGTCGGTGCTGGAATTCTGTGCCGTGGCGCTGCTGCTGACGGCGCTGGCGGTGTACTGGTATTGCCATTCGTTGCGCTTCACCCTCCTGCCCATCGTCTGCTCCTTCACCTCGCTGGTCTGGCAATTCGGCGCGCTGCGCCTGCTCGGCTTCGGCCTCGACCCGCTGGCCGTGCTCGTGCCTTTCCTGGTCTTCGCGATTGGTGTGTCGCACGGCGTGCAGCAGATCAACTTCATCGTCCGCGAACTGGCGCACGGCAAGACCACCGAACAGGCCGCCCGCGCCAGCTTTTCCGGGCTGCTGATTCCCGGCGTGCTGGCGCTGGTCACCGCCTTTGTGTCCTTCATCACGCTGATCCTGATCCCGATTCCCATGGTGCGCGAGCTGGCGATCACCGCTTCGCTCGGCGTCTTTTTCAAGATCACGACCAATCTGGCGATGCTGCCGATTGCCGCGTCCTACTTCACGTTTTCCAAGGAATACGCCGAAACGGCA
>JAVBXO010000166.1 GCA_030824535.1 Azonexus sp. | reverse complement strand
ATGGCGCGGATCGCCTGATCGAGCTGGTGCGGCCCTATGTGGCGATGGGTTTGCCGTCGCATCCACCGAGCTGGCTCAGCGGCCTGCCCTTTATTGGCCGCGAAATCGATCATTCCTGGCACCAGATTGCCGCCAGCCGCGAAGAATTCAACGCCATGCTTCGGCAATTGGCGGCGCCAGCCCGGCAGTTTGTCATTGCCCTCGGCGCCATTGTCGGCAACGGCCTGTTGCAACTGGCGCTGGTGCTGTTTGTCGTGTTCTTTCTTTATCGTGACGGCGTGGCGCTGAGTACCGCCCTGTACACCGCCGCCCGCAAACTCGGCGGCGAACTCGGCGAAAGCATGCTCGACAAGGCGCGCGGCACGGTCGTCGGGGTCATGCTCGGCATCGTCGGCACGGCGGTGGCGCAGGCGGCGGTAGCGACGCTTGGCTTTGTCATTGCCGGCGTGCCGGCCGCCGTGTTGCTCGGCTTCGCGACCTTTTTCCTGTCGATGATTCCAATCGGTCCGCCGCTGATCTGGGGCGGCGCGGCGGCCTGGCTGTATGGTCAGGGCGAAACCGGCCTGGCCATTTTTCTGGTGCTGTACGGCCTGCTGGTCATCAGCAGCATCGACAATTTCCTCAAGCCGATCCTGATGGCCCGGGGCGCCGGCCTGTCGATCCTGCTGATCGGCCTCGGCGTGCTCGGCGGCGTGCTGGTGTTCGGCTTTATCGGCATCTTTCTTGGCCCGGTGCTGCTGGCGCTCGGCCAGATGCTGTTTGTCCGCTGGATACGCGAGGAAGAAAACGCATGATCGAAACCGACCAGCTGGTGGCGGTGGACCGCCTGATTGCCCCGACGCCCCGCTCGGCCCAGGAAGAAGCACTGGAACGCGCACTGCGGCCCAAGCGTCTGGCCGACTACACCGGCCAGGCCAAGATTCGCGAACAGCTGGAAATCTTCATCCAGGCGGCGCGCAATCGCGGCGATGCGCTTGATCACGTGCTGCTTTTCGGCCCACCGGGCCTGGGCAAAACGACGCTGGCGCATATCGTCGCCTACGAAATGGGCGTTAACCTGCGCCAGACCTCCGGCCCGGTGCTGGAGCGCGCTGGCGACCTGGCGGCGATCCTGACCAATCTTGAACCGCATGACGTGCTGTTCATCGATGAAATCCACCGCTTGAGCCCGGTCGTCGAGGAAATCCTCTACCCGGCGCTGGAAGACTTCCAGATCGACATCATGATCGGCGAAGGCCCGGCGGCGCGCTCGGTCAAACTTGATCTGCCGCCCTTCACGCTGGTCGGTGCCACGACGCGTGCCGGCATGCTGACCAACCCGTTGCGCGACCGCTTCGGCATCGTTGCCCGGCTGGAGTTTTACACCGCCGAAGAACTGAAAAGCATCGTTGCCCGTTCGGCCGCCTTGCTCAATGCGCCGCTCGATAGCGATGGCGCGCTGGAAATCGCCAAACGCTCGCGCGGCACGCCGCGTATCGCCAACCGCCTGCTGCGCCGCGTCCGCGATTACGCCGAGGTCAAGGCTGACGGCAACATCAGCCGGGCCGTCGCCGACGCCGCGCTGCACATGCTCGACGTCGACCCGGCCGGCCTCGACCTGATGGACAGAAAGCTCTTGTCGGCGGTCATCGACAAGTTCGGCGGCGGCCCGGTCGGCGTCGACAATCTCGCTGCCGCCATCGGCGAAGCCCGCGACACCATCGAAGACGTGCTCGAACCCTATCTGATCCAGCAGGGCTACCTGCAACGCACGCTGCGCGGCCGCATCGCCACCCCGGCGATCTACCGCCACCTCGGCCTGCCCGAACCGGGCGGCGTCGGGCGCGATTTGCTGAGCGGCCAATAAGATTTTTCTGGCCGGGGCGGTCCACCGCTGCGGGGTATGATGCGTTAATCGGTTTTCATACTCAGGAGGCGTTGCATGCGGAAATTAGCCCTTTTTACGCTGTTGACCGCAGCCGTCGGCGCGGCGCAGGCGTTTTGCGGTTTTTACGTCGGCAAGGCCGATGCCCAACTCTTTAACGATGCCTCGCAGGTCATCGTCGTGCGTGATGGCGACAAGACGGTCGTCAGCATGCTCAACGACTACCAGGGCGAACTCAAGGAATTCGCGCTGGTCGTGCCGGTGCCGACCGTGCTGCAAAAAGGCCAGGTCAATGTCGGCGAAAAGGCCATTTTTGACCGCCTCGATGCCTACTCGGCGCCGCGCCTGGCCGAGTATTACGATCCCAATCCCTGTGAGGCGCGGCTCGAGAGGCGCAGGAATGAAGCAGCAATGGCACCGGTACCGGCTACGGCACCGGCGCCACTGGGCAAGAGCCTCGGCGTCACCGTCGAAGCCAGTTACACGGTCGGCGAATACGACATCGTGATTCTTTCCGCCACCCAGTCGGATGGTCTGGAAACCTGGCTGAAGCGCGAGGGTTACCGCATTCCGGCCAACTCGGCCAAGGCCCTGGCGCCTTACATCCGCCAGAACATGAAATTCTTCGTCGCCAAGGTCAATCTGGCCGAGCAGGCCAAAACCGGCTTCCAGATGCTGCGACCGCTGCAGTTCGCCTACGAATCCGAAAAATACATGCTGCCGATCCGCCTCGGCATGGCCAATGCCCGCGGCCCTCAGGATTTGATCATCTACATGCTGACCAAGAATGGCCGCGTCGAAACGAGCAACTATCGCACCGTCAAACTGCCGGCCAACATGGACCTGCCGGTCTTTCTCAAGCAGGGCAACGAGTTCCGCAATTTCTACAAGGCGATGTTCGGCGAACAGGCGAAGAAGGAAGGCTATCGCGCCGTCTTCACCGAGTATTTCTGGGATATGGGCTGGTGCGACCCCTGTGCGGCCGATCCGCTGTCGCCGGAAGAGTTGCGCAAGGCGGGGGTATTCTGGGTGAACAATCCGGCGGCAGCGGCCAGCCCGCCGGCGCTGCCCAGCCAGGGACGCATGATGCCTATGCCCGGTGCGCAGCCGGTGATGCTGACCCGCCTGCACGTGCGCTACACCCCGGAAACCTTCCCCGAGGATCTGATGTTCCAGGAAACCAAGGACCGGCAGAATTTCCAGACGCGCTATGTCTTGCGCCATCCGGCCAAGATCGAAGCCGATGCCTGCCCGGAAGCCAGGGCCTATCTCGATGGCGTGCAAAAGCGTCAGGAGGCGGAAGCGCAGCAACTGGCAACGCTGACCGGCGGCGACATCAGCACCATCCGCAGCAAGATTCCCCTGCTCCCAGTGCCCCCGGCGCCGCCCGCAAAAGCCTGGTGGGAAGGCTTGTGGGGCAGTACCAACGGGAAATAGGCCAATGTTGCGGTGGACGGGCGGTGACGCCCGTTTTTTCCAGATTGTTTTTCAGGCCGTGTTGCTGACGGTCGGTGTGTTGTTGCGCGATTTCAGCCTGCTGCCCTGGCAAATGGGCCTGGCGCTGCTCGCCGCAGCGGCAACGCAGGCCTTCTGGCTGCGCGTCTTCCGCCTGAAAAATGTTGGCTATCTGAGTCCGCTGATTACCGCTTGCGGCCTGTCCCTGCTGCTGCGCGCCGATACCTTGTGGGCGCATCCGCTGCTGGCCTGCCTGGCGATCAGCAGCAAATTCCTGCTGCGTGTGCGCGGCAAGCATGTCTTCAACCCGGCTAATTTTGGCGTCGGACTGGCCTTGCTCATCGTCCCCGGCACCTGGGTGTCGCCGGGGCAATGGGGCAACGATCTCGGCATTGCGCTATGGCTGGTCGCCCTCGGCGCGACGGTCGCCGGCCGGGCCGGGCGCAATGATGCCGCCTGGCTGTTTCTCGCCAGCTTTCTCGGTCTGCTCCTGCTGCGTCTGCTTTACCTTGGGCACAGCGTGCCGCGCATCTGGGAAATCCTCTGCCATCAGTCCTTGAACGGCGCCTTGCTGCTCTTTGCTTTTTTCATGATCTCCGACCCGATGACCCTGCCCGACCACCCCCGCGCCCGGCATCTGCATGTCGTTCTCGTCGCGCTGCTGGCCTTTGTCTGGCAGTTCCTGTTTTACCGCCCGAACGGCGCGCTGTGGGCCCTGCTTTTTCTGGCACCGCTGGTGCCGCTCTGGGATGCGATCTGGCCGGCAAAGCGCTACATCTGGTCGGAAAACAGAACGTTACACAACAAATGCTGCGTTGCAAGGTAAAATCACGAGATGAAATTCGAGCCCAAGCCCAACGCCTTTTCCATCCCCGTACGCGTCTATTACGAGGACACCGATGCCGGTGGCGTGGTCTATTACGCCAATTACCTGAAGTTCTTCGAGCGTTGCCGCACCGAGTGGGTACGCTCGGCCGGCCATGACCAGTCGCGTCTCGCCGCCGAGCAACAGATCATTTTCGTGGTGCGCAAGGCGCAGTGCGAATACCTGCGGCCGGCGCGGCTCGACGATGAACTGAGCATCGGTCTCGAAGTCGAAAAACTCACCCGTGTGCGCGTCGTCTTTCGGCAGCACGCCCGCCGCGGCG
>JAVBXO010000196.1 GCA_030824535.1 Azonexus sp. | reverse complement strand
GGGTGTTTTTCGGCAGCGGCATGGCAAGCAAGGCGATCAGGTCGAACGTTGGTGTCGTCTGGCTGACTGCCAGCACGACAAAGGCAACCAGCAGTGCCACTCCGCCCGCCAGCATCAGCAGGCAATAGCGTGCCGCCACCTGTGGTGCAGCCGCCGTCGCCCCCCAGCGCGACAGCAGGAAGTACAGCGGCACCAGCGTCAGTTCCCAGAAGACAAAAAACAGCAAGGTATCGAAGGCGCAGAAAATGCCCAACGTCGCCGACAGCAGCGCCAGCAGCAGCGTGTAATGCAGCCGGCGGGCGTCATGGACGGCATTCCAGCTGGCTACCAGCGTGCCGAGGAAGAGCAGTGCCGTCGCCGGCAAAAACAGCACCGACAGGCCGTCGACCGCAAGCAGATACTGGACATTCAGGCTGGCGATCCACGGCGCCCGTTCGACGAGCTGGAAACGCGCGCCCTGCGGGTCATAGGCAAACAGCGCCGCCGTGGCGAGGAGCAGCACGGCCAGCAGCGTCGCCGCGACCAGGCCGCGCGTCAGGCGTTCAGGCAAGAGCCAGAGCAGGGTCGCACCGGCCAGCGGCAGGAAAATCAGCAAGGACAGCAGCGGCAGGCTCATCGGGCAAACCTCGCGGCGGCGGCATGGCTGGCCGTTTCAGTCAGGTTCAGCCAGGGTTCGGTAAAGAAACCGATGGCCAGCATCGCCGCCAGCGCGATGCCGCACACCAGATATTCCATCGGCAATGTCCGGTCCACGTCATGGCCACTGCCGCGCGCCGGCGACAGGAAGGCTTTCTGGAAAGCCCACAACAGGAAGCCGGCGGCAGCGACGTTACCGAGCGCGGTGGCAACTGTGGACAAGGCGCCGAACTGGTCAATCGAGGCTTCGAGAATCAAATGCGCCGCGTCGAAACCCGGCGTGCCGGGCATGCCGACAATCGCCAGGCCGAAAGTCAGGAAGGCGATGGCGAGGAAGGGAATGCGCTCGAACAGGCCGGAGAGTTCGCCGAGTTCGGTAGTGCCGGTACGACGAAAAACGAAGCCGACGACGAACCACATGCCGGTGACCGCCAGGCCGAAGTTGGCGGCGAGCAGCACCGTGCCCTGAATGCCGGCCTCGTGCAGGCTGAACAGGCCGATGACCAAGAGGCTGGTGTGGCTGACCACGGCAAAGGCCAGCAGGCGGCGCAGGTTGGTCTGCTGGAAGGCCAGCGCCGCGGTAAAGAACACCCCGGCCATGGCGAAGCCGACGACGTAGGGCTGCCAGGTCTGCACTGCCGCCGGCGTCAGCGGCAGCACGAAACGCAGCATGCCGTAGATGCCGACCTTGACCCCGACCATCAGCGCCGGGCCAACGGCGATCAGGCCATGCTGGGCCATGTTCGGCAACCAGCCGTGTAGCGGAAACAGCGGCGTGCGCACGGCCAGGCCGTAGAACAGCAGGTAAAAGGCGGCGGTCTGGAACTTGCCCGCCGGCACCGCGCCGGCCAGGTCGAAGAGATCGAAACTCCAGCGCCCGCCGGTGGCTTCGGCATGGCCCCAGCCGAGCACCAGGCAACCGGCGGCAAACAGCGCCCAGCCAAACGCCTGATACTGGACGAAGCGCGACAAGGCGAGGATTTCCGCCCGCGACGAAGCCCAGCGGCGCAGCAGATAGACCACCGCCCACAATTCCAGCCCGGAATAGAAGGCAAACCACAGCACATTGACGGTGACCAGCATGCCGACCAGGCCGGTTTCGGCGATCAGCAACACGGCAAACAAATGCCCCGGCGAAATCATGCCGCGACTCATGCCGTACAAGGTCATCAGAAAAGTCAGCAAGGCCGCGACCAGCAAAAAAACCAGGCTCAGGCCGTCGACCGCAACATGGTAGGCCAGCGGCGCAAAATGCTCGGCGAGTTGCAAGGCCGGCAGACCGGGATCGATGCTGCGCACGGCCCAGAAGATCAGCAACAGTTCGGCCAGGGCGACGATCTTGCCCAAGGTCACCGCGCTGCGCCGTTCGCCAAGGAAATGCACCGCTGCCGCGCCAAAGGCCGGCAGCAACTGCACGAGCAGCAGCAGCGGCAAAGGAGCCTGCGCTGCCCAGGAAATTTCACTGAAATTGCCCAGTGGAAGGTTCATCAGAGAATCACCACGAAAGTCGCCATCACCGCCATCATCAGGTAGCGCGGCTGTTCGAGCAGGTTTTCCAGCGTCCGCAAATACTCGCCGACGCGGCGCAAGGCCAGTTCCGCCACCCCGCCCCGGCCGCGCAGCAGCAACTGGTTTTCCAAGCGCTGCAGCCAGCCGGCCAGTAGTGCCAGCGTTCGTCCGGGCAGGCCGTCGGCCTGGATTAATGGCCGTTCCTCGTCGACGGCGCTGCCCTGCCCCGGTTCACCGATCACCCGGTCAATAAAACGGCTTTCGAGATTACGCAAGTCGCGGGCAAAACCTTCCGTCGGCTGGACCAGCAGGATCACGGCCAGCTGGTCGAACCAGAACCGCTGCAAGGCCATCGTATACAGCAATTGATTGCGCGCCAGCCAGGCCGGCGGCGCTGCCGGACGGCGGCGCGTGACGACCAGCCACGAGGGGGCCAGCAGGAATTGCCAGGCCCGCCAGCCAGCATGCAGACACAGATGTACCGTTGCCAGCGTTGTCCAGCCGAGGCCGATTTCGATGAACATCAGCGCCACCTGGAAGACCGTCGCGAAAATCAGCGCCGACTTGATATCGCTCTGCACCAGCCCGCACAGCCAAGCATAGCCGGCGGTCAGCACGCCGACGACGATCAACCCGGTGGTCACATCATCCACCTGCGCCAGCAGCGGCTGCAGGCGCAACAGCAAATAAACGCCAGCATGGATCATCACCGCACCGTAGAAAATCGCCGACGACGGCGTCGGTCCTTCCAGCGCCCGGGTGATCCACGGCGTAAACGGCACTTGCGCCGATTTGACCAAGGCCGCCGTGACAAAACCCAGCGCCAGAATGCGCGCCTCGCTGACCGTCAGCGGCTTGCCGCCGGTCAGCGCCGGCCATTCGAAACTGCCGACCCAGACCGCCGTCAGGCCGAGCGCGAAAAGCAGGCCGGAATCGCCGACGCGGTTGGTGACGAAGGCGTACAAGGCGTTGCCGGTGGCGACCGGGCGCTGCCAGTTGTAGCCAATGAGCAGGAAGGACGAGATGCCGCACATTTCCCAGCCAACGAAAGCCAGCAAGCCGTTGCCGGCGAGGATCACGAGCTGGATACCGGCAAGAAAAAACGCCAGAACAATGAAAAAACGGTGGAAACCGGCTTCGCGGTGCAGGTAATTGGTCGAAAAACGCGCCACCAGCCAGCCGATCAAGGCCGTGACCGTGGCGATGGGCAAGGAAATGGCGTCAAGCTGGAAGGAAAACGTCCCCTGCCATTCGGCGCTGCCAAACCACGCCGCTGCCACGCGATGCCCAGGCACGCCACGCAGCAAGGCCAGGACATCGATACCGAGCAAGAGCAGGAAACCGCCCAAGGCGGCGAGCGCCGTCAGGCGCGCGGTCAGCGCTTCGCTGGCGTCGCCGCCGGTACGCCCGAGCAGCACGCGCGCGGCATTGGCGATCAGCGCTAGCAAGGGCAGCACCGGCACCAGCCAGACCCAGTCGGCGAGATCAACAAACAGCGGCTTCATGCAGCACCTCCAAGCAACAGGGCCGGCGCCAGCGCTTCGCTTTCCCCGGCAAACCAGTCGACCGAGCGCGCCACCTGCGGCAGCACCGTCGGCCCCGACCAGCGCTGCCAGCCCTGTTGCGGCACATAGCGCTGGATTTCTGCGGTCGACGGGCTTTGCGCGGCCAAAATGATCCAGGCGTTGGCGATCAGTTCGCGCAAGGCCGGCTGGCGTTCGACGATGGCTGTCAGCACCTCGGGCTCCTGTTCGACAACGACCAGCAAACGCATCGGCTCGTGGATTTCAATCATCTGCAGCGGCAGGCCGGTGCGCAGATCGGAATCAGCGCCGTCCATGACGCCGAACAGGCCGGTCAGATTGTGGGTGATTTTCGAGCCGCAGCCGAAGCGCTGGTTATCGACCGTCGAGAAATAGTATTCCAGGCTGATCCCGGCGCCGACCGGGCCGGCAGCGAGCAGGATGCTTTCGGCAATATGCCCGCCCGCGTCGGCGAGCGGGTCATAGGAAATCAGGAAAACCCGGCGATCAAGAAACAGGCCGCGACTCATGCTGCGGCGGCCGATGAAAGCGGCGGCATTGGTCGCATGCCCGAGTTCCGGCCGCGCCTGCGACAAATCGTTGGCCCGGCCGATCACATGTTGCCGGCCTTGCCAGGGCGACGGGCGAGGCGGCGCCGAGGCCAGCCGCCGGCAGCGTTCGGCGGCATGCGCCCGGCAGGCCTCGGCGAGTTGCCCGACCAGGGTATCGAGCGCGGCCTGGAATTGTGCCGGTACGCGGTCGAGGTCGTACCAGTCGACGCTGTCGTCGCAGGTGTTGTGACAGGCCGCGACAAAATAACAGCTGGCAGGAATGACGATGCC
>JAVBXO010000095.1 GCA_030824535.1 Azonexus sp. | reverse complement strand
CCACTAACGAACCGGAAAAACCTGACTATTTTCAGCTGGCGCGCGGGGTCGTCATACAGCTCCATACCCATAAATGAAAACGGAGCCTGCTGGCTCCGTCTATGGAAAAGTGATTCTGCTCAGGCAGCTTTGACGCGGATGGGCATTGTGACCGGTTTTGCATTTGGGTTGATGGGCTTCAACGTACCGGCGCGGTACGCAGCCTCAAGCTTGGTCACCAGACGGCGCGCGCTTGCCAGCTTGGTTGCTGCCAGGGTCGGGTCAATTCGTCGTTCGTTGGTAGCCATAAAAGCCTCCTTCATCCACATTGATCTCCAGTATAGGGGTGAGCCCAGCCTCGGCACAAGTCGAGCGGTTTCTCAGAAATGTCCGGGAATAGAACTTCTCCAGCCGGGTGTCTTCTGGCTTGAACAGGTACTGCCGAATCGCCGGCAACTGCTCGGCGTGCACCAAAATGGCCGAAAGCAGCAGGCGGCCAAACTAGAAAATCTGACGGGGCTCTTCGAGCTTCCAGACGGTCGGGTCAAAGATGCTGTCCTGATCCGCAGCATCCGCGCGCAGGAACTTGACGAGTCGATGTTGCTTTGCCGGGATAAAGCCGCCCGACCAGTTGGCTGCCATCTGCTGGGCAAACGCCACATCGCCGTCAAACTCCTGCACGATATCCGTGAAGAAGACCAGATACCTCGTGGTCAGGAACTGGATTGGGACGACTTCAAGCTCGGCACCCGCAGCAAATGGGATGCCGCACCATGCGGCAGATTTTGCTGGGGCATCGGCGAATAGCACGTCGAGCAGTGCTTCATTGATGTACCAAAGCAAAGGGAGTCCTTGCAGTTAAATTTTGTCATTTATATGACATTTAATTTTCCTGGGCAAGGGCGGAGACGTAGACTTCCATTGCGTTGCGGATGTCTACCCACCCACCACGCTATACCCCAGCCCCCGATGCGTCACGATGACCTCCGCCTCGGCCACCGCCCGCAGCTTGCCGCGTAAGGTCTTGATATGCGTATCCACCGTCCGTTCCAGGCTTTCGCCGCCGTCTTGCCAGACGTTTTCCATGATCTGCTGGCGGCTGAGGATGCGGCCGGGGCGGTCGAGGAGGAGGGCGAGCAGCAGGTATTCGTAGCGCGTCAGGTTGAGCCATTGGCCGTGGTAGGCGATGCGCAGGCTTTCGCGGTCGACCTGGAAAATCGGGCTTTTTTCGGGGTTGACCGCAGAAACGCGCGGTTCGCGGTCGAGGCGGCGGAGGATGGCGCGGATGCGGGAGACGACTTCGCGCGGCGAGAAGGGTTTGGCGACGTAGTCGTCGCCGCCGAGTTCGAGGCCGACGATGCGGTCGATTTCGTCGGAACGGGCGGTCAGGAAAAGCACCGGGATGTTGGAGTGGCGGCGCAGGGCGCGGCAGACGTCGAAGCCATTGAGGTCGGGCAGGCCGACGTCGAGGACGACGAGATCGTGCTGCTTGGCGGCCAGTCGTTCCAGGGCGTCGCCACCGAGCAGGCAGTGATCGACGCTAAAGCCATCGGCACGCAGGGCGTAGGCGAGGGTGTCGGCAATGGCGGGTTCGTCGTCGACGATGAGGATGTTCATGACTCAGCCGTTGTTATTGTTGTTATTATTGTTGTTGTTATTGCTGTTGTTATTGCTGTTGCGTTCCTTCTTTTGCGGCGCGGCATTGCCGCTGCCGGGCAGGGTCAGGAGCAGGCCGGCAGTGCCGAGCATCAGCAACTGGCCGTGGTCGAGATAGGCGGCGGGGTCGATGATCGACAGCTTTTTGCTATTGCACCACAGCGTGCGCGGCTGCCTGGCCTGCGGCAGCGGCTGCGTCTGGATGACGCTGCGGCCTCGGTGGCGTTGCAGATTGCCGGCGTGAAAAATCAGGTAGCCGTCCTTGTTCTTCGGTTCGCCCAGCCAGTGAACCAAGCTGGCTTCGAGTTCGGTGCGTTCGCGGCCATCCTCAAGGCGCAGGGCATTGAGGAAGCATTCGACGGTGTAGGCGGTGCGCGCCAGTTCATCGGGGCTCATGCGTTCTCTTCCGGCAGGTAATTGAAGTCGAGATTCTGGAAGGGCAGGTTGATCGCCTGGATGTGATAGAAGGCGTTGGCCTTTTGCTTCTGGTAATGGTAATCGCGTAAATGGCCGGTGGTCACCAGCAGGTTGTTGCGCACGCCGCGGCGGAAGAGCGAGCGGTGCAGCGCCAGCAGGCCGCCGAGATCGGCCATCGCCCATTCCTCGCCGAGCGAGCTGGATTGCAGGCAGTTGGCGAAAAGCTGGTAGGTAAACAAATGCTCCTGCTTGCTGCGCGCTTCGTCGCCATAAACCACGCTGGTGTCGCGCAGCACTTGCAGATAGAGGGTGTTGCGGATGGTTTCGGGGCAGGCGACAGCCAGCAGCGAGCGGCGCAGATGCAGGCGGATCTGGTCGCCGGGCAGCAGGGTCGGGCAGTCATGGCGGGTTTTGAGGATTTGCGATTCGAGGGCGAAGTATTCGCCATTGATTTCGAGCTGCCAGGCATCGGCGCGGTAAAGCTCGGCCAGCACCGGGTCGGCGGCGATCAGCGCGCGCAGGGCGTTTTTCTCGTCCCCCAGATCATTGGGCAGCACCAGCGCGGCGACGGGGGCGGGGGCTTCGGCGACAGCCAGCGCCGGGTGGGCACGTTCGATGTAGTCGCGGGCGTAGCTGGCCTGCTCGGCGGCGGGCAGCGGCGGGTAAGTCAGCGGGGCGTCGCGGTACATCGCTTGTTGCAGCTGGCAGGTATAGGAGCGTGGCTGCTGGCGCTGGAACTTCACCACCGGGCAGCCGGTGTGGCAGTGGGCGAGATGGCCGCAGCTGCGGCAGCCATCGTCGAGGCCGAATTGTTGGTGCATCGCGGCTATCTTGCCCGCGCCGGTGGCAAGAATCTGCTCAATCGGGTCGGTGAACACATTGCCGTAGTGAAATTCCGCCAGGCCCTGGCCGCGCACGCAGGAGTAAACATTGCCGTCGCTTTGCAGCAAATAGAAGCGTTCACCGCAATTGACGGCATTGGTGCAATAGCTGGGCGTGAATTCATCAAACCAGTGCCGGCGCAGGCCTTCTTCGAGTTCCGTGCCGATGAATTCGGCATGCAGCGTCTGGTACAGCGCCACCTGTTGCGCCTCGCTCGCCGGTTCGAGCACGTCCGGCCCGTGGCGGGCGGCATTGAGCGCGGAAGGGAAGGCGAACATCAGGTTGAACTGGTTCATGTCAAAACCGAGTTCGCGGTGGATGAACCAGATGTCGTCGATCAAGGCCTGCGGATCGGCGAGGTGGGCGGCTGAGAGCGTCGCGGAAATCTTTTTGCCGTGCGGGTAGGCGGCGAGCTGGCGCAGATTGTCCTGCGTGCGTTCCAGCCAACTTTGGCCGCCCAATGTGCGCCGGTGTTGCGCGTGCAGCGCCAGCGGCAGGTCGATGGAGGCGGAAATCGACACCTTGTGGCGGGCAAACAAATCGGCCAGCGGCGCGAATTTATAGAGATTGGTCTTGATATGCGGGGCCATCTTCTTGTGGCCCAGGGCGCTGATGGCGTCGAAATTCTGGCGGTAGTGGTCGCGGATCAGCGTAAAGAGTTCGTCGAGCACCGCGGGCGGCAGTGTCGTGACCTCGCCGCCGTGCAGGGAAACATTGAAGGCCAGCAGGTCAGCGGCGGCGAGTTTGTCCAGGGCGTGGCGCAAGGTGGTGACGGCGCGCCCGGCGTCGGTCTTCAGCGCCGCCTCGGTGGTCTGCTTGCCGAGGTAGCAATAACTGCACGCCAGGTTGCAGGCCAGCGTCGGCACGTAGAGCAGGTGGATGGCGCGCATGGCTTAGCAACGCACCTGGATGTCGGCGGCCGGATTGGCGGCCTGCACGTGCGTGATGATGCGCTCGGCGACCTTGGTGAATTTAGCCAGCTTGTTATTCAGGATCTTGTGGGCCTTGCGGGCATTGGTCGGGAACTTGTCGCGGTCGATGAGCAGGCTGCGCCCATCATTGCCCGTCAGTCGCAGGATGCCGGCGACGTCGTCGCGGTCGACGCGCTCGACATTGGCGAAATAGACAATCTCGCTGCCACAGATCAGGTAACGCGTACCGACGAGGATCTTGCGGGTGCTGGTGAGCACGGTGATCAGGCTGGCGATGAACAGCACAATCGCCAGCGGCCAGAGCTTGCTGGCGAAAAACAGGCTGGCGATGAACAGCGCGGCAGCCCACAACAGGCGCTGGCGGCTACGATAGCCGGCGCCGGGGTGCTGGTATTTCCAGGCAGCAAAGCGCGATTCGTCCATGAGGGGGTCTCCTTGGCGGTGTGGCGGATGATAACCCGGGGGGGTTTGCGGTCGACCGCAAGAAATGGGCAAAAATGCTTTGCTGCCATTTGTGCTGCGTGGCGGGCAGGGGTTTCGCGCTTGCGGCGCGACCTACTTTCTTTCGCTTCGCCGAAAGAAAGTAGGCAAAGAAAGGGCGACCCCGGTTCGCTGCCGGGCTGCGCCCGGTGCCCTGCGCTACTCGGACTTG
>JAVBXO010000057.1 GCA_030824535.1 Azonexus sp. | reverse complement strand
CCAAATACCATTGGCGCACCTTTACTTCGTGGACCAAGGACTCCTTGATTCAGGAGGTTCAAACGCTTTTGGCAGAATTTGGCAAAAAGTTCCATATTCGTTATGCGTGATTACTTAGCTCAAAATACATTGAATTAATGGCAAAGGAATCATAGGTTTTATCGTATCTAACACCGAAAGAAGCTCCTTTGTTATCAGTTCGGTCTTCATCGAAAACTATCGTAGTACCTGCTAAGCCTTTCTTTCTGAATAGAACTGCTTCGAACGGCAACGAGTTTACTTCGACAATATTAGCCCCTAGCCCTTTCAAAACAAGACGCCTAAATAATTCATGCTGTCGCTTTTCTGATTGCAGATCATTTCGAACAGGATGAGTTAAGAATATCAGTTTTGCTCCACTCATCCGCCAGTGTAATAAACTCGGAAATATTTTGTATACATAGCGAGTTGATTTTAGCGAGAAGACTACTTCATCTCCTTGGGAGATTTCTTCGCGAACGATGTGGTTCAGTGCTTCGGGTTCGGTAGCTAAGATTGATTTCAAACCCCTGTTTCCAGGAATATTAGTAATTTCAGAAGAAAAAAATCGCTCTGTAGCTTTTGCACCAGCATCGAACATCTCCTGCATCGACGCTTGGTTAATTTTGTCGAAGTCAACAGTTCCCAAGGGAAGACGTCCTATCTCGACGACATGCAAATTCTTCTGAAGCTCCGTTTGTATATAAGCGGAACCATCTATAGTTGCAGTTATAAGATTTTTTAAATAATTTTCAATAGAAGTACTATGATCGCGAGAAGAATCGGGGCTAGATTCATTTGCTTTTATATCAATTAAAGGGTTGCCAGGTTCAAAAGTAAAGCAAAGAATCTTCTCAAAGCTACCGCTGTAATTATTATTTAAAACAAATGATGGAAGATTGCTTACGATGCCTCCGTCAACGTATTTCAAGTCGACTGGTTGAAAGTAAACTGGGATAGTACAAGAGCAGCGTACCGCATACGCGACAGAGGCATCTGGTGTGGTTTCTGAGCTCCATACAACTGGTTTTGTTCCACCAATCTCTGTTGCTACAACATGGAGAGGAATATTTAGATTTGAAAAAGTAACTTTCTGGGAATCATCTATTTCAAGAAGAGCTCTAAGTTCATTTTCGATCCATTCTTCAATTTTAATAGAGCTAAATATGCCGAGATTCTTCATGAAGCATGCAATAGAACGATGTTTTGCCGTTCCCCATGAGAGGATTCCGCTCTCCCAGTTATCGCCACCCGACTTAATTTTTGGGTCAGGAATGTGTTTGAATGAATTAAAATTTGTTTTTAATACTATCTGTTCAAGATCTTCTGGTGTTGCACCAGCAGAAATTAGTGCCGCAATTACTGATCCAGCTGAGGTTCCCGCTACACGTGAGAAGAAGACTCCTCGCTCAACAGACTCTTTGTAGGCGCCAACAAATGATAACGCTTTGCATCCCCCTCCTTGGAAAACTCCTAAGCAGTTCTTAAAATATCTAGTATTTTGTTTCATATCGCTCAAAGACTCTGGACAGGTTCCAACATTAAGTTTTTCTAGGTGTGCCTAGAATATAAAAAGTACTTTCATTAAATGCAGACTGGAATGGCAACAGAATTTTACCGTGGCGGAGATCATGGTGGTTATGATTTATTAAATATGACATTTTATCGAAATCGTGGTGCACAGTGACATTCGGAAGAGCCGATGGCTTCGGTAGAAGTCCTTGCCAATGGCTTACGGGTTCCTAAATAGCCGTTCCGTTCCATCGGCGTGGATGTTACTCATGGCTCGGGAGTCTGAGTGCATCAGACTGAAAAGCTGCAGCATGATTAGCTATCAAAGGGCAGCTTTGGCTAAGCTGTATTTCTTCAATACCTCCACGCAAAGCTCAGCACCATCTTTTTCCCCAAAACGACAAACCCGGCTAGCGCCGGGTTTGTCGTTTTAAAGCCAGGAAACCAGCAACTTACTGCGCTTCAGCAATCCTCTGCCCGATATGCGCCAGCGCCTCATCAACCTGGTCGATCAGGATCAGACACAGGTCGCCGGGTTGCAGGCGTTCGAGAGCCATGTCGATGGCCTTGAATTCGCCAGTGATTTCTTCGATGCGCTTGGTGCGGCTGGCGCTGGCCAGGCCTTCGCGGAGCAGGGCGATGACTTCGCCGTCTTCGCGGCCGCGCTGGCAGGCGTCCTGGTAGAGCAGGACGTCGTCGAAGGCATGGCCGAGGATTTCGGTTTGCTGGCGGATGTCTTCGTCGCGGCGGTCGCCGGCGCCGCTGATGACCACGGCGCGGCGGACGGCGGGCATGGCTTCGACGGCCTGGACCAGGGCCTGGATGGCGTCCGGGTTGTGGCCGTAGTCGGCGATCAGTGTCGCGCCACGGTAGTCGAAGACGTTGAAGCGGCCGGGGGCGGTGGCGGCGTCATTGACGAAGCCGGCGAGGGCTTTTTCGATGACATCCCAGCTCAGGCCCAGCGCCCAGCCGGTGGCCGTGGCGGCCATGGCGTTTTCGACCTGGAAGCCGATGGTGCCGTTGCGCGTCAGCGGGATCGTCGAGAACAGGATGCGGTGCTTCTTGCGTCCTTCCTGGCAGATCATCGCGTCGCGTTCGGCATAAACCACGCGCTTGCCCTGGGCGCGGTGCGTGGCCAGGACCGGGTTGGCTTTGTCGCGGGCGAAGAAGATCACGTCGCCGGGGCAATGCACGGCCATCGCCGCGACCACCGGGTCGACGGCGTTGAGCACGGCGGTGCCCTTGGGCGAGACGTTTTCAACGATGACGCGCTTGACGACGGCGAGTTCGTCGACGGTGGTGATGTAGTTCAGGCCGAGGTGGTCGCCGATGCCGATGTTGGTGATGACGGCGACGTCGCACATGTCGAAGCCGAGACCTTCACGCAGTACGCCGCCACGGGCGGTTTCGAAGACGGCGGCGTCGACGTCCGGGTGCATCAGCACGTTGCGGGCACTGCGCGGGCCGGAGCAGTCGCCGCTGTCGATGCGCTTGCCCTGGACGTAGATGCCGTCGGTGCTGGTCATGCCGACGCGCTGGCCGTTGGCTTCAAAAACCCGGCCGATCAGGCGGCTGGTGGTGGTCTTGCCATTGGTGCCGGCGATGGCGACGACCGGGATGCGGGCGTTATCGCCGTCCTTGAACATCATGCCGACAATCGCTTCACCGACGGCGCGGCCCTTGCCGAAGGACGGTGCGAGGTGCATGCGCAGGCCGGGGGCGGCGTTGACTTCAACGATGCCACCGCCCTGGGCTTCGAGCGGCTTGAGGATGGTGTCGCAGACGACGTCGATGCCGGCGATGTCGAGGCCGACGGTCTGGGCGGCGGCGACGGCGGCAGCGGCGAGGTCGGGGTGGACGTCGTCGGTGACGTCGGTGGCGGTGCCGCCGGTCGACAGGTTGGCGTTGTTGCGCAACACGACGCGGACGCCGCGACCGGGGATGGAGTCGGCGTTGAAACCTTGCTCGGCGAGGCGGGCGAGGGCGATTTCGTCGAAGCGGATCTTGGTCAGTGAGGTGGCGTGACCATCGGAGCGGCGCGGATCGCTATTGACGATATCGACCAGCTCACGAACGGTGTGCGTGCCGTCGCCGGTGACCAGCGGCGGATCGCGGCGGGCGGCGGCGATCAGCTTGTCGCCGATGACCAGCATGCGCCAGTCGTGGCCGGGCAGGTATTTCTCGACCATGATGTCGTCGAAGAAGCTGACGGCGACCTGGTAGGCCTTGCGCACTTGTTCTTCGGTGGTCAGATTGACTGAGATGCCCTTGCCCTGGTTGCCGTCCTGCGGCTTGACGACGACCGGCAGACCGACTTCCAGGGCGGCGACCCAGGCATCGTCCTCGTCGTCGACCGGCCGGCCAGTCGGCACGGCGACGCCGGCGGCGTGCAGCAGCTTCTTGGTCAGTTCCTTGTCCTGCGCGATGGCTTCGGCGATGGCGCTGGTGAAGCTGGTTTCGGCGGCCTGAATGCGCTTCTGCTTGCTGCCCCAGCCAAATTGTACGAGGCTGCCCTGGGTCAGGCGGCGATAGGGAATGCCACGGGCGAGGGCGGCCGAAACGATGGCGCCGGTCGAGGGGCCGAGACGGATGTCTTCGTCGAGTTCACGCAGTTCCTTCAGCGTGCCGTCGAGGTCGAAAGGCGTGTCGTTGAGGGCGGCCAGGCAGAGTTGCTCGGCGCGCTCGAACGCCAGGCGGCCGACGTCTTCTTCGGTGTACTCGACGATCACCTGATAAACGCCCTGCTCGACGGTCTGGGCAGTGCGGCTGAAGGTCACCGGGCAACCGGCCTGGGCTTGCAGGCCGAGGGCGGAAAACTCCAGCGCGTGGGCGACCGAGACGGTGTCGAGGTGGTCGGCGGGGATCAGGTCGCCGAGTTCCGGGAAGCGCTCGCGCAGGCGGGCTTCGAAACCGGGCAGGTTGGCGATGGCGGTTTCGCCACCTTCACAGGTGACGATGGCCTGAATGGCGGTGTGCCGGCTCCACAAATTGGGGCCG
>JAVBXO010000308.1 GCA_030824535.1 Azonexus sp. | reverse complement strand
TTCTTGCGCACGGTTTCACCCGCCCCGCCTTCGAACAACACGTTATCCGGCACGACCACGGCGGCGCGGCCGGTGGTTTTCAGCAGGCTCTTGATGTGCTGCACGAAATTCAACTGCTTGTTCGACGTCGTCGCCCAGAAATCCTGGCGGTTGTAGGTCAGCTCGTCCTTCTCCTGCTCGCCTTCCTCATTGGTGAAGCTCATGCTGCTCTTCTTGCCGAAGGGCGGATTGGCCAGCACGTAATCGAAAGTCTGGCTGGGCGCGGCGACCAGCGCATCGTTCGGCGAAATCGGGCTGTCGCCGTCGATCTCGCCGATGTTGTGCAGGAACATGTTCATCAAGGCCAGGCGGCGGGTGCCAGCGACGATCTCGTTGCCGAAGAAAGTGTCGTGCTTGAGAAAATGCCGCGCCTCGCGATCCATGTCCGGATAAGCATCAACCAGAAAATCATAAGCCGCGAGAAAGAAGCCGCCGGTGCCGCAGGCCGGATCGGCAATCGTCTTGTTCGGCAACGGCCGCATGCATTCGACCATCGCCCGGATCAGCGGCCGTGGCGTGAAATACTGCCCTGCCCCCGACTTCGTATCCTCGGCATTACGCTCCAACAAGCCCTCGTAAATATCGCCCTTGACGTCCGCCCCCAGCGTCACCCAACTGGTTTCATCGACCATGTCGATCAGCCGCGACAGCTTGGCCGGGTCCTGGATCTTGTTCTGCGCCTTGGTGAAAATCTGCCCGAGCAGCCCCGGCTTGTGGCCGAGTTCGCGCAGCACCGTCACGTAATGCACCTCCAGCGCCGCCCCGCGCGCCCCTTTCAAGCTCCCCCAGTCCAGCCCCTCGGGAATGCCGATTTTGCGGCTGTACGGCGGTCGACCGTACTCGTCGGCCATTTTCAGGAAAATCAGGTAAGTCAGCTGCTCAAGGTAGTCGCCATAGCTGACGCCGTCATCGCGCAGGGTGGTACAGAAGCTCCAGACACGGGAGACGATGGATGCGGTTGCGTTCATGAATACTTATTCTCTTTACTGGCCTGTGGTCCATGACTCAAGCCGAAGGTTAAGCGCGTAAATTTACACGCCATGGCGTGTAAATTACCGCTTCCGATAGATGGAATCTTTTCTAAATCCTTGTTTTTCAAGAATTCCATCTTCGCAAAGCTGTTTCGTTAATTTATACGCCTGGCTCGTTGTCAGACGGCAAAGGCGCATAACATCCTTGCGGGTAATTCCGCCGTTCTGGGCAATGAAGCCAAGGATCAGTTGCTCCTGCTGCAAACGGTCAAATCCCGCCTGCAGGATGTATTCGCTCTGCTCCCCGAGCAAGCGATACAAATTGGGCGACAAGGTATACGTTCTCCCCCGCCCCGCACCATGGGCTTGCAACAAGCCAGCTTCGACCAAGGTTTCAATCGTTCCGGTCACGCGAGAGGCTTCTTTTTGAATATAGGCAGCAAGCTGTTCACTACTAGCCCGCCGCTGCTCCCGCAAAGCCGCCAGAACAATCAGGCTATCCACCGGCAACTCTTTGTGGCCTCTGGCCTCTTCCTCAAGAATCACCTTCAGGAAAGCCTCGTCGGCAGCAGCCAGGCTCAGGGACAACACTACCGAATACCCATCTGACGCTGAAAAATCGGGCACATGCCGACCATAGCGCAGCAAGCCACGATAAATCAGATCGACCCCGCGCCCGGTACGCTCCACCAGGCCGATGCGCTTCAAGGCATCGGCCAGCGCCGGATTACGCGGACGCGGCTCAGTCACCAACAGATTGTTCAGCGTCACCCCCTCGACGAAACCACCGGGGTTACTGATCGTCAGGGTATCGCCGGAAAGCCGCACATGCACCGCGCCGCGCTGCATGTAATCGCGGTGGGTGATGGCATTGGCAATCGCCTCACGGAAGGCGCGCTGATCGAGGCGCGGCACCGGCACCCGGAACAGGCCGGACTGGAATTCCCGTTCCGTGTTCAGCGGCTTGAACAGGGTTTCCACCCACTCGAAGGCACGTAACAAGGGAGCACGGCTGAACTCGTTGAAACGCACCTCTTCGCCCTCCAGAATCTGGAAAGCGATTTCGTGGGTCGGCACCAGCGCCCGCAGCGAAGCCTCGTGACCAATCAACAGCAAGCCCGTCAATGACGGTAAATAGCCACCGCCGGGGGCACGTACCGTCAGCCCGAGCGCCGCATCGAGTTGAGCATCGTCCAACTCCAGCAAGGCATGGTCGCCATTGAAGCGTTCGATGAAACGGCGCAAGCGCACGCGCTCGATGGGATCAAGATCGCTGGCCAGCGCGCCGGCCAGCGGCTGTGCGCTGACATCGAGCAAACCGAAACTGGCTTGCCGACTGGCAAATTCATGCGGCAGATAGGGCACACATTCCGGCTGGCCGTTGGCCTGCAAACGACGACGCTTCAATAAGCCCTCATTGGTCGCCACCGGCTGGCCGCATTTCGGCACCGAGATACGGGCGACAGGCAGCCCATCCACCACCAGCGATTCAACCTGGACGCGCAGCGTCGGCTGCGTCCGATTGGCGATCATCGCCGCCAAACCCTCCAGAAAATGATGCTTTTCATGCAAGCCCGTCACCCGGCCATCATCTTCAACGCCAAGATAAACCTCCCCGCCCTCCCCGTTGGCCATGCACACCACGGCCTCGATCAGTTCGCGATCCGGCAGACACTTGCGGTCGCTCTTGAATTCGCAGGTCAGGGATTCGGTCGAAGGGATCTGCTTCATGGATTCTTATTCATCCCCGGATCAGATTCATGATCAAGTGAATCATCAGCTGCTTTTGCGCCGGGTCGCTTTGCGCGATCAGCAAGGCAATCGCCGCCAGGGCGTTATCGTTGATCTTCAGTTCGCCATCCAATTTCAAGTGATGCTGGTTGCGCTGCAAGAACCAGATGAACAGGAAGGCTCCGATGCGCTTGTTACCGTCTGAAAAAGGATGGTTCTTGATGACGAAATACAGCAGGTGCGCCGCCTGTTCCTCAATGCTCGGGTACAGGTATTCGCCGCCGAAGGATTGCAGGATGTTGCCGAGAATGCCGGCAAAGCTGTCGTCCTTCTGGTTGCCGAACAGTGCCGAAGCCTCGCCGCGCCCCAGCATGTCGGCCTTCAGGGCGGCGATTCCGGCCAGCGCCTCGTCCTCGCGGATTTCGTAATGGATCGTCGTCGCAAAATCGCCCAGGGGCAGGCGCTCGCTGTCGAACTGGTTGAGCAGCACAAAGGTGCGCGCATACCCGGCAATCACATTCACCAGCCCGCGCGCCTCTGGCAAACTGGCCTGCTCGATCAGGTTCTGCTGGAACAGGCTGAGCGTGCGTTCCAGCTGGCGGATGTTTTCCTGCTGCTGCGTCAGGCGCTGCTGGTTCAACGTATAGCCCTGTACCAGATGATCCTTGAGGATGCGGTTCGCCCAGATACGGAAACGGGTGCCTTCAACGGAGTTAACGCGATACCCAACAGAAATAATCGCGTCGAGATTGTAGTAGCTCACCTGATATGTTTTGCCGTCAGCGGCAGTTGTTGCGTTTTCCGCAACAACTGATTTTTTGTCCAACTCGCTGCTATCGAAGATATTTCTCAGGTGACGAGAAATCTGCGATTTATCTCGCCCGAAAAGATCGGCAATTTGCTGAAGGCTTAACCAAAGGCTTTCGCCTTCGAGACGAACCTCTGTAGAAATTGAGCCATCGGCCGTTTGATAGATGGCAATTGGGGTTTGGGCGCTGGTTTGAGTTGGCATGATCGACCTCGGCAAATAACTGTATATAACAACAGTATATTAGCCGATCTTTCCCTTTTTGCCCGGCTTTTTGATGCCATTCGCGTTTTCCGCCCGGATGCGTTCGAGCAGCGCGGCGACGGGTTCGTCGTTTTGGTCTTGTGGAACGAGTTGACCGCAGAAAGCCTTTTTCAGGATGGACTGGCGCAGGGCGTCGGCCTGTTGCAGGGCCGTGGCGAGGGTTTGGTCGAGTTGCTCGGCTTCGGAGAGTTTTTCGTCGATCAGAAGCTCAATCTGTTGCTGCTCTAGACTGCCACACAGCGGAATTAGTGTTTCTCTGCAAATTTCCAACGTCAGATTGAATTGCCCCGCTGTTGCTTTTGACTTTCTCATCATGGAACGAACTGTTTTTTCATGAGCCAGATATTTGGCAAGCAATTTGGGCGTGATAGCGCTGGTTCGGAAAATTGCGATGGCCTGATTGATGTTCCACTCCGGATAAGTCAACGGAACGATAGAAACCTTACCCAATGGCGGTCCAACGATGTTCATCAACACATCACCGGGATATACCTTGGAGCGACTCAAGAAACCATTGTGAGTTTCTCGGCTAACAAAGGTTGGATCAATCGAGAAATCCAACACGCCTGTCGTCGTCAGGTTGTACACCTTAATGAACGGAATTTCGCCTATTCCGGAAGAAAGCAACTCCTTGCTTGGCGTCGTCCCTTTAGTGATGAAATCGGCAATTTCCTCTGCGCGGACATAAACCCACCCCTCAGGCAATTCCGGCCGTTCGGCGAGTTCTTCGGGGGTGAGC
>JAVBXO010000035.1 GCA_030824535.1 Azonexus sp. | reverse complement strand
TCTGTGCCTGGTTACCCATGCACAGCGAGCAGCCCGGCATTTCCATACGGGCGCCGGACTTGCCGAGGACGCCGTGAGCCTTCTTCGGTCAGGATCAGCGCATCCATCTTGGTCGGCGGGGCGATCCACAGACGGGTCGCGCGGTTGGCAACGGCGTCGGACTTGCCTTCGAGGACCTTGCCGGCAGCACGGAAGTGGCCGATGTTGATCATGCAGGAACCGCTCATTTGCCAACACTCGACTTCGTCGATCTTGGCGCCGGCGACTTCGGACAGCAGCTTAACGTCGTCCCGTTGTTGGCAACCCCGATTCGGGCAGGCCAGGATCGGCTCGGTGACTTCGGCCAGATCGATTTCGATGACTGCAGCGTACTGGGCGTTGGCATCAGCCTTCAACAGCGTGCCGTTGGCGATCCAGTCTTCCATGGCGTTGATGCGGCGCCAGGGTGCGGGCATCGGCGTAGCCTTCGGCGATCATCCACTTCATCAGGGTAATGTTGGAACGCATGTACTCGACCATCGGTTCCTTGTTCAGGGCGACGGCACAAGCAGCAGCGGAATCGAGTTAACCAGATCACGCAGGGTGATGCCCGGTTACTGCACATTAGCGGCCGGACCAAATGGCAATAAGATTCTCCACAGCTTATGAATAAAAAATTCGTTTAGAATAGGATGTTATCCGCCCAGACCCGCTGCACATTAACTATGAAACATCTTGAGACGCAGCCCGTAGAGCAAATCGCGCACAAACCGCAGCCCCAAAAAGGCCCGATGTCCAGATTGAAACTTTTTCTGCTCACAGGGCTATTGATCGCTGGAACAGGCTACGGCATAACCGCATGGTGGAATCCTTTACCAGCCGACCGCATCACAGAAAAAGAAAAGGCTGAACTGATAACCGGATTCACGCACCTGAGAACAATAGCAGTAGAGCAAATCAAGGATCATGATGTTGATGCGGCACTTGATACGATGCGTCTTGATCCAAGCTTACGACAAGCCATGAAGCAAACTCTGGATAAAAAGGACCCCGGCTTATCGCCCACGGTATTAGCTAAAGTCACCGTCTGGGACTTCGCCTCGCAAGATGGCGATGTCGTTCGCATTTCTTCGGCAGGATACGCAATCGACATCGCCCTGCTGAATGAACCAACCACCATCACACTCCCCATCGATGCCAGCCAGACCATTCAGATAACCGGGGCACACGATGGCGGTGGCGGGATAACACTTGGCGTTCAGAACGGCGCGGGCAAGGTTTCACTCCCCGTAATGACGGAAGGGCAAGCGATCAGTTTACCCGTCAATTTCTAGGCACTAGCGGTGTTGCACAATCTCCAGCGTTATGTACCTCTGCTATTTGCACTGGTACTGCTGATTACCTTGTTCAAGTTCCTTCAGGATATCTGGCCTGATCAATCAACTGCAGCCAGTCTTTTTAACGGTCTGCGCGGCATGTTCTGGTATTTTGCCTGCGCAGCAAGCATTGGCTGGCTGTTGTTGATCCTTGGCTGGCTATATTCCCGCGAAAAACTTCCTTCACTTTTCCTCCGGCCAACACTTATGGATATCCTGGACCGACTGACCAACAAGCAAGCTATTGAAGACGGGCTACCCGAACTCGAAGCCGCCACTTATCTTGATGCCGAAAGTCTCTCACGGGCACTTAAACAACGGGTAATTGGCCAAGACTCCGTATGTGACGACATCGCCGCCCAAATCAGGCGTCGATTGGCACTGTCTCGCCGCGGAAAACCAATCGGAATATTTCTTTTCGCCGGTCCACCGGGAACCGGAAAGACTTTCTTGGCAAAAGTGCTTGCTCAGGAACTTGACCGCGAACTATTGCATTTGGACATGGCGCAATTTGCAGCAGGAAGCCATTCCTTGTCACAACTGTTTGGCATGAGTAAGGGCTATGTTGGCTCGGACAGCTATGGCAAGCTCACCGGCGGCTTGCGCGACACGCCCAACGCAGTGGTCTTGCTGGACGAAATAGAGAAGGCCCACCCCGACGTATTGAAAGCCTTTTTGACGGCGTGGAATGACGGCTTCGTAACCGAGCGCTCCGACGGCCAAATCATCTCGACCACTAGCGCGATTTTCGTTTTAACGAGCAACGCTGCAACCGAACGTCTCGGTATGCTCGCCACACAGTATGCTAAAGATCCAGAGTCGATGCGCACCGCTGCGGTGAATACCTTGCGAGAAGCGCAATTCGCCCCTGAAGTACTCAACAGAATTGATCGGATATTCGTTTTCCAAGCATTGGAGGGACTGGATATCGCCCGGGTATCGGCGCTCGAAATAGAACAAATGATCAGTTGCTACGGGCTTGAAGTCGCCGAACAAGGAATCGACCCAAACATAGTGCTGATGTTGATGGCCCGACACAAGAAACTTGGTCTCGTTGGATCATCCCGGGATCTGGTGCGAGCTATCGAAGAAAAACTGGCAGACTCTTTGATAGAAGCCAAAAAGAACGGTTTTGCGCGCATCTCTCTCGTGCAGACCGAAAATCAAGGAATTGTTGCCCGCGCGGTACGCGCATCAACAGAAGTCAGCTAACCCATGGCAGCTGAAGAAGGGCTTTGGGAAACGTCGGCCGCTTGGCGATGGACTGTTGCCATTACCTTGCTGCTGTCTGGCCTCGTGTATTTAATCAGCCCATGGCGGAGCTCAGGAACGGGCACGCCGCCTCTTGCGACCTATAAGGCACCGCCATCAGTCGCCGTTACGAAAATCAGCTTCAATCGCCCTCAGCCCGCCAGTACGCCGAATACCTCGATCAGTGCCACTATCTCCGGGCTGAATCCGGCATTCGATGTCAACCTTCCTTCGCTCAATGCACCCTTCCCCCAAGGGACAGAAGTTCACATGATCGGCGTCTATCAGGGTGCGCTTCCCAATGGACAGAAGGAACAACCTTGGTGGGCCAAATGCACGGCCTTCAAAGACGACAGCTCTGCCATGGCCGAGTGCCATAGCAAATACGCTAGTCAACGAACAACAAAATCGATTTCGGTCGAGGTCAGCCGGTCAACTGCGCCAATGGTTCTGGTATTGATGTCCTACGAGCCGGTATTGTGGAAACTATCAGTCACCCCAAGAAGCCGGATCGCCAAAATAATCCTTGCCGGTTACCACGGTCAGGATATCGACGGAATAGCCAACGGTATCCCGGTTGAAGCTCGCACCTACGAAGCGTCGCCCTGTCGCAATTGTTCCCGGCAGGGGGAGTATTTTTACGCTTACCAACAAGACTCCAAGGAATTCGATAACGCCTCGAAAAAAATCCGAACAATCACCGGCATTACCCCTGCATCGTTCCAGGGAAGCCACCAAGCAGACCGCTTTTCAATCTCGGATACCACAACCGCCAACGGTACCCCGACAAATCCGACCGACGACAAGGGTGACGTCTACACCGGAAAGTCCTTCAAAGACCAGATACTAATTGCTGGACAAACCGTTTCGCTACCCATGGGAAATTGGCAGGGGCTTTCATATATTGACATCGCATCCAAGCGTGGACGGGATAAATTGGTGGCGCTTGGCAAATATGAAGATCACCGTTTCAGCGAAATGATCGCAATCCGCATTCAGGTGGTTGCCAACTCCAGCGGATTCCCACAGTTTGCCGGCTGCAAGACCACCCCTCGTTATGCTGGTGATATTCAAGTTAATGAATCTTTCGGAACACAGGTCTGTTACGAAGTAACCCATATGACCGACGCCTGGTCCCAGCCATTTCTTACTTCGGTCGCCACCCAAATGGCGAGTCAAGGCAGCCCCCCGGCCACTACGGTGCTTGCCAGCAGTTTCCATAAAACAGACCGAAAACTATCAGTCGATTTGCTTCACTATGCCATTCCGGAATCTAAGCATGTAACGCAAAACGAAAACTGGAATTCCAGCACCTGGCATCCGAAAAATTTTGACAAATCCTCGGAGCGAGGACGCTTTACCCAGGAGAGAGTCCAGTCTGCAACAACTTGGTACCAAATTTTCAGCCTTTCGCTCTGATCTCCTGGAAAAGCATTATCAAAGCACATTGGTATGGCAGTTTCTAGCGTGCCACTTCTGTCAAACACTAAGCCACTCGGTTAGTTACCATTAAAAAGCCCCCGCCGGTTTCCCGGCGGGGGCTTTTTTTGATTTCTACGGTCGACCGGCAAAACCGGCCGATTTTCGCAACTTACATCTCGACCGTAGCCGCCTGTTCCACAAACTCCGGAATCTGGTCGAAGTTCATGTAGCGGTAGACTTCGGCAGCCTTGGCGTTCACCAGCTTGATCTGTTCCATGTACTCGGCAACGGTCACGATGCGGCCGGCCAGGGCGCACATGGCGGCCAGTTCGGCGGAACCGAGATAAACCTGGGTATCGATACCGAGGCGGTTCGGGAAGTTGCGGGTGGAGGTGGAGATCGCCGTCGAACCCTTGCGGATCTGTGCCTGGTTACCCATGCACAGCGAGCAGCCCGGCATTTCCATACGGGCGCCGGACTTGCCGAGGACGCCGTGAGCCTTCTTCGGTCAGGATCAGCGCATCCATCTTGGTCGGCGG
>JAVBXO010000085.1 GCA_030824535.1 Azonexus sp. | reverse complement strand
GGTGGCGCAATTGCTCGCCGCGCCTGCCACCGCCCGGACTCCCCCCACGCCGAGTAGCGCATCATGACCCAGTCTCCGCCCAGCCCCACCCCCACGGCCGGCGAACGCATCGCCCGGCTCAAGGCCAATTTCGTCGCCCAGCTGCCATTGCGCCTCAATGAGGCCTGGCAACTGCTGGCCCAGGCCTCGGCGCACCCGGAAGAGCGCAGCCGCCTCGAAGCCATGCATCTTTTCTGGCACAGCCTCAAGGGCACGGCGCGTTCCTTCGGTTTCCGCGACGTCGGCCACGCGGCCATCGCCGGCGAGCAAGCGGCGATGCACCTGCTCGACGACCCCCATGCCGTCCATGTGCCCGGCTGGCAGGCAGGGATTTTCGCGGCGATCACCGCACTGACCGCGACCGCTCCTGCGGTCGACCCCGCCAGCGACCCGAAAATCAACGCCGCCGACACCCGACTGCCGACGCCCGCAACACCGGGGGCTGACAACCTGGTCTACATCTGCGACAGCGACGCCGAACTCTGCCAGCAACTGGCGACCCAGCTCGAATGCTTCAGCTACCGCACGCAATGCTTCGCCGACCCGGAATCACTGAGCCTCGCCGTACGCCGGCAGCGACCGGGCGCGTTGATCATCGATACCGCCTTCCCCGCCGGGCCGCTGGCCGGCACCCAGGCGCTGGCAGCGCTGCACCAGGAAATTTCGCCGCCGCTGCCAACCATCTTCCTTTCCGGACGCAACGATTTCGACGCCCGCCTCGGCGCCGTCAAGGCCGGCGGCGGCGCTTACTTTCTGAAACCGGCGTCGCCGATGGCGCTGATTTCGGCGCTCGACGACCTGACGCTGCAGCGCCCGCGCGACCCCTACCGCGTGCTGATCGTCGATGACCAGTCGGAAACCGCCGACTACCACGCCATCCTGCTCCAGGAAGCCGGCATCCAGACCCGCCACATCAGCGACCCGACGCTGTTGCTCGACACCCTCGCCGAATTCCAGCCCGACCTGCTGCTGACCGACATGTACCAGCCCGACTGCTCGGGCCGCGACCTGGCGCAACTGATCCGCCAGCTGCCCAACTACGTCGGCCTGCCGATCATTTACCTGTCCAGCGAAACCGACAAGCGCAAGCAGTTTTCGGCGATGCGCGTCGGCGCCGAAGGCTTTCTGGTCAAACCGGTCGCCGCCGAGGAACTGATCGCCGCCGTCGTCATCCGCGCCGAACGCATGCGCACGCTGCGCTCATTGATGGCACGCGACAGCCTTTCCGGCCTGTTCAATCACAGCACCACGACGCAACTGCTCGAACAGTCGCTGGCGCTGGCCAACCGGCGAAATGCCGAACTGTGCTTCGTGATGATCGACATCGATCACTTCAAGTCGGTCAACGACACCCACGGCCATCCGGTCGGCGATCAGGTCATCGTCGCGCTGGCGCGCATCCTGCAGCAACGCGTGCGCCATTCCGATGTCGTCGGCCGTTACGGCGGCGAGGAATTCGCGGTCATCCTCCAGGACGCCAGCCCCGAGCGCGCCTTCGTTTTGCTTGAAGACCTGCGCCTGGCCTTTTCCCGCGTCGTCTTCACGTCGCTGCAGGGCAATTTCTCCTGCACCTTCAGCGCCGGCATAGCCAGCAGCCAGCATCACCACGACCTCACCGGGCTGCGCGAAGCCGCCGACCAGGCCTTGTACAGCGCCAAACGCCAGGGGCGTAACCGCGTGATGATCGACCAGGACCCGCGATGAACGACCAAGACCCGACCACCAGCGCCGCCCTCAGCCTCGACGAAGCGCTGGCCCTGCGCCGCAGCGGCGAGCAGCAGGAAGCCGACAGCGCCAGTGACACCCTGCTCAAGCTGGTGATTTTCGAACTCGGCGAAGAACGCTTCGCCTGCCCCGGCGAATGCGTCCGCGAAATCATTTTCCAGGCCGAGGTCTTTTTCGTTCCCGGCTGCCCGGAATCGCTCGAAGGCGTCATCAACGTCCGCGGCGACATCACCACCGTCATCCGTCTCGACGAACTGCTGGCCCTGCCCAAGCGTCCGGCCAGCCGCAACAGCCGCTCGTCCATCCTGCTCGGCCAGGGCAAGGGCATGACCAGCGGCATCCGCGTCGGCCAGGTCATCGACGTCGTCGACATCCCGAGCAGCAGCATCCAGCCCGCCCCGGCCACGCTGCCCGAACAACTGCGCCAGCGCATGCCCGGCGTGCTCTACTTCCAGAACCGCGCCGTCACCCTGCTCGACCTCGACCGCCTGTTCGCCGACTACGCCCGCGGCCTGGGCTGAAGCACATGTCCCAACGCGATAGCCTGGCGCTGGTCTTCTGCACCCTCGGCGACTGGCCAACCGCCTTCGAAGCCCGCCTGATCGAAAGCGCCAGACCGGCTGGGCAGGATGAAACCGCCCTCGACGGCATCAGCCTGTTCAAACTGCCGCCAGCCAGCGGCGGTTTGAAGGCAGCAGCGCAGATCCTCGGCATCCGCCACCCCAGCGGCCCCCGCCAGTTATGCGTCAACGGCCCGGTCGAACTGCACGACACACCACTGACTTCGCTCTACCCACTGCCTCCGCTGCTCGCTGTCCGCTGCCAGCTCAACGGCCTGCGCGCGCTGATCCTGCCGGCGCCGGGGCGGGAGAAAAACTGTGCGTTGGTTTTTGATGTGGGGGTTGTGGTTGAGGCCGACTCGACGCTGTAGCTGGGCGCTTGATCGCTGAAGGGAAGTTGAAAAAGGGGCTGATTTTGCGGTCGACCGGAAAAATCAGGCAAAAATGCTTGGGGCAAGGTGGAAGAGCGGAACTCTGCGGACAAACTTTCTATAGGAGGGATTGGGATGTTTCTTTTTCCGTGGTACGTAACAAGTCACTCTGACATCCTGTCAATTCATGACAACTGGTGGAGTTGCTGGCACAATCGTCATTTCTTTGGCACCTTGCCGCGTATGAAGGTTGTTTATCCCGTGGATCTATTCAGAAACTTCCTGGATGCATGTCGTGGCTAGGCTCTGTTGATGTTTTGCCGGCGGGTAAACTTTGCCGCTTTGCGTGATCCAGATGAGCCAAAGCCAAGTGGTAGACAAGTCGAGACTGAGCGATGCGGAGTGGTCTGTGGTTTTCGCGAAATTGAAGACCTTCCGAAGAATCTATACCGGCGAGGAATTTCGATGTCGGCACTTTGTGGAGGCGGTCCTCTGGGTGTTGCGGGTTGGCGGGCAGTGGCGTTCCCTGCCTCCGGACCGAGGCAACTGGAACAGTGTTTTCAAGCGATTCGCGCGGTGGTCAATGCTGGGCATCTGGAAGCAACTGCTGGAAGGGTTGGCTCAAAGTGCTGATTTACAAAGTGCTTCTATCGATAGCACGGTGATCCGTGCCCACGCCTGTGCGGCGGGCGCGGCCCAGAGCTCGGCAGACGATGAGGACCTGGGTCGCTCCCGAGGCGGGTTTGGGTGCAAGATTCACGCGGTGGTCGATGGCTTGGGCTTGCCGCTCAAATTTATTCTGACCGGCGGGCAAAAGGCTGACATCACGCAGGCGATTCCGCTCATGACAAATATTTCAGCTCAAGCCTGCTTGGCTGACAAGGCCTACGATTCAGACGAATTCCTGGCGTGGCTCAAGGAGCGCGACATTGTCGCGGTCATCCCGCCCAAGGCCAACAGGACGGTACAAAGAGAGTGCGATTGGTGGCTTTACAAGGAACGTCATGTCATCGAATGCATGTTTGGAGCGCTCAAGTATTTCCGCCGAATCGCCACTCGCTACGATAAAAAATCCATGCATTTCATGGGCTTCCTCACATTTGCAGCGGCTTTGCTGTGGCTGCGATGAGCTGCGGCAAAACATCAACAGAGCCTAGAGTTACAGGCTGCTAGCTTATTCAGGGGTATGGGACTCTGCCTACTTATACGGCAAAAATGCCATATAAATTTAACGTTGGGCCACAAATCGTCAAAGGACTTCCGATGCTTCATCCCCACAAGTCATCAGAGAGTACAGCAGTAATCTTGAAAGTCATACGCGAGCTAACGGATGACACCACCTACGCGGTGTTTGAAGGATCCGTCTCAGCCACCATAAACGGCCAACTCAAGATTAATGCTGAGCCATTAAAAGTCCACTTAACTAACAGCAGACCCAACTACGCTCTGATCGACGTCATGTGGGAAGACTCTGGCTACGAGAACTATCGAGACATGGGTTTATACGGCCGCATGAGTACCCAGTGGCAGGAAGTGAGAATGGTTGCACCGAGAACGTTCAGAGTTAGTGGTGACACATATCAGCTTGATATTCAGTATTAAGGTGATTCGCCTTCTACCCAATAGCGGGCTCAGGTCTTGCAGATCAATATCACTGAACGTTGAGAAACACCAATTTTCATGAATGGGAGAGTAGCGGCCCGCCTTGCGACAGGCCGCCCTCGCAGAACCGGACTTGGAGCGTTACACCATCCGGCTCCCAGTTTGAGTCATTCGCCATAGGATGGGTAAAAACCTCGGGGTCAGGGTAAAAACCTCGGGGTCAGGTCTTGTATTACGACATTTAAATGTCGTAATACAAGACCTGACCATAGCAGCGTTAGGCAACCAAGGAGATATACGTGCCATTGGCATCTTTCCCAGAATTTCTGAATTATTGTCATTCGCTCAAAGGTGAAACTCTACAGACTGAGGCACGAAGCAAGCCTTTTTCCGTTGAGGTTGAAGGCGATGCTCTTTGGTTTGTTCCGTTGTCTTCTGCCAAGCCTCGTAGAGCTAGCCCCGAAAAAACCGAGTTGGTGCTTTCACAATTCAACAAAACAGGTAGTTACTCTCCAAGCAGCTATAAAGCCATCACGTTTCACGCTTCCTATATTCTCGCCGTGGCAAGCAAGTATGCAAAAAGACCAGCCTAACATCGCAGTAAAGGCCGCTCCCTTCGGTCGCTGGACTCTGCGCGATAAACCGCCGCGCAGAGTCCCTTGCCTATAACGTTAGGCCACATGGAAACCACTCTTCGTAATCAACTCGTCTCCCTCACTCTGCAATGGGAGCGTAAGTTTGGAAACGCTCCTGCTATCACGTGCGCCCTTTCGGAGTACGACGCCGCCATGCTTGTCGGGCTCACCGAAGATGAATACTCCGCTGCAATGTCAGGAGCTACATCAGTTCAGAAAGGCTACGACTTCAAGCACCGGGGCAAGCGCTACCAAGTCAAGGCCAATCGCCCGAGCGGTAAGCCGGGGAGCTTCGTCACCTGGGTGCCAAAGGCAAAGAACTATGAGTGGGACTGCCTTATCTGGCTCCTCTATGACCGTGAGTACGTCATTCAGGAGGCTTGGTTGTGGGAGGTCGGCGCTTATCGCGCAGCCTTCCACGAGGTTGGTCGCCTTTCTCCCAAGCATCATCGCGGCGGTCAGCGGCTACGGTGAAGCGCAGTACAAGGGTCAGGTCTTGTAATCCAACATTTCTCGTTCGCAGTAAAAAACAAACCCGCAGCAGGACAGCACCGGGGGCCAGCATGGAGCGCATTGGGGTCAGGTCTTGTATTATGGAGCGCATTGGGGTCAGGTCTTGTATTACGACATTTAAATGTCGTAATACAAGACCTGACCCTAGCAGTGCTAGCAGTGTTAATCTGACTTGAGGAAAAACATGGATTTCAGAAGCGTTGCTGTAATAGTTATTGGACTCCTTGTTGCGCCACTCTCTTCGCACGCATTCGTGACGAAGGAGGTACTTGAAGTCCAAAGTACGCGTCGAATAAATAATATTGGTGAGCGTATCCAACAGTTGCGTCGTCTTGCCGAAAATGGGAACACCTATGCAATGGTTAATCTTGGTGTCGCCTATCAAAGCGGTAGCGGAGTATCTAAAGATATCGCCGAAGCGAATCGCCTATATCAAAAGGCTGCAAGCCTCGGAAATCCGTGGGCAATGAAAACACTTGGAAATCATGAAGCGGCGTTGAAGGTATTTTCAAAAGAATCTGAAAACGGAGACGGAAATTCATCTTATGGTATCGCGCTAATGTATATGTTTGGAACAGGCGTTCAAAAAAGCAATGAAGAAACGACTCGCTGGCTGCATAAAGCATCCGAACAAGGAAGTATGAATGCAATGTATATGCTTGGTCTCCAATACAAAGAAACTAATCGAGAAGAAGCAATTCGCTTGTTTCGAAAAGCGGCCACCCTTGGGCATAGTAATGCTTCTGCAATGGTTCATGATTTAGAAGCAAACTCTCGCTAACAAACATCAGGGGCAGGTCCAGGGCTTCCGCACTCGGATTGAATAAACCGATTCGTGACAGGAGCCATCAAAAATCTGTTCGACATCAATGACTTACAGTGCCACCTTGTAAACATTCAACAAATCCCGTCTACTCTTGTTCTTTGGGTAGTGCAAAAGATGGCGAGAGGAATGGCTTTAATGGAGATGCTGAGCGATGTGGAAGATCCCCGGCTGCCGAGCAATGGAACTCGGCATGACTTCCAGGAATTGTTGGTGATGGCAATCTCGGCGGTGCTTTCTGACTGCGACACGATTGAAGACGTAGCCGCGTGGTCGCGTGCGCACACCACTTGGCTGAGGCAGTTTCTGGTACTCAAGAATGGTGTTCCTTCGGAAGATACCTTTTTGCGGGTTTTCCGCCTGCTCGATCCGAAGCAGTTCGAAAATTGCTTCCCGCAGTGGGTGAGCAGCCTCATCCCGAATCTGAGCGGCCTGATTGCGGTCGACGGCAAAACCGTGCGCGGTTCCGGCAAGGGAGGCGAAACGGCTATTCACATGGTCAGCGCTTTTGCAACCAAGCTGGGCTTGGTGCTTGGTCAGGAAAAAGTGTCGAAGAAGAGTAACGAGATCACGGCGATTCCCGAGCTGCTCGATGCCCTGTATCTGAAAGGTTTCCTTGTCAGTATTGATGCGATGGGCTGCCAGCGCGCCATTGCCGAGAAGATCATCGCCAAGGAAGCGGATTATTTGTTGGCGGTTAAAGGCAACCAACCCAATCTGCACAAGGCGATTCAAGACGCCTTTCTTGATCGCCAGGACCAGGTTGTCCATGTTGGCCAAGCGGAGCAAGGGCATGGCCGCACCGTTGTCCAGCGTTGTTCGGTGCTGCCGGCCATCGGTATCGTGTCGGAAAGCGATTGGCCGCGTTGCGCGGTGATCGCCCGCATTGATTCGGTGCGCCAAGTCAAAGGCAAAAAGCCAAGCATGGAACAGCGCTACTACATGGCCTCGCGCCACCTCACCCCGGCGGAAGTAGCCGAAGCGGTTCGTTCGCACTGGGGAATCGAAAACCAGCTTCATTGGGTGCTCGATGTCACCATGAAAGAAGATGCCAGCACCGTTCGCAAGGACAATGCGCCAGCAAATCTCTCCCTGCTCAAGAAAATCGTCCTCAATCTCTTGCGTATGGATACGACTGACAGCGTCAAATCCAGCCTGCGGCTAAAGCGGAAAAGAGCGGCCAGGGATGATGATCTGCGCGCACATTTTCTGGGCTTGAGACCATTATGATATTCGAGTGCGGAGACCCTGGGGGCAGGTCTCCCGGGTTCGACAGTTAGAACATCGGGGTCAGGTCTTGCAGTTAGAACATCGGGGTCAGGTCTTGCATTACGACATTTAAATGTCGTAATGCAAGCCCCGACCCTCGCAGCGAAGAGCATTCGACGAGCGAGGAGCGTTTTCTGTTGTTGGGCATGAGCACAGGAGGGCGTCTGCTTCTTGTCTGCCATTGCGAGCGTGCAGCAGGCAATATTATCCGCATCATCTCTGCCCGCAAGGCCACCAAAACTGAAAGCACTTTTTATGGAAGTGGAATGCCATGAAAGCCGAATACGATCTCTCGACGATGAAATCGCGCAGGAATCCCTACGCATCGAAGCTCAAGAAACCCGTCACCATGCGTCTTTCTGAAGATGTGCTTGCCTATTTCAAAGGCATGGCTGTTGAGGCTGGGGTTCCCTACCAGAGCCTTATCAATCTCTACCTTCGTGACTGCGTTATGCAGCATCGCCAAGTGCAAATCGCTTGGCCAGCCAAGCCCTAACGGCGCTCAAGCTGGACAATAGTGGCCAGCGAGCATCGGCTCAGGTCTCAATCCGCAACGTCAGGGTCAGGTCTTTCTGACCCTAGCAAGTAGGTCGGGTTAGCGTAGTAACCCGACATTTGCGGCGCTTGCTGGCGTTTGCGGGTTACGCCCTGCGTGCTAACCCGACCTACAGTGCTGGAAAGGCGTACGGACAACGCCTTTCACGGGACTTCAAGCCGCTGGATATAGCGCCGATCACGGCGAACGGACAGACCCGGTTTCCCCTGTTTTGCCTAGCGGGGTCAAAGCTCACGACTTCCGGCGGCAATAGATCGAAGTGATTTTCGGGTTTGCTGCCTTGGCAGCAGGGATGGCGCGTTCGCAGAAATCCTTGCTCGGGTAATAGACCGGGCGTTGTTCCTGGCACGCGCCTCCCCAGACGACTGCAACGCAGACAATCATTTCCCACATGGCGAATTTCCCCAAGTGTTGCGACCCAACAAAGCCTGACCCTGGCAGTTGCTTACAAAACTGCGGTCGACCTCAAAAAAGAGGCCATTTTCAGCTGAACGCTGGTCCTCAAGGCCTCAACTCAGCGACAAATGCAGCTCCCGGATTTCCTGCTCGGCTTCGGGTAGCAGGTGAACATAGCGCTGCCGGGTTTTTTCCATGACCTTGGCCGCTTCCTCACCGACCAGGTTGGGCAGCCACTCCCAGTTGCTGCCGGCGAGCAGGTTGGCGATGTAGACGATGTCGCTCAGGTTGCGCGGTTCATGGTCGGTCAGGCGCGGGCAGTCGTGGTCGCGGACGGCTTCGACGATTTTTTCCGGCAGGCCCAGCGCGTGCAGCACGCTTTCGCCGATGCTTTCGTGCCAGCCGAGCACCAGTTCGATCAAGGCGGCCTTGTCATCCTTGTACTCGCTGTATTCGCTGGCGCGGTAGAACAGGTAATAAACGCCAATGTCGTGCACCAGGCCGGCGAGCATGGCTTCTTCCGGGTCGATGCGGCCGACGTGGCGGGCCAGCACGCGGGCAATCGCCGCGCTCTTGATCGAGTGTTCCCAGTTCAGTTGGGCAAAGTGATCGAAGGGCGCGAGATTTTTCGACTTCATGATCTGGTCCATCGCCACCGCCAGCGCCGCGCTGCGCGCCTTGTCCATGCCCAGGCGGGTCACCGCGACATGCAGGTCGCTGATCGCCTCGCCATCCGGGTTACTCGACGGCGCATTGGCCAGACGCAGCAGCTTGCTGGCAATCAAGGGCTCCATGTCGACCATATGCACGAAATCATCGAGCGTGATGGCCGGATTGCGGAAGGTGTTGCGCATCTTGATCGCCAGATCCAGCGTCGTCGGAAAATTGACCTCGCCGGACAGGTCACGTGCGACATCGGCCAGGATGCGCATGTGCAATGACTGATTATTCTTGATCGATTTCTGATCGCTGCCGGTATCGCTCATTTTCTTGTCTCCCAAGGGTTTTCGATCAATCGAAGCAGCTTGCATTCTGGACGCCTGCAGGGCCGGCCGGCAAGGACGATTTGGCGAAAACTCAGGCGCGGCGGCAGAATGCGCCGGCTAGCCCGGCAAAGACTTGCGCGCTCCGAGCTTTCATCGCATCAGTCGCCATTCAGCTTTCCGGGCAGTATGCGGTCGACCGCAAAAACCAGGCAATTCCCGCTGTCCCCGCTTAATCCGTCGCCAAGCGCCCGTTATCCAGGCGCAATACCCGATCCGCCCGCGCTGCCAGTTGGCGGTCGTGGGTAACCATGACCAGACTGGTGTTCTGCTGGCGCACGCGCTCGAACAGCAAATCGAAAACTGCCGAGGCGGTATGGCTGTCGAGATTGCCGGTCGGTTCGTCGGCGAGCAGGCAGGAGGGATTGCTGACCAGCGCCCGGGCAATCGCCGCGCGCTGGCGTTCGCCGCCGGAGAGTTCGCCGGGGCGGTGCTCCAGGCGATGACCGAGGCCGACTGCCGTCAGCATGGCTGCTGATTCGGCCAATGCGGCCGAGCGTTCCATGCGACGGATCAGCAAGGGCATGGCGACGTTTTCCAGCGCCGAGAATTCCTGCAGCAGATGGTGGAACTGGTAAACGAAGCCGAGATGGCGGTTGCGCCAATCGCCACGGTCGACCTCGTTCAGGACCGAAAAATCGCGGCCCATCAGTTGCACGCCACCGGTGCTCGGCGTATCCAGCCCGCCGAGCAGGTGCAGCAGCGTGCTTTTGCCTGAACCCGAAGCGCCGACGATGGCGACGGTTTCGCCGGGCCGCACGCTGATGTCGACGTTGTCCAAGACAGCAACTTCCAGCCCGCCGCCACGAAAGACCTTGCCCAGGCCCTGGGCGCAAAGAATCGGCTCACTCATAACGTAATGCCTCCGCCGGATTGACCCGCGACGCGCGCCAGCTCGGGTACAGCGTCGCCAGCAGCGCGAGCACGAAGGCGATCAGCGTGACGCCCCAGACATCGCCCCATTGCAGGTCGGACGGCAGGTCGGAAATGTAATAAACGTCCTTGGCCAGGAAATGGATGCCCAATAGGCGTTCGATGAAAGGCACAACGACATCGATGTTCAGCGCCAGCAGCACGCCACCGACGATGCCCATGCCCAGGCCGATGAAACCGACCAGCGCACCCTGCACGACGAACACCGCCATGATCGACAACGGCCGGGCGCCGAGGGTGCGCAGGATGGCGATGTCGGCCTGCTTGTCGGTGACTGCCATGACCAGCGTCGACACCAGGTTGAAGGCGGCGACGGCGACGATCAGCGACAGGATGATGAACATCATGTTTTTCTCGATCTGCACGGCGCGGAAGAAATTGGCGTGGCTCTTGGTCCAGTCGTTGATATAGGCGTCGGCATCGATATACGCGACCAGCTCGCGGGCGATGCGCGGCGCACGGAACAGGTCGTCGACCTTCAAACGCACGCCGGAAACGCGGTCGTCCATCTGGTACAGACGCTGCGCGTCCTGCATGTGAATCAGCGCCAGGCCCGAGTCGTATTCGTACATGCCGACTTCAAAAATGCCGACAACCCGGAAGGACTTCAGGCGTGGCATGACGCCGGCCGGCGTCACCGTGCCTTGTGGCGCGATCAGCGTCACCTTGTCGCCGGTAAACACCCGCAGCGAACGCGCCAGATCAGCGCCGAGCACGATGCCAAACTCGCCCGGCCGCAGGTCGTCGAGGCTGCCGCTCTGGATGGTCTTGCGGAAATCGGCGACCTTGTCTTCCTCGTCGGGCAGGATGCCGCGCACCAGCGCGCCCTTGACCTGGCCATCAAAGCTGAACATCGCCTGCGACTGCACGAAAGGCGCGCTGGCCCGGACTTCCGGATGCTTCATCGCCTGCGCGGCAATCGCCGGCCAGTTGTTCAGTTCGCCATTGATGCCGACGATCTGGATATGCGAAGCGACGCCGAGAATGCGCGTGCGCAATTCCTTCTGGAAGCCGTTCATGACTGACAGCACAACGATCAGCGCGGCAACGCCGAGGCCGATACCGAGCATCGAAATCAGCGAAATGAAGGAAATAAAATGGTTGCGCCGTTTGGCCCGCGTATAGCGCAAGCCGATCAGCAATTCATAGGGTAGCGCCATGCGAGTCGCAGTCAGGCCGGAAAAGCCGCTATGGTACACTTTTCCGTTCTCCCCCTGCCCCACCATCCCCGTGCACCTGACCCTGCTTGTACCCGAACTGATCTGGCCCGAACCGAAAGACCAACTGGCACTGGGCAAGCTGCCGACGCCGGGGTTTAGCTGGCTGAACGCCCGCACCGCGCTGCAACGCGGTCCGAAACAAGCTTTCGAGACGACGCTGGCCAACTGTTTCGGCCTCGCCAACCCGGCTTATGGGCCGCTACGCCTGCTCGGCGAGAACGCTGTTGCGGATGCCAGCAACGGCCACTGGCTGTGTGCCGACCCGGTGCATCTGCGCTTTCACCACGAGCGCGTGATCCTCGCCGATGCTGGTGCCTTTGAACTCGAGGACGACGAAGCCGCGGCCATCGTCGCCGCGCTCAATGGCGAATTTGCCGACATCGGCCAGTTCCACACCGCCACCGCCCGGCGCTGGTATCTGCGCCTGAATGCTGCGGTCGACCATGTCGCCGAGCCGATTTCCGCCGTCGCCGGCAAGCGCATCGCCGGCGAGCCGCTCGGCGCCAAACAGCCGCTGACGCGCACGATCAACGAAATCCAGATGTTCCTGCACAACCACCCGCTCAACAAGCGTCGCGAAAGCGCCGGCTACCCGGCGGTCAACAGCGTCTGGCTGTGGGGTGGCGGCACGCTGCCGGGCGTCAGCGCGGCGCCCTACACCAAGGTCTGGAGCAATGACCCGCTCAGCACCGGCCTGGCCTGCGCCGCCGGCATCAAGCGCCAGCCGCAAGCCGCCAGCCTGGCGGCAGTGCTTGAAAACGCCGGTCGCGATGACAAGCAACTCGTCGTGCTTGACCAGCTACTCGGCCCGATGCTCTATGAAAACGCCGAAGACTGGCGGCAAGCTTGGCTGGCGCTGGAAAACGACTGGTTTGCACCGCTCGAAAAAACCCTCGGCCGCAGCGTCAAAAGCCTGCAACTGATCGCCCCGACCATCTACGGCACGCTCGCCTGGCACAGCAAGGGCGGCGGCCGCTGGCAATTCTGGAAAAAAGGCCGGACGCTGGCGGAAATCGCCGGGGAATTGGCGCAAAAAATTTAGAGGAAGACGATGATGCGTAGGTGCGAATTCATTCGCACGGTCGAGGTATTTCGTGCGAATGAATTCGCACCTACATGCAAGTTTTTGACTTAAGTAAGTGCCATTCAAAAATCCTCAAACCCTCCCGGCCTCCCCTTGTCAGGGGAGGAGAAAATCTCGCAGCACGGTCGTCTGCCGCTTTCCCCGCCCATACTCCAGAACCAGGGCCGGCGTAATGAGCCGCCGCTAAATCATTCAAACCACCAGGAATCCACCTTGACCCGCATCGTCACCCGCAAAAGCTCGCCGCGTACCGTCTGGCAACTCGAACAACAGGGCATGCACCCGCTGCTCGCCCGCCTTTACGCCGCGCGTGGCGTGACCGACAAGGCCGAGCTCGACTACGAACTCAAATCCCTGCTGCCGCCGGCCAGCCTGACCAACGCCACGGAAGCAGCGCAGATGCTGGCCGATGCCATCGAGGCCGAAGCCAAACTCCTGATCATCGGCGATTACGACTGCGACGGCGCCACCGCCACGGCCGTCGGCATGCGCGCGCTGAAGGCGCTTGGCGCCGATGTCGATTTCCTGCTGCCCGACCGCTTCAAGCTCGGCTACGGGCTATCGCCGGAAATCGTCGACCTCGCGGCGCAGCAGATGCCTGACCTGATCATCACCGTCGACAACGGCATCGCCAGCCTCGAAGGCGTCGCCCGCGCCCAGCAGCACGGCATCGCGACGCTGATCACCGACCACCACCTGCCGGGCGACTCGCTGCCGGCCGCCGATTGCATCGTCAATCCCAACCAGCCCGGTTGCGATTTTCCGTCCAAAAACATCGCCGGCGTCGGCGTGATGTTCTACGTCATGCTCGCCTTGCGCGCCGAACTGCGCGAACGCGGTTTCTTTGCCGAACGCCCGGAACCGAATTTTGCCGACCTGCTTGATCTGGTGGCGCTCGGCACTGTCGCCGACGTCGTCAAGCTCGACCGCAACAACCGCATCCTCGTCAGCCAGGGCCTCAAGCGCGTGCGCGCCGGGCGCATGCAGGCCGGCATCGCCGCACTGTTCAAGGCTGGTGGCCGCGATCCGCGCAAGGCGACGGCGATGGACTTCGGCTTTATCCTCGGCCCGCGCCTGAATGCCGCCGGCCGGCTGGCCGACATGCGCCTCGGCGTCGAATGTCTACTGACCGACGACCCGGCGCGCGCACTGAGCATCGCCCAGCAGCTCGACGCCTTCAACCGCGAACGCCGCGACATCGAAGCCGGCATGCAGGAACAGGCGCTACAACTGCTCGAAAGCGCCGAATTCGACGACAACGCGCCCGGCATCGCCCTGTTCGACCCCGACTGGCACGAAGGCGTCGTCGGCATCCTCGCCTCGCGCATCAAGGAAAAACTCCACCGCCCGGTGTTCGCCTTTGCTCCCGGCGAAGGCGGCATCATCAAGGGCTCGGGCCGTTCGATCCCCGGCCTGCACCTGCGCGACGCGCTCGACCTTGTCGCCAAGCGCAACCCCGGCTTGCTGGTGCGTTTTGGCGGTCACGCGATGGCCGCCGGCGCGACGCTGCACGAAGACGATTTCGAAAAATTCCGCGCCAGCTTCGCCCAAGTCGCCCAGGAACTCATCGATCCCGCCGACCTCACCCGGACGCTGGAAACCGACGGCGAACTCGAAGGCGGCTACATCTCGCTGGAAACCGCCCACCTGCTGGAAAACGAAATCTGGGGCCAGGGCTTCCCGGCGCCGCTGTTCGTCGACCACTTCGAAGTCGAACAACAACGCGTGCTCAAGGAAAAGCACCTCAAACTGCGCCTGAAAAAAGGCAACAGCCGCCTCGACGCCATCCAGTTCAACTTCACCACCCAACCCGGCAAAAGCACGCGTCTGGTCTACCGCCTGGCGATCAACGAATACCTGGGCGTCGAAAGCCCGCAGTTGATGATTGAACATCTGGAATAGTCCCGGCTGCACCAGGCCGTAAAAAGCAAAATTGCCCGATTTCTGCGGTCAACCGCAAAAATCGGGCAATTTTCATTCGGCAGCCTCAAGGACATGCCCTAGCCTGCAGTTACAAAAAAAGGCCAGCTGGTTAGAGCTGGCCTTTTTCTTGTTTCTTTGGTCGGGGCGGCGGGATTCGAACTCGCGACCCCTTGCACCCCATGCAAGTGCGCTACCAGGCTGCGCTACGCCCCGACGAGCCAATGATTATAGCGGATTTTTCGCAGGAGTCAAAGCCGAAGTAGATCAATGATCGATTTCAGTTCTTCGCGCAGCGCCAAAGGCACTGCCGACGCCTGGATGACTTCAGCCACCTGGACTTCGGCATGCCCGATTTCCCCCAGACGATTCCGCGCACCGCTGATCGTAAAGCCCTCGTTATAAAGCAGCTCACGAATGCGCCGCACCAGCAGCACTTCATGATGCTGGTAGTAACGACGATTTCCCCGGCGCTTGACCGGCTTGAGCTGAGCAAACTCCTGTTCCCAATAACGCAGAACATGCGGCTTGACGCCGCAGAGCTCACTCACCTCACCAATCGTGAAGTAACGTTTGGCGGGAATGGGGGGCAACGCGTCGTTGCCCGGATGATTAGGCTGCAGTTCCATCAAAGGCTAACTCGACGTCGGATTTCAACTTCTGGCTGGCGTGAAAGGTCACAACCCGGCGCGCCGTAATGGGGATTTCCTGGCCGGTCTTGGGATTGCGGCCGGGACGCTGAGGTTTGTCGCGCAACTGGAAGTTACCGAAACCCGAAAGCTTGACGCCGTCACCGGTTTCCAGCGAATTACGAATTTCTTCGAAAAAGGCTTCGACCATGTCCTTGGCCTCGCGCTTGTTGAGCCCTACCTTTTCAAAAAGCAGGTCGGCGAGCTCTGCTTTGGTAAGCGTCATTGTGGTTTTTTCAATCATGCGCGTAGTTGAGCACTGAAAGTTTGTTCAAGACAAGCGATCAATTGCTGCATCGCAGCATCAACTTCTGAATCTTGCAAAGTTCGTTGAGTATCTTGCATAACTATCCGAAACGCAAGGCTTTTCTTGTTTTCAGGCACCCCTTTGCCGACGTACACATCGAACAATTGGACGTCCTGAACCAGAGCTGGCGACGAGGCTTTGAGGCCGTCGAGCAACGCTTGCAAAGCGAGTTGCTGATCGACAACAACGGCCAGATCGCGGATCACCGGCGGGAATTTCGAGACCTCGACATAGGCTGGAACCAGGCTGGCCTTGACCGCATCAAAATCGAGTTCAAACAGCACTGGCGCCTGCGGCAGATCGTATTTCTGTGCCCATTCCGGATGCAGTTCGCCCAGGCAGCCAATTTCCTGGCCATCAAGCAGGATGCTGGCCGCGCGTCCGGGATGCAGGGCCGGATGATTCAGCTTCTCGAAACGCAGAACGGCCGGCGCCAGCAAAGCCTCGATGTCGCCCTTCAGGTCGTAAAAGTCGACCTTGCGTGCGCCACTCGCCCAGCCTTCCGGCAGCGCGCTACCAAAAGCCAGACCGGCGAGTTTCCAAGGTTGATGAAAACCAGCAACCGGTGCCGCAGCGGCATCGCGATGAAAAGTGCGACCAACTTCGAACAGACGAACCCGGTTCTGTTTGCGCTTGAGGTTGGTTTGCAGATTTGAAATCAGGCCGCCAAACAGGGTCGACCGCATAACCGCCATCTGGCTGGCAATCGGATTGGCCAGACGAATCAGCTCAGTCTCGGCGGTCTTGGCTGCGAAGTCGGCTTCCCAGGCGGTTTCGACAAAAGCGAAATTGACCACTTCCTGGTAACCACGGTCGGCCAGCATCTGGCGCACGCGGTAGGCCGGGCGACGGGCTTCGGGCTGGACCTGCATTTTCAGCGGGCCGCGCGGGGCGGGCGCCGGGATATTGTCGTAGCCGTAAAGGCGGGCAATTTCCTCGATCAGGTCTTCTTCGATTTCCATGTCGAAACGCCAGGACGGCGGCGTCACCAGGAAATCATCGCCTTGCTGCGTGAAGGACAGCGCCAGGCCCTTGAACAGGGCGGCAATACGTTCAGCGCCCAACGGCAGACCCAGCACCTTTTCGGCACGCGCCGTACGCAGACGCACCGGCGTCCGGGCCGGCAATTCGGCACGCGCTTCAACAACCGGACCCGCCTGACCGCCGCAGATGTCGAGGATCAGCTGCGTTGCGCGTTCGATCGCGGCACGCGTACCGCCAAAATCAACCCCGCGCTCAAAACGGTGCGACGCATCGGAACCAAAACCGTAGCGACGGGCGCGGCCGGCGATAGCCTTCGGCGCGAAGAAAGCGGACTCGAGGAAGAGTTCCGTCGTCGCCAGCGTAATGCCACTTTCCTCGCCACCCATGATGCCGGCCATGGCCAGCGCCTTGGCGTCGTCGGAAATGACCAGAATATCGGCGTCGACCGCAATTGTCTGCTCGTTGAGCAACAGCAGCTTTTCTTCCGGCTGGGCCATGCGGGCATGCACAGCACCTTCCAGACGCGTGTTGTCGAAAGCGTGCAGCGGCTGACCGAGTTCGAGCATCACGTAATTGGTGATATCCACCAGCGCCGAAATCGCACGAATACCGCTACGTTCCAGGCGACGCTTCATCCATTCCGGCGTCGGTGCATTGGCATCGACATTCTTGACGATGCGCCCGAAATACAGCGGACAGGCAGCAGGCGCGTCGAGCACCACAGCGCGGCTGTCGGCAATGCTGGCCGGCACTTCGGCAACGACCGGCAGACAGGTCGCGACACCGGTAATCGCCCCGACTTCACGGGCAATCCCCTGCAACGACAGGCAATCGGCACGGTTCGGCGTCAGCTTCAGTTCGAAAACATGGTCGTCGAGTTCAAGATACTGGCGGATCGACTGCCCGACCGGTGCATCCGCCGGCAAAATCAGCAGGCCAGAGGCCTCTTCGGCAATGCCCAGTTCCTTGGCCGAACACAGCATGCCCGAGGATTCGATACCGCGAACCTTGGCCACCTTGATCTTGAAATCGCCCGGCAATTCAGCACCCGGCAGCGCGCAGGGGACTTTCAGGCCGGCGGCGACATTCGGCGCGCCACAGACGATCTGTTTCGGCGAACCATCACCGATGTCGACCTGGCACACATTGAGGCGATCAGCATCGGGATGTTTGACGACTTCCAGCACCTGCGCAACGACAACGCTGGCAAAAGCCGGGGCAACCGGGTCGAGTTCTTCAACTTCGAGACCGGCCATGGTCAATAGATGGGAGAGTTCCTCGCTCGTCAGCTTGGGATCGACGAGGGTACGCAACCAGGATTCAGAGAATTTCATTGGCTTGACTCGATAATTAAATCAGGCGAACTGACGCAGGAAACGCAGGTCACCTTCGAAGAACAGGCGCAGGTCATTGACGCCGTAACGCAGCATGGTCAGGCGATCCGGACCGAAGCCGAAAGCGAAGCCGGTGTACTTTTCTGGATCAATGCCGGCAATGCGCAGTACGTTCGGATGCACCATGCCGCAACCGGCGATTTCCAGCCAGCGGCCTTTCAAGGCGCCGCTCATGAAGGCGACGTCGATTTCGGCAGAGGGCTCGGTGAACGGGAAAAAGGAGGGACGGAAACGCACCGTCAGATCATCGGTCTCGAAAAAGCTCTTGAGAAAATCGGCAATCACGCCCTTCAGATCGGCAAACGAAACCCCCTCGCCCACCCACAGGCCTTCGACCTGATGGAACATCGGCGAATGGGTCGCATCGGAATCGACGCGATAGACGCGGCCCGGCGCAATGATGCGAATTTCGGGCATATTTTCCAGTTGACCGTATTTGGCGACATGCGCTTGCATGTAGCGCGCCTGGATCGGGCTGGTGTGAGTACGCAGCAGCACCTTGTCGGCCAGCGTGCCGTCCGGGTTCTGCAGGTAAAAGGTGTCGTGCATTGAACGTGCCGGATGATCTTCGGGCGTGTTCAGCGCGGTGAAATTGTGGAAATCTTCTTCGATTTCCGGGCCATCGGCGACCTCAAAACCAATCGAGGCAAACAGCGACTCGATGCGCTCCAGCGTCCGCGTCACCGGATGCAGACCACCACGCGCTTCAGCGCGCCCCGGCAGCGTGACATCCAGCGCCTCTTCGGCCAGACGGGCAGCCAGCGCAGCCTTGCGAATCGCCTCACGGCGCTCGTTCAGTGCGGTTTCAACGGCCGTTTTGGCGGCGTTGATTGCGGCGCCGGCAACTTTCTTTTCCTCGGGTGGCAGTTTGCCCAGGCCCTTGAGGAGTTCGGTAATCTGACCGCTCTTGCCGAGGAAACGGGCCTTGACCTGTTCCAGCGCGTCCGGGTCGGAAATGGCAGCGAATGCGGCTTTGGCTTCGCTAACGATCTGATCGAGATTGTCCATGGACTTCACTACTTACAAAACTGCCGACTAACAACAAATAAACGCCACCAACAAAAAAGGAGGCTTGCGCCTCCTTTTTTTCAATGAGCGATTGCTCAGGCGCCGAGCTGTGCCTTGGCCTGGGCGGCCAGAGCGGCAAAAGCCGGCTGATCGAAGACGGCCAGATCGGCCAGGACCTTGCGGTCGACTTCGATATTGGCCTTCTTCAGGCCGTTCATGAAGGTGCTGTACTTCATGCCCAGCTCACGCGCTGCGGCATTGATACGAGCGATCCACAGAGCGCGGAATTGGCGCTTCCGTTGACGACGGTCACGGTACTGGTATTGACCAGCCTTCATCACCGCCTGTTTGGCGACGCGATAGACATTCTTGCGACGACCACGGTAACCCTTGGCCAGCGCCAGGACCTTCTTGTGACGAGCGCGAGCCGTTACACCACGTTTAACTCTGGACATATGCTATCTCCTTAAGCGTAGGGCATCATGGCGCGAACCGAAGCTGCATCGCGCGCGTTAACTTCAACCGAACCGCGCAGATGGCGCTTCACTTTGGTCGTCTTCTTGGTCAGGATGTGACGCTTGAAGGCTTGACCACGCTTGATGGAACCACCAGCGCGGACCGAAAAGCGCTTTTTGGCGCTGCTCTTGGTCTTCATCTTGGGCATTTTGATGCTCCTTAATGTCATGCCGTCAGGTGGCTCCCGGCGGGAACGCTTGCACTACCTGAAAGCACTTGTTTTGGCTGCCAGCGATACATTGCCTAGCTGCCAGTACTGCTTACTGGATCCTAAAAGCTGGATCCTAAAAACTATTTCTTCTTGGCCGGGGCGATGACCATGATCATCTGGCGCCCTTCCATTTTCGGCATTTGCTCGACCTGGCCTTCAGTCTCGAGATCAGCCTTGATTCTTTCCAGCTGACGCATACCAAATTCCTGGTGCGCCATTTCGCGTCCGCGGAAGCGCAAGGTCACTTTGACCTTGTCGCCTTCGTCAAGGAAGCGCGTCATGTTCCGCAGCTTGATCTGGTAGTCGTTTTCGTCGGTACCCGGGCGCAGCTTGACTTCCTTAACCTGCACCTGCTTTTGCTTCAGCTTCGCTTCATGGGCACGTTTGGCTTCCTGATACTTGAACTTGCCGTAATCCATGATGCGACAGACCGGCGGTTTGGCCGTCGGCGCGATTTCAACCAGGTCAACCCCGGCTTCTTCGGCCATCTGCAACGCAGCCCGGATGCTAATGATCCCTAGCTGCTCACCTTCCAAACCCTGGAGACGAATCTCCGGTACCGTGATCTCATCGTTTAAACGATGGGCCTTGTTCTGAGCGATGGTAAAACCCCCGAAATATCAATAATTAAGCCGTGCCACTACGCGCGGCGACTTCCCCTTGAAGTCGCTCCATCAAGGCCTCGACAGTCATCTGTCCGAGATCCTGACCTCCGCGTGTCCGCACGGCCACCAGTCCGTCCGCCTTTTCCTTATCGCCCACAACGAGCTGGTAAGGCAGCCGGTTCAAGCTATGTTCCCGAATTTTATAGGTAATTTTCTCGTTACGCAAATCAGCCTCGGCACGGAAACCCGCCTGATGCAGTTTCTGCGCCAGCTCAGCTGCGTAATCAGCCTGCTTTTCGGAGATATTCAGCACCACCACCTGCACTGGTGCCAGCCACAAGGGCAGCGCACCCGCAAAGTTTTCAATCAGAATGCCGATAAAGCGCTCCAGAGAACCAAGGATCGCCCGGTGCAGCATGACCGGAATCTTGCGCTCATCGCTACCAGCAACGTATTCAGCGCCCAAACGACCCGGCATCGAGAAATCGACCTGCATGGTGCCGCACTGCCAGGAGCGACCAATCGCATCCTTGATGTGGAATTCGATCTTCGGGCCGTAGAACGCCCCTTCACCCGGCAATTCCGTCCACTCCAGCCCGGAAGCACGCAAACCCTGACGCAAAGCATCCTCAGCCTTGTCCCAAACATCATCGGAGCCAACACGGCTATCCGGACGCAAGGCCAGCTTGACCGCGACATCGTTAAACCCGAAATCGGCGTAGACCTTCTTGACCAGCGCATTAAAAGCCGTCACTTCGGATTCGATCTGATCTTCGGTACAGAAAATATGACCATCATCCTGCACAAAGCCGCGCACCCGCATCAGGCCATGCAAAGCACCCGTCGGTTCGTTACGATGGCAGGAACCAAACTCGCCGTAACGCAGCGGCAGTTCGCGATAGGAGCGCAGGTCAGAGTTGAAGACCTGAACATGCCCCGGGCAGTTCATCGGCTTCACCGCATAATCGCGGTTCTCCGACGCTGTCGTGAACATGTTGTCCTTGTAATGCTCCCAATGCCCCGACTTTTCCCAGAGGGACTTGTCGAGAATCTGCGGGCAGCGCACTTCCTGATAACCGTTGTTACGATAAACGGCACGCATGTATTGCTCGATTTCCTGCCACACCGCCCAACCCTTGGGGTGCCAGAAAACCAGGCCCGGCGCCTCTTCCTGCATGTGAAACAGGTCGAACTGCTTACCCAGGCGGCGGTGGTCGCGCTTCTCGGCTTCTTCCAGCATGTGCAGATGAGCTTCAAGGTCTTCCTTCTTGGCCCAGGCCGTGCCGTAAATGCGCTGCAACTGCTCATTGCGATGATCACCGCGCCAGTAGGCGCCAGCCACCTTCATCAATTTGAAGACTTTCAGCTTGGCCGTCGTCGGCACGTGCGGACCACGGCAAAGGTCGATGAAATCACCCTCGCGGTATAGCGAGACCTGCTGGTCAGCCGGAATGGCGCCAATCAGCTCGGCCTTGTATTTTTCGCCGAGATCGAGGAAGAACTTGACCGCATCGTCACGCGCCCAGACCTCACGGGTCACCGGAATATCTTTTTTGGCCAGTTCGGCCATGCGCTTTTCGATGGCAACCAGATCTTCCGGGGTAAACGGGCGCTTGTAAGCGAAGTCGTAGTAAAAGCCGTTTTCGATGACCGGGCCAATGGTGACCTGCGCCTCCGGAAACAACTGCTTGACCGCGTAAGCCAGCAGATGCGCCGTTGAATGGCGGATCAACGCCAGGCCGTCGGCGTCCTTGTCCGTGATGATCGCCAGATCGACATTCTGCTCGATCAGATAGGAAGTATCGACCAGCTGACCATCAACCTTGCCGGCCAGCGCAGCGCGCGCCAGACCAGCGCCAATGCTGGCAGCCACTTCAGCAACGGTGACAGCCTGCTCGTAGCAGCGAACGGAACCATCAGGCAGTTTGATATCAGGCATGGCAGATACTCTTCAAAAAATCTGGACGAAAAAAAAGTGCGGACAGAGCCGCACTTTTCTATTTCAACAAAGCTGACCCTATTATCTTTTCTGAACTGCGACGCAAGTTCGGAACAGCATGATCAACCTCATCAGGAATTTGGTAGGCGGTATTGGAATCGAACCAACGACCTCCACGATGTCAACGTGGCGCTCTAACCAACTGAGCTAACCGCCTGAAGAAGGCCGCATTATAGACCAAATAACACCAGAGTCAATACCCTCAATGTTTTTTTCTGAAATTTAAAGTCACCAAAGATGCATGGCGAACAAACGCCCCCCAGTAATGCCACCCAACCCCTCGCATAACACCAGCGGAGCAACTTACGGGAGTAAGCTCAGCTAAAATAGACCTCTTCACTCCGCTCGACATCCATTCAACTGATGAAACCCGTCCGTACTCGCTTTGCCCCCAGCCCGACTGGCTACCTGCACATCGGTGGCGCTCGCACCGCGCTTTTTTCATGGGCTTACGCCCGTCGCCACAATGGTCAGTTCATCCTGCGCATCGAAGATACCGACGTTGCCCGCTCCACCCCCGAGGCCGTACAAGCCATTATTGATGGCATGAACTGGCTGGAACTGAACCACGACGAAGGTCCGTTCTATCAAATGCAGCGCATGGAGCGCTACAAGGAAGCCATCCAGCAGATGCTGGCTGCCGGCAGCGCCTATTACTGTTACACCAGCAGGGAAGAACTCGATGCCCTGCGCGCCGAACAGGAAGCACGCAAAGAGAAGCCGCGCTACGACGGCCGCTGGCGCCCGGAAGCAGGCAAGACCCTGCCCACGCCGCCGAGCGACGTGCAACCCGTCGTCCGTTTCCGCAACCCGAAGGAAGGTAGCGTTGCCTGGGAAGACCAGGTCAAGGGGCGCATCGAATTCGCCAATAGCGAACTCGACGACCTGATCATCGCTCGCGGCGATGGCACGCCGACTTACAACTTCTGCGTCTGCGTCGACGACTGGGATATGGGCATCACCCACGTCATTCGCGGCGACGATCACGTCAACAATACTCCGCGCCAGATCAACATCCTCGCTGCACTGGGCGCGGAAGTACCGATCTACGCCCACCTGTCGATGATTCTGGGCGACGATGGCGCCAAGCTGTCGAAACGTCACGGCGCCGTCTCGGTCATGCAATACGACGAGGACGGCTATCTGCCCGAAGCCGTGATCAACTACCTGGCACGCCTCGGCTGGTCACACGGCGACGAGGAAGTATTTTCACGCCAGCAATTTGTCGAATGGTTTGATCTCGACCATATCACCGCCTCTGCCGCCCAATTCAATACCGAAAAGCTGCTGTGGCTGAATCAGCACTATATGAAGCAATTGCCGGCTGCCGAACTGGCCGCAAAGATCAAGCCGCGACTGACCGCACGCGGCATCAATACCGGACAAGGTCCGGATCTTGAAAAAGCCGTTGCTTTGTACGTCGACCGCAGCAACACCCTGAACGCACTGGCTGACGCCGTCGAAGTGTTTTACATCAAGGTTCAGCCCAAGCCCGAGCTCCTGGCGCAACACCTGAGCGACGAAGCGCGTCCGGCCATTGCCGAATTCGCCCGTGCGCTTGCTGACGTTACCTGGGAAGCCCCGGCGATCAATGCCCTGATCAAGGAATGCGTGACCCGCAACGGCCTGAAAATGCCCAAGTTGGCGATGCCCCTGCGCGTTTTGCTGACTGGCCAGGCACAAACGCCGTCGGTCGACGCGGTCATTGCTTTGATCGGCCGCGAGCGCGCTCAAGCCGCCCTGCAAACTTTTTTATAAAAATCTCACAAAACCCTTTACAACCCCCGAAACACTACCTATAATGCGGCCTTCTTTCGCAGCACCGGTAACAAAACGGGGGTATAGCTCAGCTGGGAGAGCGCTTGCATGGCATGCAAGAGGTCCGCGGTTCGATCCCGCGTACCTCCACCACCAAGCCGCGAAAGAAGTTTGAAAGTCCGGGTCCCCATCGTCTAGAGGCCTAGGACACCGCCCTTTCACGGCGGTAACCGGGGTTCGAATCCCCGTGGGGACGCCAAGGTTTATTGGAGTGGTAGTTCAGTTGGTTAGAATACCGGCCTGTCACGCCGGGGGTCGCGGGTTCGAGTCCCGTCCACTCCGCCAGCTTTTTAAAAAACCAGCCTCGGCTGGTTTTTTTCATTTCCGGACCAAGGAAAGCCTCTTTTTACCCTACGGTATAATCCAAGGTTTTCGTCGACCCCGTTCGTGCCAGGAGATTTTTGCTCATGCAGCAACGTAACGTTCTGTCGCTTTTGGGTCGCCTGACGGCATTTTGCCTCGGTGCCCTGCCCCTCGCCCTAAGCCTGTTTTCCACTGCGCCCGCGCATGCCCAGCTCTCGATGAGCCAGGAACAGCCATCGCTGAGCGCGCCAAATACCAGCGAACTGGCCGACATCGCCGGCGGTATCCTGCCCCGCCAGGAAATCCGCCTCGCACCCCAGCTGGCCAGCAACATAGACCTGACCACGCCAGCCGACGACTTGTGGGAACGCATTCGCAACGGTTTTGCGATGATCAATCTCAATGACTCCCTGGTCCTGCATTACCAGCAGTGGTACCAGAACCGGCCGGATGCCCTGCGCCGGATGGTTGAACGCAGTCGCCCTTATCTCCACTACATCGTTGAGGAACTTGAAGCCCGCGGCATGCCGACCGAGATTGCGTTGTTGCCGATGGTTGAAAGTTCGTTCAATCCGATGGCCTATTCCCGCGCCAACGCGGCCGGCCTGTGGCAGTTCATTCCCTCCACCGGCAAACGCTTCAAGCTGGAGCAGAACTGGTGGCGCGATGATCGGCGCAGCGTCGTGGCCTCGACCAATGCCGCGCTCGATTATCTGCAGACGATTTATGAAATGCACGGCGACTGGCACCTGGCGCTAGCTTCGTACAACTGGGGCGAAGGTGCGGTCAAACGGGCAGTGGAGAAGAACGAAGCGCGCGGTTTGCCGACAGATTATCCAAACCTGACGATGCCCAACGAAACGCGGAACTACGTCCCGAAACTGCAAGCCTTGAAAAATATTTTCGGCAATCCACAACTACTGAGCCAGCTGGGTATCCCGGCCATCGCCAACGACCCTTATTTCGCGATGCTGGAAACTTCCGCTCCGATGGATTTGAAAACCGCGGCGCGCCTGGCCAACATGAGTATTGAAGAATTCCAGCGCCTCAACCCCTCGCACAACCGCCCGGTCATTCGCTCTGACACGCCGATGGTCATCCCGACCGACAAGCTGGAAACCTTCCGCAACAATCTCGAAAACCACTCGGCGCCATTGAGTAACTGGCAGGCTTATACCGTCACGACGACCGAGCGCCTGGAACAGATTGCCAATCGCTTCGACACGACCACCGCCGAACTGGCGCGGGTCAATGGCCTTTCCGAACGCGTGCGCCTCGCTCCCGGCTCAACCCTGCTCGTTCCCGGTGTCAGCACCGGTCCCGGCCTGGCAAACCTCCTGGCCACCGCCACACCGCAGCAAATCATCGCCGCCGAACCCGTCGCTTTCAGCTGCCCGAAAAAAGGCAAGAGCAAGTCGGGCTGCGACAAGCTGGTCACGACGCATGCACGAAACAGTGACGCGAAATCCGCCAATAGCACCAAAGACAAGGGCCAGAGCAAACTCAAGGGAAAAACCGGCAGCAAGACCGCCGCAAAGAGCGAAAGCAGGGCCAAAGCCGAGGCGCCAAAAGCCGTCAGCACTAAAGCGGGCAACGGCAAACGGCATTAATCCCCAGCGATGCCGGTTGAATTAGCCCGGAAAATGGCAGTTCACCGCATGCGTCGACGAAATGGCCTGCGCCGGTGGATAGTTTTCGCGGCAGATGGCTTGGGCGCGCGGGCAACGCGGATGGAAATGGCAGCCAGTCGGCGGATTGGCCGGGGAAGGTGTTTCGCCAGCCAGACGCACGGCCTGGCTGATGACATCGATGCGCGGCGTCGGCACCGCCGATAACAGCGCCTGGGTATAGGGGTGTTGCGCCCGCCGCAGCACTTCTTCCGCCCGGCCCCGCTCGACGATGCGCCCGAGATACATCACCGCCACGTCATGGGCGAGATATTCGACGACGGCGAAATTATGGGTGATGAACAGATAGGCCACGCCCAGTTCGGCTTGCAGGGCTTTCAACAGGTTCAGGATCTGCGCCTGCACGGAAACATCGAGTGCCGACGTCGGTTCGTCGCAGATCAGCACTTCCGGCTGCACGGCCAGCGCCCGGGCAATGGCGATGCGCTGGCGCTGACCGCCGGAAAACTCATGCGGATAGCGCTCAATCGCCTCTTCCGCCAGGCCGACCTGCTTGAGCAAGGCGACAATGGCCGAGTGGCGCGCCCCGGCCTCGGTTTGCAGACGCAGTGCCGCCATGCCTTCGGCGATGATTTCGCCAACCCGCAGACGCGGATTCAGTGAGGCAAATGGATCCTGGAAAATCATCTGCAAATGCCGCCGGACAGTGCGCAGGCGCTTGCCCTTGAGCCCGACCAGCTCGCCCCCCCCCAAGCGCACCGAACCCGCCGTTGGCGCCACCAGTTGCAACAAGGCCTTGCCGACCGTCGTTTTGCCGCAACCGGATTCGCCGACCAGCGCCAGCGTCCGCCCCGGCAAAATGGCCATTGAAATGCCGTCGACCGCAAAAACATGGCCCACCGTACGTTGCAGCACGCCCTTGCGGATCGGGAAATGCACTTTCAGATCGCTGACCTCCAGGCACGGCTTGCCGGCATCACCATTGATTTCGCTGAGCTGATGCCGCAGCGCTGACTCGCCGCCAGCGCTGCCTGACCAATGGCAGCGCAGCTGATGGCCCGGTGCGACTTCGCGCCAGGCCGGTGACTGCGTGCGACATTGCGCCATGACCTGCGCACAGCGGTCGGCAAAACGGCAGCCCGCAGGCATCGCCGCCAGCGACGGCACCAGGCCGGGAATGGTCAGCAGCTTTTGCCCGCGGTGCGCCGCGTCAGGCAAGGCGGCAAACAAGGCCTGGGTATAAGGATGACGGGGACGGCTGAAAAAATCCTCGCGGCTGGCGACTTCGACCAGCTCGCCGGCATACATCACGCCAATGCGCTGCGCCATGCGGGCAACGACGCCGAGATCATGGGTGATCAACAACATGCCCATGCCCCGTTCGGCCTGCAGTTGCGCCAGCAGATCGAGAATCTGCGCCTGCACGGTGACGTCGAGCGCCGTGGTCGGCTCGTCGGCAATGAGCAATTGCGGCTCGCCGGCCAGCGCGATGGCGATCATCACCCGCTGCTTCATGCCGCCAGAGAGCTGAAAAGGATATTCGTCGAGCCGCCGCTCCGGATCGGCGATACCGACCTGGCGCAGCAGCGCCAGCATGCGCTCGCGCGCCGCCGCACCGCTCAGTTTGAGATGCTGCTCAAGCACTTCGCCGATCTGCCGGCCAACGGTCAATACCGGATTCAGACTGGTCGCCGGCTCCTGGAAAATCATCGCCATGCGCCCGCCGCGCACCTGGCGCATCTTGGCTTCGGACAGTTGCAGCAGGTTTTCGCCATCCAGGCTGACCTGGCCGCCAAAAATCCGTCCGGCGCCCGGCAGCAAGCGCAGCAAGGCCAGCGCCGTTGCCGACTTGCCGCAGCCCGACTCGCCGAGCAGGGCCAAGGTTTCCCCGCGCGCAATCGCGAAGGAAATACCGTCGACCGCAATCAGGTTTTTTTTGCCGGCGACGAAGCCCAGGCGAAGATCATCAACTTGCAGCATCAGGCCACCCTCGGATCAAATGCGTCGCGCACGGCGTCGGCAAACAGGTTGGCGGCCAGCACCAGGATGAACATGGCGCTGAAGGCGGCGGCCAGCGACCACCACACCACCGGCTCGCGGCCCAGCTCCATGCGGGCATTGTTGATCATCGTGCCAAAGCTGGTCATCGTCGGATCGACACCGATGCCGACGTAGGACAGCACCGCTTCGGCCAGCACCAGGCCGGAAAAGTCCATGACCAGCGAAATGATCACGATATGCATCAGGTTAGGCAGGATGTGGCGAACGATGATGCGCCCATGCGACACGCCAAACGCCTGCGCCGCCTGAATGTATTCCAGCTCGCGCAGCTTCAGCGTTTCACCGCGCAGCAGGCGGCACAACCCCGTCCAGCTGGTCATGCCGAGAATGAAACAAAGCGCCAGCAAACGCAGGTCGGCGCGCTCGGCGGCCGTGGCGAACCATTGCGGATGGGTGTCGATGATCACCTGCATCATCAGCACCGAGGCGGCAATCAGCAGCACACCGGGAATCGAATTGAGCACGGTATAGACATACTGGATCAGATCATCGACCCAGCCGCGAAAATAGCCGGCGACGATGCCCAGGCCAACGGCCAGCGGGAGCAGCACCAGCGTCGTCACCAGACCGATGATCAGGCCAGTGCGCACGCTCTTCAAAACCTGGTAAAGCACGTCCTGTCCGACCTTGTCGGTGCCGAAAACATGGTATTTGCCGGACAGCGCGAACAGCGGCGTCAGCACCATCAACATCAGCAACAAGGTCAGCAGCACGCTGGACCAGGCAAATTCGGTTTCGTCGCCGCTGGTTTTTGCCCTCCTGGAGGCGTCGACCGCAGCAGCGCGCCGCTGCAGCAGCCAGGCCGTCAGCGCCAGCCAAACCAGCAGCGCCAGCAAGATCGCCCGCCAGGCGGTGAAGGCGGCATCGGCCAGCAGTTCCTCTTCATGCTCGCCCAGATGCTTGCCGGCGTTTTTCAAGCGCGGATACTCACGCACCGCCCCGAGGCCGGGCACCTCGATGGTTTCCTTGGCGTAGAGCCGGGTTGCGAAAGGCGCGGAATAGGTTTTTTCGTTGTTCAGGCGCAGCGGCGAAGCCAGGGCATCGAGCAGCGACAGCACCTCCACGGCGTACTGCGTCTTCTGGCCCGGCTTGCCGTCCAGCGCCTGGCGGAAATGCAGGGAATCGAGCAGGCCGATGCCGATGAAGGCGACGAGGATGGTCGCCGAAGCCATGCCCAGACGACTGGCGCCGACCCGCCGCCAGGCCGACAACAACGGCGGATTGTGCGCGACCAGCACGGCAAAACCGATGGCGGCAGCAAACAATAGCCAGACCAGCACATCCGACCAGAGAACGACGATCTGGAAAGGCATCATGAAAAGCGTATCCGCGGATCGACCAGGGTGTAGGAAATATCGGTCAGGATCAGACCGACGATGTACAGCACCGAGCCGATGAAAACCATCGAGCGCACGACGGCAAAATCCTGGGCATTGATCGCATCGATGGTATAGCTGCCCAGACCGGGGATGCCGAAGAAGGATTCGGTCAGCAGCGAGCCCATGAACAGCAGCGGAATCACCACCACCACGCCGGTCAGGATGGGGATCAGCGCATTACGCAGGATATGGCGGAAAAAGACGATGGTTTCCGGCAGCCCCTTGGCGCGGGCGGTGCGCACATAGTCCTTGCTGACTTCTTCAAGAAAGATCGTGCGATACCAGCGGGTCGATGAACCAATGCCGGAAATAACCCCGATCAGCACCGGCAGAATCAGGAAGCGCCAGGCATCGAGGCCGTCGCCGAAACCGGAAATCGGCACCAGACGCCACAGCTTGCTGATCAGGTACTGACCGCCAATGATGTAAAACAAGCCGGAAATCGACATCATCGCGACGCACAGCACGACGCCCCAGAGATCGAAGACCGTGGCGCGGAAAAAGGCCAGTGTCAGCGCCAAACAGACGCTGACGAACAAACCCAGGATGAAGGTCGGCAAGGCAATCGCCAGCGACGGCCACATCCGCTGGCCGATTTCGCGAGCAATGTCGCGGCCATCCTCGGCGCGACCGAAATCACCGACAAACATGCGCGCCGATTTCTCGAAAAAGATGGTCTTGCTGACCGTCGCCAGCCCGGACGCTGCCGCATTGATGAACAGCGGCTTGTCGTAACCGCGCTCGCTCTTCCACCTTTCAATGGCCTCGGGCGTCACCCGCTTGACCCCCAACTGCATGCGCGCCATATCGTCAGGCGTATTGACGATGAAAAACAGCGCGAAGGTAATCAGGTTCACCCCGATCAAAATCGGCAGGGCGTAGAGCAGTCGGCGGAGGATGTAGGCGAGCATGGCGGGGATTATGCCAAGAGCTGAGGCAAAGGCGTAAGTCCTGTGCCGCTTGGGCGCCGGGGCAAGTTGGGGTACAATGCCGGCCGAAAAACAAAAAAGCCCGTGAAATCACGGGCTTATCTGTAAATGCACTGTGGCGGAGAGGGAGGGATTCGAACCCTCGGTACCTTGCAGTACGCCTGATTTCGAATCAGGTACATTCGACCACTCTGCCACCTCTCCGCGGGACCGAAATAATAGCACAATTCATGCGCTGGACAACTCCTTTACTCCTGTTAATGCTGGTTTTTGTTGCCGCTTGTGGTGAACACCTGCCTTTTCGCACGCCCTTGCCTTTTCCGACGCCGGGACAGCACGATCTGGTCGTTCTGCTGCAACCCGGTCCGCTGACTTACGCCAGCGATGATGCCGGCGCTGCGGCCGGCCTTGAGCACGACCTGATCGAAGCCTTCGCCCTCGAACTGGGTGTTGGCGTGCAATACCTCATGGCCACGCCCGCCGAACTGGAAGAGCGCCTGGACAAGGAGCACTACCATCTGGCCAGCGCCTGGCTGTCGCCGCGCGCCGAGTCGGGATTGCAGGCGACGTCGCCGATTTTCGAGACTAGCGATGTGCTGGCGCAGCACGAAGCCTCGCTGCCGCTGAACAAAATCGAGCAACTCGCCGGCAAGACCGTTCATGTCATGGCTGGATCGCGCCAGGCGGCGACTTTGCAGACGCTGAAAACCAGCATCCCCGATCTGAGCATCGTCGAAATCGCCGAGGGCGACATTCTCGATCTGCTCGAACAAATCGGCAAAGGCCGGGTGGAATACGTGGCGATGGATGCCCAGCTCGAGGAAATCGCCACCCAGTTCGCGCCTTTCCTGCGCACAACCCTGAAACTGAGTGAGAAACAGGCCATCGTCTGGCTACTCGGCCGTCAGCCCAATACCGAGCTGGCTGCCCGCGCTGCGGCCTTCATTGATCGGATACGCCACGACGGCACGCTGGCCCGCATCGAGGATCGCTATCTCGGCCACGTCCAGCGGCTGACCCAGGTTGATGTCGAAACCTTTCTCGGGCAGATTGAAACCAAGCTGCCCAAACTGCGCAAATGGTTTGAAAACGCCGAGCGGATTACCAGCCTGGACTGGCGGCTGATTGCCGCTGTCGCCTATCACGAATCACACTGGGACCCGAACGCCACCAGTTACACCAATGTCCGCGGCATCATGATGCTCACCGAGGAAACGGCCGACCGCCTCGGCGTCAGCAATCGCCTCGACCCGCGCGAAAGCATCCTGGCCGGAGCGCGCTATCTGAACTTGCTCAAGGATGGCATGCCGGAGCAACTGGCCGAACCGGACCGCACCTGGCTGGCGCTGGCCGCCTACAACATCGGCCCCGGTCATTTCAATGCCGCGCGCAACTTGGCCAAAGTGCTGAAAGTCGATGCCAATTCCTGGTTCGACATGAAGCAGGTCCTGCCGCTGCTGGCGCAGCCGAAATACTACGAGAAGGTGAAATCAGGCCGGGCGCGCGGTGGTGAGGCGGTAATCCTCGTCGAAAACATCCGCAGCTATTACGACATCCTGCTGCGTAATGAATCGGCGCTAAAACCGGCCACGCCCCGCATCGAGGGCGTGATCGGCATCAACCCCAGCCGCGCTGAGGGCCCCGGCCTCAAGCTCAGGCGCTGAGCTTTTCCAGACCGCCCATGTAGGGACGCAACACCGTCGGGATGGTCACGCTGCCGTCAGCGTTCTGGTAATTCTCCAGCACGGCGACCAGCGTCCGGCCGACGGCCAGACCGGAACCGTTCAGCGTGTGACAGAGTTCGGTCTTGTTCTTTTCGTTGCGGAAACGCGCCTGCATGCGGCGGGCCTGGAAGGCGCCGAAATTCGAGCAGGAAGAAATTTCGCGATAGGTATCCTGCGCCGGCAGCCAGACTTCAAGGTCGTAGGTCTTGGCGCTGGAGAAGCCCATGTCGCCGGAACAGAGCAGCATGCGGCGGTAAGGCAGCTCGAGCTTTTCGAGAATGATTTCGGCCTGACGGGTCAGTTCCTCGTGCGCCTCGGCCGACTTCTCCGGATGCACGACCTGGACCAGTTCGATTTTCTCGAACTGGTGCTGGCGGATCATGCCGCGCACGTCACGCCCGCCGGAACCGGCTTCGGAACGGAAACACGGGGTGTGGCAGACGAACTTCAACGGCAGCGCTTCACCGGCGAGGATTTCGTCACGCACGATATTGGTCACCGGCACTTCGGCGGTCGGGATCAGGTACAGCGGATCCTGGTCGCCGCGCAGCACCTTGAACAGGTCTTCCTCGAACTTCGGCAACTGGCCGGTGCCGTACAGGCTCGCGGCATTGACCAGGTAAGGCGCGTAGAGCTCGGTATAGCCGTGATCGGCGGTATGGGTGTCGAGCATGAACTGGGCAAGCGCGCGATGCAGGCGAGCCAGGCCGCCCTTGAGCAGCGAGAAGCGCGAACCGGAAATCTTGGCGGCAGTGGCGAAATCGAGCTGGCCCAGGGCTTCGCCGACATCGGTGTGATCCTTGACCGGGAAATCGAAGCTGCGCGGCGTTCCCCAGCGCTTGATCTCGACATTGCCGTGTTCGTCTTCACCGACCGGCACCGATTCGTCGGGGATGTTCGGCAGCGCAGCAAGAATGGCGTTGAATTTTTCAAGCAATTCGCCGAGGCGGACTTCGGAGGCCTTCAATTCGTCGCCGAGCGCGCCGACCTGAGCCATCACTTCAGAAGCGTCCTGGCCCTTGCCCTTCAACATGCCGATCTGCTTGGACAGGCTGTTGCGCTGGGCCTGCAGATCCTGGGTGCGCGTCTGCAAGGTCTTGCGTTCGGCTTCAAGTGCCGAAAACCCGGAAAAGTCGATGGGCTTGCCGCGCTTGGCCAGGCCGGCGGCAACGGCGTCGAGGTTGGAGCGAAGTTGTTGGATGTCCAGCATGGTTTTTCCTGATTTTTTACGGTCGACCGTAGAAACGGCCATAAACCATTAATTATACGTGGCCCGAGGACTTGGCTTGACGATTCGGGCATGATTATCCCCATTACCGGATTTCACAGTGCCCACCATGTTTCGCATCGCCCTCCTCCCTCTTGTCGCCCTGTTTTCTTTCTCCGCCCAGGCCGCAACGCTCGAGCAGGAATGGTGTGCGGCCATCGGCAAACGTCTGCACAGCATCCCGCAGGCGCAGTGCCAGGCCCTCGGCCTGAAACCCGCCGAAATTCGCTCGACGCAAGGCCGGGCGCTGATGTTGCGCGACATCCCACCGCAGGTCCGCCAGGTCGCCGCCCACGGCAGCCCGGCGCAAGCGGCACGGATTCTGGTCATCGGCGGCATCCATGGCGACGAACTGACCTCGGCAGCGCTGGTCATGCGCTGGCTGCCGTGGATGCAGGAAGCCGAGGCCGGTGCTTATCACTGGCGGATCATTCCGGTCGCCAATCCTGATGGCCTGCTGGCCAATCCGCCAACCCGCGTCAACGCCAATGGCGTCGACCTCAACCGCAACTTCGCCACCCCCGACTGGGAACGCGATGCGCTCAGCTACTGGCGCGGCCGGACCCGCGCCGATCCGCGCCGCTTCCCCGGCCCCAGCGCCCGTTCGGAAAAGGAAACACGCTGGCTGGAAGCGCAGATCGACAGCTTCCACCCGAACGTCGTGGTCAGTGTTCATGCCCCTTACGGCCTGCTCGATTACGATGGCCCGGCCCGCCAGCCACGCCGCTTTGGCCACCTGACCCTGAACCGCCTGGGCATTTATCCCGGTTCGCTGGGTAATTACGGCGGCGTCCATAAACAAACCCCGGTCATCACCATCGAACTGCCCAACGCCAACACCATGCCAACAGCACAGGAACAACGACAGATCTGGCAGGACATGCTGAGCTGGCTGCAACGCAACATCGCCACCCGCACCACCTCCTGACACCGACGGCATGACTGTTGCTTTTCTCCGGAACGCGCGACCCTGCGCGTTTTCAGCGGAGAACAGCATGCCCCCAAGCTTGTTTGACGAGCACCCGCCAGCGGTGCAGCGCCGGTCAGGCTGCGTATCAGGCTACTTCCTGCTGATCTGCCTGCTGGTGCTATTCGTGATCTGGCCTTTGGTCGCGCTGGCCGGGACACTGAGCCAGGCCGATATCGAACGCCGCTTTCTGCCACCGCTGCACGTCGGGGAAAAACTCACGGACATCCCGGCCTGGCCCTTACGCAGCGAACTGGAGCCGGAAGCCGGGCCGGTCGGCTATGTCTTCGAATCCATCGACCTCGCCCCGATTCCCGGTTTTGAAGGCACGCCGATGAATTTTCTGGTGTCCATCGACCGCAAGGGCAATTTCCTCGACGTCGAATTGCTGCATCAGCATGAACCGGTTTTTCTCGGTGGTCTGGGCGAAGTGCCACTACGCGAATTCCTGACGCAATACGCCGGGCGCAATCTCAAGCAGCAATTCCTCATTGCCCTGAACGCCGCCCGCAACCGCAGCGGTGCGTCCGACAGCCACGCCGGCCAGACGACGATTGATGGCGTCGCCAAGGCCACCGCCTCGGTACGCATCGTCAATCAGAGCGTGCTCGGCGCGGCACTCGAAGTCGCCCGCGCCAAGCTCGGTTTCGCCGACCGCAAGACGCGCGGCCCGGCCGCCCAGGTCCGGCACGAAGTCGCCGAGCCACTCAGTTTTGCCAGGATGCTGGAAAACGGCATGGTCGGCCACCTGCGCCTGAGCAATGCCGAGGTCGAAAAACGCTTTGCCGGCGGCGACGGCGCCGGCGTCGATGAAGAAGGGCTGGCGCATCCCGACGAAACTTTCATCGAGATCTACATTGCCTACCTGAACACCCCGAGCATCGGCCGGGCCATCCTCGGCGACGCGCAATACCAGACGGCGATGGCGCGCAATTTCGAAAACCGCCATCTGTGGTGGATTGCCTCGGCCGGGCGCTATGCGATTGTCGACGACAATTTCGTTCCCGGCGGCCAGTCCAGCCGCCTGACCCTGGCCCAGGATGGCCTCTTTCTCGAGTTGCGCGACCAGGGGCTGGACCCCGTCGTCACGGCCGGACCGCCGCCACTGAACACCTCACGGCTGTTTGGCGTCTATGTCGAAGCCGGCCTCGACCCCGGCCGACCCGTCGAATTATCGCTGACCATCACCCGCGCCAAGGGCATGATCCTGCCGACCCTGAGCCACCAGACGGTGACGCTGAACTACCAGCCACCGGCCCGACTGTTCATCTACCCGCCAACGCCGCTACCAGAATGGCTGCTGGCCTGGCAAGCCCGCGCCGGCGACCTGGTCATCCTGCTGCTGGCGCTGGCCGGCCTCAGCGTCGTCCTCGCCCGACCGGCGTGGATTTCCCGTGAAGCCGGGCGCCTGCGCCTTTTCCGGCTGTACTTCCTGAGCTTTACCCTGGTCTGGGTCGGCTGGTACGCGCAGGGGCAGTTGTCCATCGTCCAGATCACCGGCGCGATCAAATCGCTGCGCGCCGGCCACGATCTGTCGAGCTACCTCTACGATCCGATTTCCCTGCTGCTGATCGCCTTCACCTTGATCAGCTTTTTCGTCTGGGGGCGCGGCACTTTCTGCGGCTGGCTGTGCCCGTTCGGCGCCCTGCAGGAATTCATCGGCCACCTCGCCCGCCGCCTGCATCTGCCGCGCCTGCGCCTGAGCGCCGAACGGGCACGCCAGCTCGAATGGGGGCGCTACCTTGGGCTGACGGTGCTGGTACTGGCCGCACTGTTCCAGCCACGCGCCGGCGAAAGCCTGAACGAACTCGAACCCTTCAAGACGGCCATCACGGTCGCCTTTGACCGCAGCTGGCCCTTCGTCCTCTACGCCGTCGGGCTACTGCTGGCCGGTGCTTTCTATTACAAGTTCTTCTGCCGCTTCATCTGCCCGCTCGGCGCGGTGATGTCACTCGGCGGCCGTCTGCGCCGCTTCGACTGGCTGCCCCGCCGCAGCGAATGTGGCCAGCCCTGCCAACGCTGCAAGGTGGTTTGCGAATACGACGCCATCGAAAGCAGTGGTGAAATCCGCTACGACGCGTGTTTCCAGTGTCTTGACTGTGTCGGGGTTTATCACGACGAACGGCGGTGTGTGCCGGTCATGCTTTATGACAAGAAGGGGAAGGTGTTGACGGTACGGGGGTGATTTTCTTGGGGACAGTTCCTTTGCGCGGGCACTTTCTCGTGATTGACCGCTGCTTTCCGCCTTGCGGGCGTCTCACTTTCTTTTGCTTCGCCAAAAGAAAGTAAGCAAAGAAAAGGCGACCCCAGGTTACGCGGTTGGCTGCGCCAACTGCCCTGCGCTACTCGAAAGCGGCGGGGGCTGCGGAACTCGGCCCT
>JAVBXO010000245.1 GCA_030824535.1 Azonexus sp. | reverse complement strand
AAGGAGCGCTGCCATGGCACTGCAATCGCTAGACATCAAACAGCGCTCCGCGACGACGACGCCTTCCACGCAAGTGCGGGAAACCATCGAAATCGCCAAGCTCATCGACGTTTCCGCCTGTATCGGCTGCAAGGCCTGCCAGGTGGCGTGCTCGGAATGGAACGACATCCGCGACGAAGTCGGCAACTGCCACGGGGTGTACGACAACCCCATGGATTTGTCGGCCAAGTCGTGGACGGTGATGCGTTTCACCGAGGTTGAGCAGAACAACAAGCTCGAGTGGCTGATCCGCAAGGACGGCTGCATGCACTGCGCCGACCCCGGTTGCCTGAAGGCCTGTCCGGCCCCCGGCGCGATCATTCAGTACAGCAACGGCATTGTCGATTTCCATCAGGAAAACTGCATCGGCTGCGGCTACTGCGTGACCGGCTGTCCGTTCAACGTTCCGCGCATCTCGAAGGAAGACAGCAAGGCCTACAAGTGCTCGCTGTGTTCCGACCGGGTGGCCGTGAATCAGGCCCCGGCCTGTGCCAAGGCCTGCCCGACCGGCGCGATCCAGTTCGGTTCGAAGGAGGACATGAAGGATTACGCCGCCAAGCGCGTCACGGATCTGAAGGAGCGCGGTTACGATCAGGCGGGTCTGTACGATCCGCAAGGCGTTGGCGGCACGCACGTGATGTATGTGCTGCATCACGCCGACAAGCCCGATCTGTATGCCGGCTTGCCGGCCAATCCGTCGATCAGCCCGCTGGTCTCGCTGTGGAAGGGCTTCGCCAAGCCATTGGCGACGCTGGCCATGGGCGCGGTGGCGCTGGGTAGCCTGTTCCATTACGTCACCAAGGGTCCGAACGAGGTCTCGAAAGAGATCGAGGACGAAATCGAACGGGAAGACAGCGAGAAGGAGGCCGCAAAATGATCCGCGATCCGAAAGACCTCAAGCGTTATGAACCGAAGGAAAGGGCCAATCACTGGGTCGTGGGCATCAGCTTCATCCTGCTCGCGCTGTCTGGCCTGGCCTTCTTCCACCCGGCTTTCTTCCCGCTGACGCAACTCTTTGGCGGCCCGACTTGGGCGCGCATCATCCACCCCTATCTCGGGGTGCTGATGGCCGTGTCCTTCCTCGGGCTGTTCATCCGCTTCAAGCATCTGAACCAGATGACGCCGGCGGACAAGGAGTGGCTGGGCAAGGTCGGCGAGATGGTCAACGGTGACGACCACAACATGCCGGAGCAGGGCAAGTACAACGGTGGCCAGAAAGTCATGTTCTGGGCCATGGCCGTGTGCATGCTGCTGATGACCGTTTCCGGCCTGTTCATCTGGCGTGCCTGGTTCGGCTTCGACATCACGCTGGTGCGCCTGGGGGCGGTGATTCACGCCGCCGCCGGGGCGACGATGATCGGCCTGATCATGGTCCACGTCTATGCCGCGATCTGGGTCAAGGGCACCATCCGCGCCATGTGGTACGGCACGGTGACCCGGGGCTGGGCCAAGCAACATCACCGCGGCTGGTATCGCCAGGTCACGGGGAAGTAATCAATCAAGCCCGTCATTCCCGCGCAGGCGGGAATCCAGCGATGTACTTCTGGATTCCCGGTCAAGCCGGGAATGACGATTAATCGTTTTACCTTGCGTTCGGGGGTTATGCGGTCAACCGGCCGCAACCCCCGTTTTTTAGCGGGGAATCCATGGCGATCCGCTGATTAATGCAAAAATGTCATTCCCGCGCAGGCGGGAATCCAGAAAATGCAACAAGCTGGATCCCCGCCTGCGCGGGGATGACGAATATTTGTCTGTCTTCACAACAACTAACAGCAACCAACAACCAACAACCAACAACCAACAACCAACAACCATGCAGCCCCAAGCCATCGATTTCCATCCGCCTGCCGAAGAAGCGCCGGCTTTTCTGTTGCCAGTGACGACCAGCCTGTTTGCTGATCGCGCCGAACGTTTTGTGGCTTTGGCCGAGGGCCACAGTCTGGCGGAATGGCTGCGTTTTCTTGGCCACGTCAGCCAGGCCCAGCATGCCGCCCTGCAATCCCTGGCGGAATTGCCGCTGCCCGATGCGGCAACGCTGGCGCAGGCGCGCACCCACGGCATGCCGCCGCTCGACCCGGGCAAGCGTCCGGCCGCCTGGCGCGATGTCTTGCTGCAAATCGCCGGCGACCTGCGTCTGCAGGCCCCCGCGAGCGCCCGGCCAGTGCTCGATGGCCTGCTCGTTGCTGCTGATGACTGCCTTGAAAACATGGCTGACCGGCTGTTGCAGGGCGAACCGCAAGCCGATGAACTGGCCAGCCTGGCCGTTGTCGCGGCAGCGCTGCAAGTGGTCTACACCCGCCTGGCCAGCCAGCTTGGCGCCGCGCACCTGCAAACCCTCGATGCCCACAACGTCTGCCCCTGCTGTGGCAGCCCGGCGGTGGCCAGCGTCGTCCGCCTCGGTGCGACGATCAACAACTTGCGCTACCTGCATTGCAGCCTGTGCAACAGCGAATGGAACGTGCCGCGCGCCGTGTGCACCAGTTGCAACAGCGACAAGGCGCTGGCCTTGCAGGAAATCGCCGACAGCAAGGGCGCCGTGCGCGCCGAAACCTGCGATGCCTGCAAAAGCTATCTGAAGATCGTCTACCAGGAAAAAGATCCGCGCGTCGATCCGATTGCCGACGATCTCGCCACGCTGGCGCTCGACCTGCTGGTCGACGAAGCCGGCTATCTGCGCGCCGGCCCGAACCTGCTGCTGATCGGTGCCAACGCCGCCTGATTCTGAGTGATTCCGATAGACCTCTTTCTGCCCGGTCCGGGTGAAAGCCATGAACGAAAAATCCCGTCTTCCTGCGGTCGACCATGTTTTGGAGCAGTTTTCCATGGCCATCGCGGCGCGGACTTGCTACTGCTCAGATCGCCAGATAAGCTTAGTCCAACTTAGTCCAATCGGAGGTCGCCGTGCAAACCGTCAATGTTCATGAAGCCAAAACCCATTTGTCGCGCTATCTCGAGCAGGTCGTGCAAGGTGAGGAGCTGATCATCGCGCGTGCCGGGCATCCGCTGGCGCGTCTGGTGCCCTATGCCAGCAGCTTGCCGCCGCGTGTGCTGGGCCTGGGGCAGGGGGAGGCGACCGGGAATGCGGCCATTCCCGAGGATTTTGACCGGTTGGCGGCAGATGACATTGCCGATATGTTTGGCGGGGAAGTGGCGTGACCCTGCTGCTTGATACGCACATCCTGCTCTGGGCGATCTATCAGCCAGCGCGGATTCCCGAAAATTGGGTTGCCCGGCTGGTCGACCGCAGCAACGCCATTTTTTTCAGCAGCGCCAGCATCTGGGAAATCGCCATCAAGTCCTCGCTGGAACGCCCCGACTTTGTTCATGACGCCCAACGCACCCTGCAACTGGCCTGTCAAACCGGCTTTGTCGAACTGCCGGTCAGTGGCGAGGTCGCGGCGCAGGTGCGGACTTTGCCCTGGCATCATCGCGACCCGTTCGACCGTTTGCTGATTGCCCAGGCCAAACAACTGCCCGCCCGCTTGCTGACCGCCGATAGCCAATTACCGGTTTATTCCGAGTTGGTCGAATTGATTGCCTGATCCTATTTATCAACCCTTTCTGCCCGGTCCGGGTGAAAGCCATGAACGAAAAAAGACATCTTCCTGCGGTCGACCGCGTTTTAAGCCAGTTTTCTGATTTGATCGACATCCACGGTCGCCAGTTGGTGACCGGCTGTGTGCGTGCCGAACTGGCCGCCGCCCGCGAAGGGCTCAAGCATGGCCTGCCGCTGCCTGAAGAGGCGGCGCTGTTTGCTGCCATCCGCCGCCGTGCCGATGACGCTGGTCGGGCCAATTTGCGTGCTGTGTTCAACCTCACTGGCACGGTGCTGCATACCAATCTCGGTCGGGCGCTGTTGTCCGAAGAGGCGATTGCCTTGATGGTCGAAGCCGCGCGTTCGCCCTGTGCGCTCGAATACGACCTCGCTTCCGGCGGGCGTGGCGACCGCGACGATCTGGTGTCCGGCCTGCTTGCCGAACTGGTGGCTGGCGGCTCGCCCGACATCGCCGCCACCATCGTCAATAACAACGCCGCCGCCGTGCTGCTGACCTTGAACGCGCTGGCGCAGGGCAAGGAGGCGGTGGTCTCGCGCGGCGAACTGGTTGAGATTGGCGGCGCTTTCCGCATCCCCGACGTGATGCGCCGGGCGCAGGTGAAGCTGATCGAAGTCGGCACGACCAATCGCACGCACGAAAAGGACTATGTCGAGGCCATCGGCCCCAAGACCGCGCTGCTGATGAAGGTGCATACCAGCAATTACGAAGTCACCGGCTTCACACTTGCGGTCGACGAGCAAAAAGTGGCCAAAATCGCCCACGCCGCCGGGCTGCCTTTTGTTGTTGATCTCGGCAGTGGCACGCTGACCGACTTCGCCGCCTTGGGCTTGCCCGCCGAGCCGACGCCGCAACAGGCGCTGGCGGCGGGGGCGGACATTGTGACTTTTTCCGGCGACAAACTGCTCGGCGGCCCGCAAGCCGGGTTGATCGTCGGGCGTAAGGAGCTGATCGCCAGGATCAAGAAAAACCCGCTGAAGCGCGCGCTGCGCGTCGGCAAAACCACGCTGGCGGCGCTCGAAGCGACGCTGCGCCTGTATCG
>JAVBXO010000406.1 GCA_030824535.1 Azonexus sp. | reverse complement strand
GGGCGGCGGCGTGATGGCCCCAGGCGCTGTCGCTGAAGAAGGAGCCGGCGCCTGTTGAAGACTGGCTGCGCAGGCGGCTGATTTCCTCCTGGGCATTTTTCAGCGCCTGCTCCTGGATCAGCAAGCGCTGGATCAGCAGATAGGCAGCATCGGGCTGGCGGGCGCAGGCCTCGCGGATCAAGGTCTCGGCTTCGCTGTCCTTGCTGTTGAGGCGGGCGCTGGTCAATTGCCCGAGGAAACTGTTGAGTTGCTCGCGTTCCTGAGTGTTCATGGTGTTTCTTTCTGAAAATTGGTGGGGCTTTAGCCGAGATCGACGGGCACGAAAATCCGGTTTTCACCGCGCATGATCAGCAAGGCGGCCTTCTTGCCGGCCTTGGCGATCACCGCCCGCAGTTGTTCGGGGCTGGCGATGCTTTCGCCATTGACGGCGATGATCACGTCGCCACTGCGCAGACCGGCGCGGGCTGCGGCGCCGCCGCTTTCTTCGATCAGCACGCCGCCCTTGAGGTCGGCCTGGCGCTGTTCCTGTGGCGTCAGCGCCCGCACGGCTGCACCGAGGCGGCCCTTGCTGGCTGCCGGGCTTTCCTGGGCGGCGAGCTTGTTGTCGTCGAAAACGCCGACGCGCAGGTCGATTTCCTTGTTCGCCCCGTGCCGCCAGATGCGCAGTTTGGCAATTTCGCCGGGTGACATGATCGAGACCTGGGCCGGCAGCTCGCCGGAATTGATCACTTCCCGGCCGTTGACCGCAAGAATGACGTCGCCGACCTGCAAGCCGCCTTTTTCCGCCGGGCTGCCCGGTTCAATGGCGCTGACCAGCGCGCCGGCCGGTTTGCCCAGGCCGAAGGAATCGGCCAGGGCTTGATTGACTTCCTGGATCGTCACGCCGAGCTTGCCGCGCTGAACCTTGCCGTGCTTGACCAGTTGTTGTTCGACGTTCATCGCCAGTTCGATGGGAATGGCGAAGGACAGCCCCTGGTAGCCGCCGCTGCGCGAGTAGATCTGCGAGTTGATGCCGATGACTTCACCGTTCAGGTTGAACAGCGGCCCGCCGGAGTTGCCGGGATTGACCGCGACGTCGGTCTGCAGGAAGGGCACGTAGCTGCCATCCGGCAGGCTGCGCGACTTGGCCGACAGGATGCCGGCGGTGGCGCTGTTTTCGAAGCCGAAGGGCGAGCCGATGGCCAGCACCCAGTCGCCGACCCGGCTGTTGGTGGTGTTGCCGATGACCACGCTCGGCAGCTCGCGGGCCTCGATCTTGAGCACCGCGACATCGCTGTTCTTGTCGATGCCAAGCACCTTGGCCTTGAATTCGCGGCGGTCAGTCAGCTTGACGATGACTTCGTCGGCATCGGCGACGACGTGGGCGTTGGTCAGCACCGTGCCATCCGGCGAGATGATGAAGCCGGAGCCCTGGCTGTGGCTGGGGGCGGACTGGCCGCGCCCATGACCACCACCCTGTCCGCCGCCCTGGCCACCACGGGGCAGGCCAAAGCGACGGAAAAATTCGTAGAGCGGATCGTCCGGGTCGAGTTCGGGCATGCCGCCCTGCTCGCGGGAAGAACTCTTGCCGGTGACGCTGATATTGACTACCGCTGCGCCGTAGCGGGCGACGATGCCGGCCATGTCAGGCATGGCAACGGCGCTGGTCGGGGCCGGGGGGTTGGCGATCACTGGCGTGGCGGCGATGGCGCTGCCGTCACTGGCGCGCTGCCCAAGCAGGTGGCCGGTGCCCAGGGCAGCGAGGATGGCCAGGGCGGTCAGCGTCATGCGGAAGCGGGGTTTGCTCATTCAGATGTCTCCATGGGTCATGCAGTGGCGAAGATGATGGGCAAAAGTGCCGCGGCTGAGCTCGTTACTTGTGCAATAAGTTGTTTCAGTCTGTTTCCGGACTCATGCGGCGCTACGGTCTTTGCGCCGCAGGCCGCCGAGCAGCAGTGGCACGAAGCCGATCAGGATGCCACCAATGCCCATCAGGTTGGTGATGGTGTCGAAGGTCGGGATGCTGTAGATGGCGATGAAGACCATGAATAGTGCTGCCAGCAGCGGCCACAGCACGTAGGAGACGGCGTTGTAGAGCCCGGTCGTGAGCTGGTCGCGGTAGTGCCAGGCGCAGGCAAAGCCGGTCAGGCTCATGTAGAAACAGATCTGGAAGCCGATGGCGAGGATGGAGCTCTCGAGTATGCTTTTGACCGACGGCATGTACGAGGAACTGAACAGCAGCACGACGCCGAGGAACCAGATCACGAAAGTCGCGACCCACGGCGTCTGCCATTCGGGGTGGATCCTGGCATAGCGCGGATGCAGCATCTCGTCGCGGGCCATGGCGAACATGCTGCGGCTGAATTGCAGGATTTGCGTCTCGATGGTGCCGATGGTGCTGAGTATCGTCGACAGTACTGCCAGGTAATTCCACGGCGTCGGAAACAGCTTGTTGGCGATGGCGTAGAGCACATTGGTGTTGGCCTGGGCGATTTCCTCGTCGGTCAGCACGATGAGCACGACGATCATCATGATGATGAAGAACAGGATTAGATTGACCATTGCCCAGAAGGCGCCGCGCCCGGCCGGGTGCGATTCACCGCTGGCGCCGCTCTTGGTCTCCTCGCTGAGATTCATCGTCACGTCCCAGCCCCAGTAAAAGAAAATCGCCGTCAGGGCGCCGGTGGCGAACAGTTGCGGCGTAAACGAGAAGGGCGAGAACCAGATCAGCGAGGGCGCATGCGCTGGTTGGCTGCCGTATTGCATGAAGGCGCCACCGATCAGCGCGAAGATCACGATGGTTTCGGCCGCCGTCAGGATCAACTGGGTATAGCTGGCGTGCTTGATGCCCTTGGTCACGACGATGGTCACCAGGGTCAGCCACAGGGCGGCGGTGCCGGCCACCCAGACGGTGTCCTCGACGTGCTCGGGCGCGAGCAGCAGCAGCGTCGAGGTCGCCGCTGGGATGGTCGCCGAGACCATGAAAAAGATCGATGCGACGAGCAGGCCCCAGCCAGCGAAAAATCCCCAGTTCGGGCCAAAGACATGCCCGACCCAGGCGTAGGCCGCGCCGGCATGCGGGGTGATTTTGCTCAGGTGGATGAAGGCCAGCATGATGCCGAACATGATCAGGCCGCAATAAAGAATGCTGCCGACCGACAGCACGCCGACCGAAGCGACGATGGCGGCGGTAGTCACGGCCACGCTGAAGGCCGGCGCCGTACCGGCGATGCCCATGATGGCCGATTCGAAGGTGCCGAGCGAGTCCTTGGCTAGTCCAGCAGTTTTCGACACGTTATTTCCTTGGCTAAGGGATGGGGAGAAGGGCGGAGAAAGGTTTCGGGCACAACTTTATTGGAATCGCCGCGCAGGGACAATCGTTGCGCTGGACTTGCCTGGTAGCGCGTTTTTTCGCTTGCATCAAACTGCCATCCGGCCGGGCAGAGGACAATCGGCGGCTTGTCGATCCGCTACTGAATCCCATGAAACTTCGTGCTCTTGCTGTGCTGTTTGGTTTTGCCCTGTCTGTCGGTCAGGCCTGCGCCGAAGATGCGGCCAAAATCGCCGAGCTCAAGCCCCGGTTGGCCTATGGCCTGATGATGAAACAGGGTGACAAGCTGCTGTTCTCACCCTGCCGCGACCGCAGCTACGCGCTGCTCGACGATGTGTCGGGTGATGGCTCGGTGCTGCGCGGCCTTGATCAGGTCGGGCTGAGCGCCGGGCGCAAGCTCTACGTCGAATTGCTCGGCGTCACTGATGGCGTAGCATTGAAAGCCAGCGCCCTCAACCTGGCGCGCACCGACGGCCGCTGTCAGCAGCCGGGCGGTGCGGAAGAAAGCTGGCAGGCTGCCGGCAAGGACTGGCTGCTGGCCGCCGGCGGCCAGCAGATTCTCATCAAGCGCCAGGGCGAAGCCGACTTGCAACTGCCCTACCGGGAATTCTCCCGCGACGGGCAAGTCGCCCGCTATGCGGAAAAAACCGACAATTTTGCGGTCGACCTGCAATTCGAGCCGAAATTGTGCAACGACCCCAGCGCCGACGCCGTCTTCGGCTGGACCGCCCGCCTGACGATCAACGGCAAGACTTTGTTGGGCTGTGCCTGGCAGCGTTGAGGCGTCGCGCTTTTGCGGTCGACGCCTCTGAAAAGGCAAAAATCAGCTCGCCGAAAAAGTAAACGCATCCGCGAAAAACTCTTCTTCCGGCAGCCCCTGGGCGATGAAGTCGCGGCGGGCGACGTCGATCATCACCGGTGAGCCGCAGGCGTAGACCTGCTGGCCGGCGAGGTCGGGGAAGTCGGCGAGGACGGCCTGGTGCACGAAGCCGGTGCGGCCTTGCCAGGCATCGTCGGCAGCGGGTTCGGAGAGCACCGGGACGTAGCGGATATTGGCGTGTTCGGCGGCCCATTGTTCCGGCAGGGCGTTCTGGTAGAGATCGACGCGGGCTTTGGCGCCCCAGTAGATGACCATCGGGCGCTGACAGTTTTCGGCGATGGCGTGTTCGACGATGGCCTTGATCGGCGCAAAACCGGTGCCGCCGGCGAGCAGGATGATCGGCCTGGAGGAATCCTCGCGCAGGAAGAAGCTGCCGTGCGGGCCATTGAAGCGCAGGATGTCGCGGACCTTCATCGTCGAGAAAACCTGCTCGGTGAAGAAGCCGCCGGGAACGTGGCGGATATGCAGTTGCAGCAGGGCGTCGTCGTGCGGCGCATTGGCCAGCGAGAAGCTGCGCTTCCGGCCGTC
>JAVBXO010000289.1 GCA_030824535.1 Azonexus sp. | reverse complement strand
CGCTTCAATCGCCGTTTCGATCTAAACGCATTGAATACGCGCCTGCTGGTCGCGGCAGTGAATTGCAAACCTCAAAACCTCCGATCAATTCGGCTAGCTGACGTTCGTTGCTAATCAGGTTGGCTATTGGCGATCTGAATGGCATTTCAGCCGAGATTTTCGCCGGCAGCTAGAGATACTTCGCCATCCCGGATTATTCAAATATCATTCTTCCTTTTCCAACGATTTCGTCGGCGAAGGAGAACAGCCATGGATACGACCGCAGTACAAAAAATGACTAACCATTTTGACGACCTGAGCCAGACCTTGCCGGAAGACGGCATCGAATTCTGGTTTGCCCGCGATCTCATGGAGCCGCTGGGCTACGCGCGCTGGGAAAATTTCCTGACAGTCATCAGGCGCGCCATCGATTCCTGTGAAACCACGGGTTGCGCGGTCAGCGACCATTTTCGTGGCGTCACGAAAATGGTCAAACTTGGTAGCGGCGCCGAACGCCCCGTCGACGACTTCATGCTCACTCGCTATGCCTGCTACCTGATCGCCCAGAACGGCGACCCGCGCAAGGAAGCCATCGCTTTTGCCCAAAGCTACTTTGCCATCCAGACCCGCAAGCAGGAGCTGATCGAGGAGCGCATGCGTCTGCAAGCCCGGCTTGATGCCCGCGAGCGCTTGCGCGAATCGGAAAAAACGCTGTCCCAAAACATCTACGAACGCGGCGTCGACGATGCCGGCTTCGGGCGTATCCGCTCACAGGGCGATGCGGCGCTCTTCGGCGGCCACACGACCCAGACCATGAAGGAGCGTTTCGGTATCACCAAGACCCGCCCGCTGGCCGATTTCCTGCCCACACTGACCATCGCCGCCAAGAATCTGGCGACCGAAATCACCAATCACAAGGTCAGCCAGGAAAACCTGCACGGCGAAGGGGCCATTGGCAGCGAGCATGTGCAGAACAACAAAAGCGTGCGCAACATGTTGGGCGAACGCGGCATCAAACCGGAACAACTGCCGCCGGAAGAAGACATCAAAAAGCTGGAACGGCGCGTCAAATCCGAGGAAAAAAAGCTCGTCCGGCAATCGGGGACATTGCCGCCCCCGAAAGAGTAAGGCGCTTACTTCAGCCAGGCATACAGCAGATTTATTGCTGAGAGTCCCCCAGCTCACCCCGCATCACAGGTATACCGGCACGCCGGAAAGCTGCTGCAGCCATAAAACGGCTGGCCGGCGTTGGCACCGTGCCGGGCGGTGCGCAGGACCAGGGGGTGGCCGCAGTTCGGGCAGGTTTCGCGGGCGGCGGCATGGCGTTCGGTCAGGGACTGGCGGTGGCGGCGGCGAGTGATGAAGGAGTTGATCAGGCCCTTGGCGAGCATCGCCGCCTTGATCTCGGCGACGATGTCGGCGACTTCCTCGTCGGTGAATCGCACTTCGCGCTGGCGCTTGATGTACAGGCCGTAGCCGTGGGTCATGACGTTTTCCGGCAACGGCGTTTTCAGTTCGCAGTCGCCCCAGAACATGACGATGGAAAAGAAGTCTTCGTCGTCGCAGCCGAGCAGTTCCTGCAGGCTGCGGATGTGCCGGTAGTTCTGGTGCAGCGGGTTCTGGAAGGGGTAGTTCCGGCCGTACAGGCTTTGCGTCCATTGCGGACTGTCGGCCTCGCCAAAAATCCAGCCTTTATAGTTCTTGGCCTCGATGACGAAAATGCCGTAGCGCGAAACGATGATGTGATCGATCTGCGTCGTGCCATTGCTGGTCTGCAGGGTGACGTTGTTCAGCGCGTGGTAGGTCTTGCGGTCGAGAAAGGCCCAATGCGCCATTGCGCCCAGGGTTTCGCCGATCCAGCCTTTGATGAATGATTTGAGCGACATGTACCGGCATTGTCGCTCGTCGGCGCCGGATCAGCCATGGTTAAACCGGCGTCGATCATTGTGCCAGAAGCAAAACCGGCGATTTTATGAAAGCCGGGAAAGCTTTCCGGGGAATTCAGCCGGGATTTTGCTGCTGCCAGACGTCGAGTTCGGGACGGCCGATGAAGGTTTCCAGACGGTTGATGTTGCCGGGTAGCTGCCGGCCTTCCCATTGCTCGGTGGCCCAGCGTTTGACGTTGGCGTGCAGTTCGCCGTGCTCGATGGCGTGCGCCAGCCGGACTTCCAGATCGTGCGCGGCTTCCGGGCTGGCAGCGAGGAGTTGGGCGGCTTCGTGCAGGCTGAGAGGGGGGTTGTGGCTGTCCATGACGGTCTCCATGCGGTGGTGGGGCAGGGGCGGGGCGCCTGTGGATAAATTATGGACCTGTCGGCCGCGCCTGGCGATGGCCGCCCAGAAATTGCAGCAAGGGGCCTAGAAGGGCAGTTCGGCCTGCACGGCGGCCACGGGCTGCAGCAGAGCGTTGAGCGGCACCAGGCCGCCGGCACGCACGCCGAGGAGGCGGATTTTCTGCGCCAGGGGCACGCGCTTGAGGCATTCGCCGGCCGCCTTGCGGATTTCCGCCCCCGTGCTGATGCCGACCGGCAAGGTGATGTCGCGGGTCACGGCGTGGAAATCGCTGTAGCGCAGCTTGATGCCGATGGTGCGGCTGGCGTAGCCCTTGCGCTTGAGGTCGTCGGCAACGCGCAGGCACAGGCCGGTGAAGATCTCGGACAGTTCGGCGCGGTCCTGGCGGGCGTGCAGGTCGCGGGCAAAGGTGCTTTCGCGGCTGATCGACTTGGGTTCCGAGGCGGTGACGATGGCGCGCTCGTCGATACCGTGGGCGACGCGGTGCATCCAGGCGCCGTTGCTCTGGCCGAAATGGCGGAACAGGAAATCGACCGGCGTCGCCGCCAGCTCGCCGATGCTCCGGATACCGAGGCGGGCGAGTTTTTCCGTGGCCTTGGGGCCGATGCCGTTGATTTTCTTTGCCGGCAGCGGCCAGATCCGGCTTGCGACTTCGTCCTGGCGCAGGATGGTGATGCCGTCGGGCTTGTCGAGGTCGGAACAGATTTTCGCCAGCAGCTTGTTGGGCGTGATGCCGATTGAACAGCTCAGGCCGGTCGCGGCGAACACCGCCTGCTTGATGCGGCGGGCGAGGCTGAGGCTGTCTTCGGCAAAATCACTGAGGTCGATGTAGATTTCGTCGATGCCCCGGTCCTCGATTTGCGGCGCAATGCTCGCCACCGCCGCCTTGAAACGCCGCGAGTAGTCGCGGTAGGCGTCGAAATTGGCCGGCAGCAGGATGGCCTCGGGCGCCAGCGCCGCCGATTTCATCAGCCCCATGCCAGAAAACACGCCGAAGGCGCGCGCTTCGTAGGTCGAGGTCGTGACCACGCCGCGCCCGACGTAATCGCGCAGCCGGGCAAAACGCCGGCTGCCGTCGGCCTGCACTTGCGGCAAATGCACGTTGCGCCCGCCGACCACCACCGCCTGCCCGCGCAGCTCCGGGTAATCCAGCAACTCCACGGAGGCAAAGAAGGCGTCCATGTCGAGGTGAGCGATGCGGCGATGACTGTTCATATCCACAGTCTATTTGAAAAACGCCCTTGCGGCAGCGTTGACCGCAGCAGCGGCGAAACCGGCGCCATCCGGCACTGGTCAGTCCGCCAGGATTGCCGCAAGCTGCGGGCTATCGCCATCCCGGAGCAAACCATGAATCTCTACCTCGCCGGCCCTGATGTTTTTCGTCCCGATGTCCTGGCCTGGGCCGCCGCCGCCCGCCAGTTGCTGGCAGCGCACGGCCATCAGGCGCTGGTGCCGCTGGACAACGAGGAAACGACGGCCAGCGGCATTTGTCGGGCAAATCTCGAACTTATCCACAAGGCCGATGCGCTGCTCGCCAACCTCAATCCCTTTCGCGGCAGCGAACCCGATTCCGGCACCTGTTTCGAAGTCGGCTTTGCCATCGCGCTGGGCAAGCCGGTCATCGGCTACCTCGCCGACGCCCGGCCGCAAATCGCCAAGCTGCCCGGCCTGCACGAAAGCGCCGGACGCTTCGTCGATGCTCAGGGGCAGGCTGTGGAAAACTTCGGCCTGCCTCTGAACCTGATGCTTGGCATCAGTTGCCGGATCGTCGAAGGCGGGCTGGAGGAAGCGCTGGCGGCGCTTAAAATTCAGGCAACCATGAAATAAACGTCATCCCCGCGCAGAGCCTGCCCTCGACCTGATCGGGGGCAGGCTCTGCGCGGGAATGACATTTTTTGAATAAACAACTCAGCGCGAACAAGCCGCCTGGATGATCCGCGCCGTTTTTGCCTCATCCAGCTCGGCATGACCACCCAGCGCGGCGTTGCCGTGTTCGCGCACGGCCTTCATCACGCGTTCGGCAGCATCGGCGTCCTTGATCCCGGCGTCGCTCAGATGCACCGGCATGTTCAGGCTGCGGTAGAAGGCTTCGAGGGCGGCGATGCTGTCTTCGGCGCTGGGGTTGGACAGGCCGAAGACATTACGCCCGAGTTGTTCGAGCTTGGCGCGCTTGGCTTCGATCAGTTCGCGCAGCAGCCAGGGCTGGATGATGCTCAGTGTGCGACCGTGGTCGATGCCCCACAGCGCGGTCAGTTCGACGGCCAGGCGGTGCGTCGCCCAGTCCAGCGGCACGCCCAGGCCGAGGATGCCGCACAGCGCCTGGTTGGCTGACCACATCAGGTTCTGTTGCCAGGCCAGGGTATGGCGCTCGGCGAAGTCGTCGGCCAGCGTTTTCAGCGCGCGCATCACGGCTTCGGCATAGCCGTCCTGGACCAAGGCACCGACCGGATAGGTCAGGTATTGCTCGCAG
>JAVBXO010000387.1 GCA_030824535.1 Azonexus sp. | reverse complement strand
GCCGGCGTTCGATTCCGAGCCGGTCGCCGGCAGGGTCAGCACGACGCCGACCGGCAGCGCCTGCGCCGGCACATGACGGCCCTTGACGATGTCCCAGCCGTCGCCGTCAAACAGCGCGGCAGCGGCGATGTATTTGGCGCCATCGGCAACCGAACCGCCCCCGACACCGAGGATGAAGCCGATTTTGTGCTCGCGGACGAGGTCGACCGCAAGATTCAGGGTTTCCAGCGTCGGATTGGCCTCGACGCCGGCAAATTCGACAATGTCGCGCCCGGCCAGCGCTTGCAGCACCTGTGGATAAACCCCGTTGCGCTTGATCGAGCCGCCGCCGTAGAGCAGCAGGATCTTGTCGCCAGGCGGAATCAGGCCGCCGAGGCTGGCAAAGCTGTTGGGCCCGAAAACGATTTGCGTCGGGTTGTGATAGCTGAATTCGAAAATGTGGGACATCGGGAGACTCCGGTTCGGGATGAGAGATCGCTGGTCCGGTGAAAATGGCCTGTTTTTAAGGGTTGACCGCAAAACCCGCCCTCGCGGGATTGCGCTCAAGCCCTGTGGATAAGTGGCAGCCTGCCTCAGTCGGCCAGCGTCGGATAGTCGGTATAACCCTCGGCGCCGCCGCCGTAGAGCTTGTCCACGCGCAATTCATTCCACAGCGCGCCTTCGCGCAGGCGGCGGACGAGGTCAGGCGTGCTGATGAAACCCTTGCCGAAAGCGATCAGATCGGCGTGGCCTTCGACAATCGCCGCCTTGGCAGCATCGCGGCCATAGCCGTTATTGACCATCCAGGCGCCGGGGAAGGCGCGCTGCACGGCGGCGTAATCAAACGGCGGGGCATTTTCCGGATGGCGCGTGCCACCGGTTTCGCCTTCGATCATGTGCAGGTAAGCCAGACCAAGCGGGGCGATCTGTTCGACGACGTAGTCGTACAGCGCCTGTGGATTGCTGTCGAGCGGCGCGGTATTGCCGAAGGTCGTCAGCGGGCTCAGGCGCACGCCGACGCGGCCAGCGCCGATTTCAGCGGTCACGACCTGCAGCACGTCGAGCAGCAGGCGGGCGCGGTTGGCGATGGAACCGCCGTAAGGGCCAGTACGGTCGTTGATCGTGTCGCGCAGGAACTGCTCGATCAGGTAGGTGTTGGCGGCATGCACTTCGACACCGTCGAAACCGGCAGCGATGGCATTGCGCGCGGCCCGGCGGTAATCCTCGATCAGCGCCGGGATTTCGTCGTCACGCAGGGCGCGCGGCGCGGACACCGGGACGAAACCGGCGGCGGTGTAGGTCATCGCTGGCGATTGTTGCGCTGTTGAAGATACCGGCGCGGCGCCATCGGGCAGTAGCGAGCTGTGCGAAATGCGGCCGACGTGCCAGAGTTGCAGCACGATCTTGCCGCCGGCAGCATGCACGGCGTCGGTGACTTTCTTCCAGGCGGCGACCTGCTCGGGCGAATAAATCCCCGGGGTGTCGAGGTAGCCCTGGGCCATCGGGCTGATCTGGCAGGCTTCGGCGATGATCAGGCCGGCCGTGGCGCGCTGGGCGTAGTACTCGGCCATCAGCTCGTTGGCGCAGTTGCCGGCGCTGGCGCGATTGCGCGTCAGCGGGGCCATGACGATACGGTTGGCGAGTTCGATGTCGCCGATCTTGATCGGATCAAAAAGGGTGCTCATGTTTTCTCCTGGGTTTGCTTGATGGGACTCTGATTCATTCAGGAAATGTCATTCCCGCGCCGGCGGGAATCCAGAAATTCCACAAACTGGATCCCCGCCCCCGATCAGGTCGAGGGCAGGCTCTGCGCGGGGATGACGATTGAATCAACCGCTACTTAAATTAATTGATGGGCGAATCATTCGCCGGTGAATTTGGGCGCGCGTTTTTCCATGAAGGCCTGTACGCCCTCGGCGTAATCCGGACTCCAGCCGAGTTCGCGCATGCAGCCGCCTTCAAAGGACAGTTGTTGTTCCAGCGTATGGCCGGGGGCGGCGTGCAGGGCCTGACGGGTGCGCACCAGGGCCTTGGTCGGGGCGGTGGAAAGTTGCTTCGCCAGGGCGTCGACCGCAGCAATGAAGTCGGCGTCCTCGACGCACTGCCAGATCAGCCCCCATTCGGCAGCTTTTTCGGCGGGCAGCTTGTCGGCGAGCAGGGCCAGGCCCATGGCGCGGGCCATGCCGACTCTTTGCGGCAGAAACCAGGTGCCGCCGGTATCCGGGATCAGGCCGATCTTGGAAAACGCCTGCAGGAAGGACGCCGACTTGCTCGCCACGACCAGATCGCAGGCCAGCGCCACCGACGCGCCCGCCCCCGCCGCGATGCCATTGACCGCAGCAATGGTCGGCACGCGCAGGTTTTGCAGGCGCAGCACCAGCGGCTTGTAGTTGCGTTCGACGACATTGCCGATATCGGGTTGTTTGCCATTGACCGTCTGCATCGCCGGATCGGCCAGATCCTGGCCGGCGCAGAAGGCACGGCCGGCACCGCTCAAGACCAGTACGCGGATGCTGGCATCGTCCTGGATGCGGTCGAGCGCGACGCGCAGTTCGGCGTGCATATCGGTGTTGAAACTATTGAGTTTGTCCGGGCGATTCAGCGTCAGGCGGGCGATGCCAGCTTCAACGCTGAACAGGATGTGGTGAAATTCCATGTTTTCTCCTGGTTTTACGGCAGCGGTTAGGACTGAACGCGCACGACAAGGCGACCACGCACCTGGCCGGCGAGCAGTTTTTCGGCTTCGCCTATCGCGTCGGCCAGGCCGATTTCGACGGTCATTGCCGCCAGTTTTTCCGGATCAAGGTCGCTGGCCAGACGATTCCACGCCTGCTGCCGCAACGCCAGCGGTGCCATCACGCTGTCGATGCCGTAGAGCGTCACGCCGCGCAGGATGAAGGGCGCGACCGAGGACGGGAAATCCATACCGCCAGCCAGACCACAGGCCGCCACCGCGCCACCATAGCGGGTGCTGGCGCAGGCATTGGCCAGGGTGTGGCTGCCGACGGTATCGACAACCCCGGCCCAGCGTTCGCGAGCCAGCGGCTTGCCCGGCGTAGCCAATTCAGCGCGGTCGATAACCGATTCGGCGCCCAGGGCCTTCAGATAATCAGCTTCGGCCGGACGTCCGGTCGACGCGACCACGCGGTAACCCAGTCTGGCGAGCAGGGCGATGGCGACGCTGCCAACACCGCCGTTGGCGCCAGTGACCAGGATTTCGCCGTCTGTGGATAAAACGCCATGTTTTTGCAGCGCCATCACGCACAGCATTGCCGTATAGCCGGCGGTGCCGATGGCCATCGCCTGACGGGCACTGAAGGCTTCCGGCAGGCGCACCAGCCAGTCGCCCTTGACCCGCGCCACTTCGGCCAGACCGCCGCAATGCGTTTCGCCGACGCCCCAGCCGTTGAGGATGACGCGGTCGCCCTTTTGCCATAGCGGATGCTGGCTGTCGCTCACCGTGCCGGCGAAATCGATGCCGGGAATCATCGGAAAACGGCGCACCACCGGCGAACGGCCGGTAATCGCCAGACCGTCCTTGTAATTCAGCGTGGACCATTCGACGCGCACCGTCACATCGCCTGCCGGCAAGACGGCTTCATCGATGGCCTGGAGAGCGGCGTGGTAACCGGCTTCATCCTTGTTGATCAGAATGCCCTGAAACATTTTCATCTCCTTCCGGTTTAATTAGACTACTTGACTACAAATAGACAAAATAATTCAGCGATTCAGCGCAGTGCGGCGAGAAAAAGTTTGAAAAAGGCCCGCATCGGCTCGGTCGAACGCATCAGCCGGGCGCGCTGGATGGCGCCTTCCCAACCGATCCAGAAGGCCCGCGCCAGTGCCGGGCAATCGGTATCGCCAGGAATTTCCCCGGCCACAACCGCCGCCCGCAGACATTCGGCCAGACGCACTTCCCAACCGCAGAAAATTTCTTCCAGGCGTTGCTGCAGGCTGGCATCAAGGCAACCGACTTCCTGACCCAGATTACCGACCAGGCAGCCGCGGCGGAATTCGAAGCGTTCGACACCGGCACACGCGTCATCGACGAAGGTATGCAGGCGTTCGAGCGGGGGCAAGGCGGGATTGGCCAGATGCCGGTCGAGCTTGCTTAATAAATAGGCAGAGTAGCTGTCGAGCACCGCCAGCACGAAGGCGTCCTTGCTGGCGAAGTAGTGATAGAACGAGCCTTTCGGCACCCCAACCGATTTCAGCACTTCCTCTAGCGCCGTGGCGCTGACGCCGCGCTCGGTCAGCAAGACGATGCCCTGCTGGATCAGCAGTTCGCGGGTATCGGCATAGCTGTTGCCATGACGCGCCGGACGGCCACGCGGACGACGGGGAAGGGGAGTTGCGGTATCCATCGGAAAATATTAGACCGACTGTCTAATAATAACAAGCCCGGCAGAAGGCATTCGTTTTTGCCGAAATCGACGGGTTGACCGCAGATCCGGAAAATTTTTCGTCAAAAAACGCTGATTTTTCCTGGAAACGAGCTATGTGCAAAATCGAAACCGCTTGCTCGTGAGTCAGCGCGAATTTCAAAATTTTTTGTTAGTCCTTGAAAATTCAACAGATTTTCAACTTATCCACAGTTCTTGTGCTGCTGTTTATTCCACTAGTCGAGTATTTCCAGCAAAAAACAGTAAAAAAAGCCGTCGACCGCAGCACTGCAAAATTGGGCTCAATTCTCCAAAAATTCCGCGATCTATTGCCCTTATAGAATTACTCTATATATAGAGACTATGTTAACTACATCA
>JAVBXO010000242.1 GCA_030824535.1 Azonexus sp. | reverse complement strand
GATTGGCCTGGGCATGTGCCAGGGTCAGTAGCGCCTTGATCTGTGCGTCGCTTTCCTTTGCCAGCGCCCGCGCCAACAGCGGCGCCATCGCCGGGCTGACATTGCTTTGCAGCTTCTGTGCCGAGGCCAGGCGGACGCTGGCATCGGCATCGAAAAGCTTGAGCGCGGCCAGCGCATTGGCCAGTTCGCCGCGGATGCGGTTATTGACCGTCGGTGACTCGGGATCGGCCGGCATTTTGACGGCCGCACCGCTGGCGGCATCGACGGCCTTGTCGCCATCAATGATCACGACCTTGTCGCCGGCCAGGAAAAGCTGGTCATCGGCCATCGCCTTGAGCACGCGCACGGCGTCCGGGTCGGCGGTCTGGGTCAATTGGTGGATCGCCGCCACCTTGTCGCTGGAATCCTCGGCCGCCAGCTGGCGCACCTGCGCCGGGTCGAGCGCCGCATGGGCGCACAGGCTGCCGGCGCAAAGGAGTGAAACAAGCAATTTTCTGATCATGAAATGTCCGTCCGCAATTGTTGCAGTGCAGCGACAGCTTACGGAGCGGGGCCAGGATCAGGAATACGATGAATTGCGTAGTGCGGGCAAAGGCCAGTGCCAGCTTTGGGCGGCGCTAGTGGTGCAGACAAGCAGGTCGGGCCACGAATGGCATTTTTGCCTCATTTTTGCGGTCGACCGCAGAAATGAGGCAAAAACCAGCTTGCTCTGCGCTCGTTTGCTGTTGCCAGGAGGTGGGCAAGGCTGGCGTTGCCGCCATCGGGCAAGGCACAATGGTGGCTCTCCCCTCTGCCCGCATGGCCCGCCGATGAGTAACGAAACCTCGGAATTCTTTTTTCCCGCACCCAGAAAGCAAAATTTTTGCAGCCAGTGCGGTACGCCGACCACCTTGCGCATTCCGCCGGGCGACAACCGTGTGCGTGATTTATGCGAACAGTGCGGCGCGGTGCATTACCAGAACCCGCGCATGGTCGTTGGCACCTTGCCAGTCTGGGAAGGCAAGATCCTGCTCTGCCTGCGCGCCATTGAGCCGCGCAAAAGTACCTGGACCCTGCCGGCCGGGTTCATGGAATTGTCGGAAACGATTTACCAGGGGGCGGAGCGCGAAACGCGCGAGGAGGCGGGGGCGCAGGTCAGTCTGAAAAACCTCTATACCGTCATCGACATTCCGCATGCCGATCAGGTGCATCTCTATTTCCTGGCCGATGTGCTGTCGCCGGTGCTCGATCCCGGCCCGGAAAGTCTGGATGCACGCTTTTTCGCGCTCGACGAGATTCCCTGGGACAACTTGTCTTTCCGCTCGGTGGTTGCCAGCCTGCAGCATTTCATCGCCGACTTGCCCGAACAGCGCTTCGCGACCCGCTATTTTTCATTGGACTGAAGCGCCCTGGTTTTGCCTGCCCGGGGCAGGTTGACCGCAGATTTGCGGTGAACGCCCCCAAAAAGCAAAAAGCCCGCAACACTGCGGGCTTTTTTTATCACCGGAAGAAAACCGGATTACTTGGCCTTCTTGGCAGCCTGGGTCGTGGCGCTGGTAGCCGTAGCGATATTCTTTTGGGTCATGTCGGTCACTTGCTGGGCGGCCTTGCGCATGTTGTCGAAGGCGGAGTTGGCGGCAGCGATGGCGCCTTGCACAGCGGCAACAGCCATGTCGGAACCAGCCGGGGCGGACTTGGCAGCCTTTTCCAGCATGTCAGCAACGTTCTTCTGGAAGTCGCCGAATTGGGCTTCAACCATCTTGACCAGTTGTTCCTGGGTCTGGGTGGAGATTTCGTAGACCGACTTGCCGTAGGCAACAGCCTTTTCGACGCTCGGCTGGGCCAGCGAAGCCTGGATGGTCAGGGCTTCCTGAACGTCCTTGGCACCCATCAGGGCCTTGGCGCCGGAAACGGAATCAGCCACGGCAGCGCGGGCGGTTTCCAGGTTCAGGCTGGCAATACGCTCGGCGGAAGCCAGGGCGGTGTTGGCAACAGACAGCATGGACTCGACAGCGGCTTTGTTGGCGGCGGCGAATTGCTCGGGATTGATCGACATGGTGGGCTCCTAAATAGTGAGGTAATTGATTGCGGCGACGGCATTGTAACCGAAAATTTTCCGGAATGGTGCACTGCAACATTGATTTTTATTGATGTAGATCAAGCAATTACGAATCAACTGTGCCAAACGGGCGTTTGAAGTATTCAAGCTTGTCCGTTCGGGACGTTAGCATAAAAAACGGGAGGCCGTAGCCCCCCATCCTGATTTTGCGCCGAGCTGATATTCAGCGTCGGAGAATCATCGCCTTGCGTCGCAAGGCCAGTTCTTCCGGGTCGGTAAAGGGCAGCTGGGCAGCTTCATTGAAAGCCGCTTCGCGCTCCGTGGCGAAGGCCCAGGAGCAAACCGACAGAAAACTCAGGAAGCCAGCGACAGTAAAGAAACTACGCAGGTCGTTGAGGTCCATGGTGGCGCTTCCGTCTCAGTGATGCCCGGCCGGGGCCAGCACCGGACCATTGGTGGCTTTGCCGACGGCGATGGTGCGGAACATGTTGTAGGCCATCAGCAGCATGCCGGCGAGGAAGAACAGGCCGCCGATCCAGCGCACCGCCCAGAACGGGTAGGAGCCCTTGACGCCTTCGACGAAGGCATAAGCCAGCGAGCCGTCGGCATTGACCGCCCGCCACATCAGGCCCTGCATGACGCCGGCGATCCACATTGCGGCGATGTAGAGCACGGTGCCGACGGTGGCCAGCCAGAAATGCACGGTGACCAGGCCATGGTTATACATCTCGCTGCGACCAAACAACTTCGGCAGCAGGAAGTAGATCGAACCGATGGACACCATCGCCACCCAGCCGAGGGCGCCGGAGTGCACGTGGCCGACCGTCCAGTCGGTGTAGTGCGACAGGGCATTGACCGACTTGATGGCCATCATCGGGCCTTCGAAGGTAGACATCCCGTAGAAGGACAGCGAGGTGATCAGGAACTTCAGGATCGGGTCGGTGCGCAGTTTGTTCCACGCGCCCGAGAGGGTCATGATGCCGTTGATCATGCCGCCCCACGACGGCGCCAGCAGGATCAGCGAGAAAACCATGCCGACCGACTGGGTCCAGTCGGGCAGGGCGGTGTAGTGCAGGTGGTGCGGGCCGGCCCACATATAGGTAAAGATCAGCGCCCAGAAGTGCACGATCGACAGGCGATACGAGTACACCGGACGGCCAGCCTGCTTGGGGACGAAGTAATACATCATGCCGAGGAAGCCGGCAGTCAGGAAGAAACCGACGGCGTTATGGCCGTACCACCACTGGATCATCGCGTCCTGCGTGCCGGCGTACACCGAGTAGGACTTGGTCAGCGAAATCGGCATGGCCATGCTGTTGACGATGTGCAGCAGCGCGACGGCGATGATGAAGCCGCCGTAGAACCAGTTGGCGACGTAGATGTGCGACACCTTGCGCTGGCCGACCGTGCCGAAAAAGACGAAGGCGTAGGCGACCCAGACGACGGTGATCAGCAGGTCAATTGGCCATTCCAGCTCGGCGTATTCCTTGCCCGAGGTAATGCCCAGCGGCAGGGTAGTGGCGGCGAGCACGATGACCAGTTGCCAGCCCCAGAAAGTCAGCGGAATCAGCGGTCCACCCCACAGGCGAACGTGGCAGGTGCGTTGGACGACGTAATAGGAAGTGGCGAACAGCGCACAACCGCCGAAGGCGAAAATCACTGCGTTGGTGTGCAGCGGACGCAGGCGGCCAAAATGGAAATATGGCCCGACATTGAGTTCCGGCCAGACCAGCTGCGCGGCGATGATGACGCCGACCAGCATGCCGACGATCCCCCAGATGACAGTCATCACGGCAAACTGCCGGACCACCTTGTCGTTATATGTGGCTTTTGTTTGTGACATTACCCAACCTCTGTTGTTGAAAGAACCGCGTCGATTCTCTGAGCGCAAAAACGCGGCAACTGGACCGACGGCAGTGGCTTTTGGGCTGGGGGGAGGGGATTTGGTTCCCCGTTCCGGGAAAAAATATTTCCCCGGAAAGCCTTGCAGGACAAAGGAATGCAAGCATCCGGCGATATTCTGCTGGAGCTCGGACGGGAACTGAACGTCAGTCGGCTCGTCGAATATTTCAAATGCTTTCTGAAAAACGCCCTGATTTTGCGGTCGACCGCAAAATCAGGGGTATTTTCAAATCGGCGGGGCTGGCAGGCTGGTTTCGTCTGGCTGGCGCTTCATGAACTTGTTCACGTCGCAATACCGGGATGCAAAATCAAACCATGTCCGCCAATGCCATTCCCCGTCGCGTCGCGCTTTACCTTGCCGTGGTGCAATTTTTCTTTGCCCTCGGCTGGACGGTCTATGTCCTCTTTCTTCCCGAACTGCTGCAGCGCGCTGGCATTGAGCGGCGCTGGCTGCCCTGGGTGCTGGCGCTCGACCAGGCGATCTTCCTGGTAGCTGATCTGGCGATGGGTCTGGCCGTCGACCGGGCGCGGCAATCTCTGCGCGCCATCGGCGGCTGGCTCGTGGCTTTGGTCGCACTGTCGTCGCTGGCCATGCTGGCCTTGCCGGCCGTCAGCGGCCTGGGGGCGGGTTTCCTGCTGGCGACGACCATCGTCTGGGTCGCCTGCTCGGCCGCCTTGCGCGCGCCGCCTTTTGCGCTGCTCAGTCGCTACGCGGCCAGCGCCGCGATGCCCTGGCTGGCCGGTGTGGTCATGCTCGGCCTCGCCGCCGCCTCGGCGCTGGCGCCTTACCTCGGGCTGCGAC